>MEDT01000061.1 GCA_001724175.1 Cytophagaceae bacterium SCN 52-12 | reverse complement strand
GCAATAGCCGCGTCGTAGTCTTCGACCGAAATATAGGTCTCGGCCAGTAGCTGGTAGGCAACAAGGTTGGATATTTTTCCGTCCACTACCTGGTTAATAGCAGGTAAATTATCGGCAGCGATCCTGGCGTCTTCGATTATCTGGTTCAAAACATCCGTTTTTGAGTTTCGTATGAAATCGGTTTGCGGAGAAGTTACTTCCTGTGTTACCAGCGGAATGTCGCCCCATAAATAAACCAGGAACCGGTAGGCAAATGCACGGAAGAACCGTGCTTCTGCCTCGATCAGCTTCTTCTCGCTATCGCTGAGAGCCGATTGCTCAACTCTGGAAATGATAGTATTGGCATTACTGACAATTTTGTACCAGCTTCTCCAATGCAGCAAAACGTTGCTGTTGGTAGGCACCAGGTAGTTGGTGTGCCCGCCAAAACGCGCAGTGAGCTGGTAGCGGCCGTCATGGGCAATATCGGTAGCCGTAAGGTAAGGCTTGTATTCGGTACCGGCATAGTGGATGTTCCGCACTTTTGCATAGAGATCGGTAAGCCCGCTCTGGAAGTTGTCATAGGTAACAAAACTGTTTTCCGGGCTGAAGAAATCCAACGGGGTTTCCTGTAGTATCTTTTGTTCGTCACAGGCATTGAGGCCCAGGAGAAGCACAGTACTCAATATGAATAATCTTAAATTTCTCATATCTGTATCCATTAAAAGCTTAATTCAATACCTAATGAAAATGATTTTAAAACCGGGTACGCATCACTATTGATACCCTGCCCGGTTTCGGGGTCCCAGCCATCCCAATCGGTGAGGGTAATCAGATTCTTGCCGCTGGCAAAGACCTTGATATGCCTGCCGCCTATCTTGTTTACCAGCGCGCTGTTCACCTGGTAGGCCAGTGAAACATCCTGTAGCCGGACAAAACTCCTGGAATAGTAAGGGGTCGGATTGATCTGGGGCACCGACCACCCGACGGCATACTTGCCGCCCGGGTTGCTTACCGACCATAAATCGTAGTTGAAGGTATTCAGGTTGGCAAAGTTCCCCGTAGATGCCACATTGGCCGGGGCATTGCCGCCTAGATAGCCATTTTTGCCGCCTTGTATGGAATTGACGAAGAAGCGGAAAACAAATCCCTTATATTTCATTTCGCTCTGGACACCGAACGAATAAGCCGGCTCCGACCTTCCTAAAAAGACCCTGTCCTTGTCGGCAGTGATCGTACCGTCGTTATCCTGGTCGACGATGCGGTACGCACCGGGATAATAACCCGTCATTACTTCGTCGTTCAACTGCCAGATCCCCTGTATCTGGTAATGATAGATCGTGCCGATCGATTTGCCGATAAACAGGTTGCTTCCCGGCAGGTCGTCTTCCCTGCCATCCTTATTTTTATCTTCCCCGAGCAGGCTCACAATTTTATTCTTATTGCTGGCGTAATTCAGGTTGACATTCCATTCAAACGACTTTGTCCTTACCGGCGTAGTGGAAAGCATGACCTCGACGCCATTGTTCTGTAATTTCCCGACATTGCTCGAAATACTGGAGAAGCCCGTGATCTGCGGGATTACGATATTCCATAACAAATCGGTGGTGGCCGTATGGTAATATTCCACGCTGCCTCCCAGGCGGTTGTCGAGCAGGCCGAAATCCACACCGATGTTCAGCCCGTTCGATTTTTCCCACCGGAGATTATTGTTGGGAAGCGAAGTCAGGGACTGCCCGATAGAAGTCCCTCCTTCTCCGAATACAAATTTCGACTCGTCAGGCGTGCTTACCTTTGCCAGGGAAGAATACCTCGAGGTCATATTGCCATTCACCCCGAAGCTCCCCCTTATTTTCAGGAGGTCTATTTTCGAGCCCGACATAAAGGCATTGTTGGATACGATCCAGGCAAGCCCTACTGATGGGAAAAGCGCAAATTTGTTGTTTTTTGAAAAGCCGCTATAGCCGTCCCTTCTTAGCGTACCGGTAATGAGATAGGTGTTTTTATAGTTATAGTTTACCCTCCCCATCTGGTACAGAAATGTTCCTTTCCATGCGTAGGAATAGATCCGCTGTATCGCGGCCTGCTGAAGGCTGTTGTAGGAAAGCGATATATTGGCGATATTCTCTCCCTCTGCGTTCGTCGATTCAGCCTCATTGCTCCGGTAGCCTGTCACGAAAGTGGCCGAAATACCGTGATGCCCAAACCGGTTGTCGTAGTTGATGATATTATCGATCGTGCGGTCCAGCTGCTTCCGGTTGATCTTCTGCATTGCTCCGGTCCGGTTGGCATCATAGCGGTTTGCATTGAAATAATTTTCGCTGATAAAATCGTTTGAAAAATTCAGCCTGTATTCCAGCCCTTTGACGGCCGGAATTTTCACAATCCCGTAAAACGTTCCGTTAAACCTGTTTTTAATGTCTTTATTGTCGGCCTGGGCAGCTAAAAACGGGTTGATAAGATTGGTTGCGCCGGTAGGAAAGATAATAAACTCCCCTTTTTCGTCTACCGGCTTGACCAGTGGGCTTGTCTGCCTCATGGCTACCATATTAGGGTATATGCCCGAATAATCCGTAAATGAGCCGAAAGTGTTGGCGCCCAGCGTAAACCAATCGGTTATGGCCGTGCTCAGATTGATACGCACCGAGCTCCGTTTATAGTTATCATTCATCAAAAAGCCTTTTTGTTTGGTAAAGCCTCCTGACAGGTAGTAATCTGTTTTTTGAGTGCTGCCGTTTATAGTCAGCGCATGGTCTGTGAGGAAACCCGGGTTCGACAGCGCTTTCCACCAGTCAAAGTCCACCCCTTCGTCGATCCCTTTCATGTTTTCGGGGACCAGCTCGGTTTGGGCAAAAGTCCAGTCGGGGTTTGGCTGGGTATAATCAGGGCCCAGGTAGGCATTCTTATAATAGATGTCTCGGATGATCTGCAGCTTCTCTTCCCGGTTGCGGAGCCGCATATCAGATGTAGGGGTTTGAGAGGCTATGTAAGACGAATAGGTAATGATCGGTTTTTCGCTCCTGCTGCGGCTTTTGGTCGTGATCAGGATTACGCCATTGGCAGCCTGCGCCCCGTAAATAGCCTTGCTGCTGGCGTCCTTGAGTACGTTTAACGATTCGATATCGGCAGGATTGATATCGCCCAGCCTTCCGTTGTAGATGATCCCGTCGAGTACGATCAGCACGGACCTGATGCCGTTGATCGTATTTCTTCCCCTGATCTGGATAGACGGTTCTTCCCCTGCCTGGTTGGTCTGGCCGATGTCGAGGCCGGGGATCGTACCTTTCACCGACTGCAGTACGTTGGTGTTGGGGGCTTCTTTAAATGCCTCCAGGTTGGCTGTAACAACCGAGCCCGTCAGGTCGTTTTTCCTCATTGTACCGTACCCTACCACGACCACCTCCTCCAGCGCTTTTTCGTCGACTTCCATCGTGATGTTCAGCACAGACAGTCCTCCGGTGGCCACTTCCTGGCTGCGATATCCTACAAACGAAAAGATCAGCGTTGCGCCCTCGTCGGGGATATTCAAAGAGAAAACACCGTCGGCATTGGTGGCCGTTCCGGTTTGCGTCCCTTTCACAAGCACGTTGACGCCGGGCAGCGCCTCGTTCGAAGAGTCCGTAACCTTGCCTCTGATACCCCGGTCGGGTTCGTGAATGATCATACTTTCCGGCGATGAAATACCCGCTTTCTTTTCCTGCCTGTCGAGGATCAGCTGCCTGCCCGAGATTTCGTATTTCAGTTGCTGGGGGAACAGAAGTTTTTCCAGGACCTGGGCCAGCGGCATATTGTGGACTACCAGGTTTACCTTCCGGTTGACGTCTACCAGGCGCGAGCTATACACAAACTTGACGTCGGATTGCTTTTCGATAATCCGCAGGGCATCTTTCATTTTTTTGTCCAGGATCTCTACCGAAATATGCTGGCTAAGAATATCCTGTGCCCTGGAAGCTCCTGCCGAAACGATTCCTGCAAAGACGACCGTAATAACTAGTTGATAAAAGGTCAGTTTCATAAGGTAAAACGGCAGCCTTTGGCGTTTGTTTTTTTTCTCCATAACTTAGAAAAGTTAAAATTTTGCAGATTTTGACAACAGTGATCCTGTTCATCCTGACAGATGATGCAGGGTTTCCCGGGCAGGTAAACCCCATATTTACCTGCCCTTTTTTAAAAACTCGAGGTATTTTTAGTACATAGGCATTTAGTTTATCTCTTTGTTTCTGCTATAACGCGGACACTGAGCTCAGTCACAACCTTCACCCCGGATCAGGATATCCCCTTCTACGGTCCGGTAACCCGCCCTGACCGCCTTACATATCAGGTTGAGCTTTTCAGCCAGGGGCACATCCCCCAGGGAGGCAGTAATAGGGCAGTCACCGAGAACGGTCTCATCATATACGATGTTGATAGCGTAAGCGCTCATCAGCTCATCGACTATGACCCTAAGCGGCGTTTCGTCGTACTCGAACGAAACGGTTTCGATATTTTCCGTATCGGATCTGGCGGCCGGCTGCGGATCGGGCTCTGCAAACGAGACCTTCTCTCCTATGAAGAAGGCCTGCTGGCTCGGAGCCAGTACCGTTTCGCGGGGCGCCGCACCGCCTGTCCGCTGCGAAAGGTGCCCACGCGTGCTTGAAACAACTACTTTCCCGGTCTTTACGGCGACCGATACCTGTTTGTCGCCCGGATAGGCCCTGATCGTAAAGCTCGTACCCACAACTCTGGTCACGATGTCGTTTGCGAATACGTAGAATGGCCTTTCTGGGTCTTTGGTTATTTCGAAAAACGCCTCGCCCGATAAGTAGATCTCCCTTTTTTCTTTATGGAAATGTTCAGGATAGGTAAGTTTGCTGCCCCTTCTGAGCAGGACAGAACTGCTGTCGGGCAGGTTTACCAGGCGTACCTCACGTGATTGATTTTCCACTTCGATCAGGTCGTACTCCCTGGCAGCCTCTGTCACGATCCCGGAATATTCCCAGGCGGCAGGTTCCGAAGATGGAAGGAAAAACCACAGGTAGCCCGATACAAGCGCTGCTACCGTAGCGGCCACGGCCCACCAATGCCTCCGGAAAAAGCTTCCCCGGAAAATGGTCCGGCGATTTTCTACTCTTTCTATACGGTCATATACCGACCTTTTCAGCACATCGATCTCTTCATCGGTAACGTCGGCTTCGGGCAGGTGACGCATCATCAACACCAATTGCCGGGCAGCTTCCACTTCACCGCGCTTGAACGGATAAGTCTCAAGCCAGTTTTGCCAAAAGGTCTCCGCTTCTAAATCAGCCGATCTGACCCATAGGATAAAAAAATCATCCCGGGCAAAATCTTCAGCGCAGAAATGGGTATAATGATCCATTGAAATTATTGGTTAGGAAATCCGCCCTTTTCAGGACAGAGAAGACTTTTCCGTTTTACTACCAAAAGAATCCAGACTTTTTTTGCATGCGGTTGGAAACCCGGTTGGAAACGCCTGGTCGGGGCGAGGTAAAACTTACCGCTAATACGGCAAAAAGAGGATCAGGAAATAGATCAGGTGTTTACGAAGTTTGGTCAGGGCATTTTGCAGCGTATTGGCTACGGTCTGGTCTTTAAGGCCCAGCAGCGACACAATTTCCTTTATTTTCAGCCCGGAATAATATTTGAGGGAGATGATTTCCCGTTCGCGTTCAGACAGGGCGTTGAGCGAGCGTGTTATTCTGATGTTCCAGTCTTTTTCATTTTCGGCATCAAGCCATTTAGCTTCCAGCGAGTCTTCAGTATGGGTCGGATATGCCCGCTCTTCAAGCAAGGGAGCATGGCTCCGTTCAGGGTTGGTACGGATCAGGACATTGCGCAGGCAGCGAAAGAGATAGTATTTCACCTCGACTTCGCCGGCGAGGTTATCGCGGTAAAGCCACAGGTCGAAAAACACCTCCTGTACAGCGTCTTTGGCAATTTCTTTATTACCAACCATACGGCAGCCATAGGCTATCAAAATCCGGGCATACCTGTCGAACAATTTTCCAAGCGAATGTTTGTCTCCTGCCTTCAGCGCCGACCATAAGGCATGATCGTCATTACCGGCGGATGAGGCTGAGCATTCTTTATCCTGATTGTCCTCATTCATACAATACGCACTTTTATCCTGACTTTTTATAAGGATTGTGCGAAGGTTTTCTACTTACAGACGGAAGACGGCTGTCTAAAAAGGGATTCCCGGTTAACCCTGCTGTAAGATGCTTAAATTCCCGAGCCACCTGTTCCGCTCCCGCATATCAGTATCCCCGGCGTTATCCCTCAGCATGACGCCGGCCAGCTCGTCGTGGTACATCTCAAGCCCCACGAATGCCAGGGCCTCATTGAGCCTGGCTTCCAGCGGGACATTTCCGTTGATGCATTCTTCCCAGTACCAGGTCAGCAGGTGTCCCGCTACTTCCTCCGCTACCGATACATAATCCTGGTAGCTATACCCGGTAAACGGCCTGCCGAAACGCTGCCACATGAGCTGCATCACGTTATCGAGAGACCGAGTGTGACCGGAAATCTTCCTGAGGTAAAGGTCCAGGATCAGGGCCGCCAGCGCTCCTTTCATATACACCGACACCTTGCGTTGCGGGATCCCGGCTTCATAGCCGTCCAGCCAGAGGTCGAAAGAGGATTCGGTAAGCGACAGTGCAGCCTGCCCGGCCTGCTCAAAATGTCTTTTCATGTACACATGCAGCTCTTTCAGGTAGGCTTCGTCGTCGAACACGCCCGATCTCCTGAGAAAGAGATCGCCGTAGTAAGTAGTACATCCTTCCGCAACAAAGCAGGTCGTAAAATAATTTTCCCGGGTAAAATCATAGGGAAGCAGTTCTTTGGGCCTGATCCGGATCACATTCCATGCATGGAAGAGCTCGTGCGAGCTGACCCCCAGCAGGTCGGTATAGAGGTTTTCTCCCTCGTCTTGCGGGCCCAGGACGACCATGGTGGAATTCCGGTGCTCCACCCCATGGTAAAAAGCGGTAGGCAGGATCAGGTTGAGAAAGTGATATTCCTTTTCGGGGAACTCTCCCATCGCGGCAATCTGGGCATCGGTAAAGGCCCTGAAATCTTTGAGGAGCCTGTCATTGTCAAATTCGGTTATCCCCTCGAACCAGACATGAAAAGGGACGCCGCGGCTTTCAAACTGCAGGTGCTTCAGACGGGGAGAAGCGAGCAGGGGACTGTCGACGAGCTGGTAGAAGTCCTTCGCCTGCAAGCGGCCGGGCGCCGATGCGGTCAGCCCGCACGCTATTGTATAATTTTCCGGCACCAGCAGCTCTATTTCACAGGGCTCGTCTATCCTGCCTTCGGTGTAGAGGCAGAAATTGATGAAATTGAGATACCATAACGCCGCATCTATGTAGCTGCTTCCAGCATTCTGCTGGTTGGCGTAGTAAGTGTAGGTAATCGTAACCGACCGGCAGTTTTCGGTGTCCAGTCTCCACCGGTCTTTGGTTATTTTCTGAAAGGAAATTGAACTACCTTTGTCATCCGTTACCGAAAATGTACGGATGTTCTTTGCAAAGTTCTGCAGCTCGTATCTCCCGGGGCGCCAGGCCGGCAGCTGTACCTCGAGGTGGCGGGAGGACACTTTGTCGATGGTATACCGGATCTCGAGGAACCGGTTTTCGGGGCGGGCTGCGGTAATCAGGTAGTGCATAGGCATAACATAAAGCTGCAAAACAAATTAAGCAGTTGTTTCGTTTGATAACAAGGATCGGATATACCCTCTTGAACAACAGCATATCAGTTACAACAAATCGAATGACAAAAATAAAGAGACATTTTCCGTATGCGGCATTCTTTTTGCTGCTGACGCTGGCTGCCCATTCCGCGCTGGCGCAGGATGAATATTTCAGGATCGATAGCTCCAAAACGGAAAGGGGTGTCAGGAGAGCTGCTTCCGTGGCCGGAAGGCAGGCTTCGGAGTCAGACAAAGCAAAAGAAGGCGGGTTTAAGGAAAAGTTGCGGCTGGGAGGCAGCGCGGGGCTGCGTTTCGGGACTTTCACGAATGTAAACCTGTCACCTATGGTAGGACTGGGGCTTACCGATAATTTTTCGGTAGCGGCCGGACCTACGTACATCTATGTCAGGGACAGCTATTTTGTGCCGTCCAAGTCGGCGAGCTTTTACGGCGGGCGCGTCATGGCCCGGTACAACGTGATCCCCATGGTTCATTTCCAGGCGGAGTATGAGCTGATGAATGTCCAGTTTTATAACCACGGCTATGGCAAATACCAGCATGTCAATAAAACCTATGCCCGCATCTGGCTCCAGTCGCCGATGCTCGGGATCGGGTATACACAGCCGCTGGAAGGCAGGTTTATAAAGGGAATCCATGCGACCCTGCTGTATAATTTCAATTATAACAATCATATCAACCCTTCCATCAACTACGACTATTATCACCCGGCGACCCAGGTCAAAAATATTTCCCATTATGCGAGCCCGTTGGTTTTCAGGGTGTCGATTTTGTAGCTTCGACTACGGTCAGCTCCGGTGGTGGTAGCGGGGCTGGCAAAATAGAGGGATTTGAAAAGAGCGGAAGTCTGAGGGAGAGGTTATTTTTTGTAAATTTGAGTATAATCAAATAGCCAAAGTAATGAGAATGCTGAATATTTCAATATCAGATGTGGAGTATAATCAGTTTGGAATTAAAAGTGACAAACTGAGCTTTAGTGAGCTCGTGGATATTGTCAACAGGAAATTAATAAAAGCTAACCTGCAAAAAACGGTGGAGCTCGCCGAAAAATACAATCTCTCGAAAATGTCAATAGAAGAAATTTCTAATGAAGTAAAAACTGTTAGAAAGAGTGCAGAAGGTCGTAATTGATACTAATGTCATTGTTTCAGCATTAATTCAAAAGAATTATCCATTCCTGATTATAAATGAATTATTCCTTGAGGGGAAGGTCATAGTGTGTATTTCCGAAGAACTCATGCGAGAATATTTTGAGGTCTTATCGAGGCCTAAATTCGCACGGTTCCCGGATTTCGCAAATGGCGCTAAAAGCGTTTTAGCCGAAATTGGTTCGAAAGCAGAATTATTTGACCCGGAAATTAAGTTAGATATCATCTCCGATCAGGATGATAATATGATTTTGGAGCTTGCAGATGAGTCCGAAGCTGATTTTATCATCACAGGGAATACTAACGATTTCACGATGTCAGCCTATAAAAATACAAAAATCGTAACACCAAGAGAATACTGGGAATACTATAAGCCTGAATAACAGACATTCTTCCATCTTACATCGTCAAGGACGATCTTTGTCGCTTTTTTGTAATTTTACCGACTTTGTGACAGTACGTAATAAATTTTTATAATAATTGGAAAATCCGGTAGTTATTTTCGGGGCGGGTGCGTTAGGCCACCAGGCATACGATATTTTCAGGCACAATAACGTCTTGGTTTACGGCTTCCTCGACGACGATAAAGCGCTTCACGGCACGGAGATCGGTGATGTGAGTGTATTGGGCGATACGGACGACGGCGGCTTCCTGAAGGTGATCGGGCAGAAATGCGAGGCTTTCGTGGCGATCGGCGAGCGCGCAGTACGCCAGCAGGTAACCGAAAT
This sequence comes from Cytophagaceae bacterium SCN 52-12, assembly GCA_001724175.1. Taxonomy (GTDB): domain Bacteria; phylum Bacteroidota; class Bacteroidia; order Cytophagales; family Spirosomataceae; genus Ravibacter. Next base: position 38,610 of record MEDT01000061.1, on the reverse strand, counting down.
GCTCCTTTCCAGGCGTAAAACCATGCCTGTGAACGCCATCCACGGTACGGCGGTTGTTTCCGACCAAGCATCGCTGGGGCATGGCAACCTGCTGGGAGCGGGATCGGTGATTTCGGCAAAATGTGTGGCAGGTCATCACAATATCATCCAGATAGGAGCGATCCTGGAGCCTAAAGTAATAATAGGAGATTTTGTGAATATAGGAAGCGGCGCTGTGATCGGGAGCGGTACGGAAGTCGGCTCTGAAGCGTTTATCGGCCAGGGAGCAGTGCTGGTTTCCGGTATAAAGATAGGAAAAGGCGCCCGCATAGGCGCAGGATCGGTAGTGATCAGCGATGTTCCTGAAGGAGCCACCTTTTTCGGGAACCCGGCGAAGAAGGTTTAGATTAGGTTTTAGGTGTCAGGTTTCAGGTTTTAGCGCTAACACCTAAAACCTGACACCTAAAACCTATATTTCCCTAAAATAGTTTGAAAACTAATTTACTAACTCCTATCTTTGCACTCCTTTTTGGAATATTGTGGAAGAACTGAAAAAATACAACATCGATATTTTCAGCCTGGCTGAGAAGGAGCATGTGTATGACTACGCATCAGGCAGCGGCTTTTTCAGGGAATTTCCTCAGGATCTTATCGAAAACGGCAGGTTTGAAGCCCGGCTGCTTTTGGATAAATCCTCGACGATGATCCGGCTGGATTTCCATATAAAGGGCGTTATCGAGCAGGTTTGTGACCGGACGCTGGAGAAATACGAGGAGAAGGTCGAAACCGGTAACCGGATTTTTCTGAAGTTCGGCGATCGTGACGAGGAGCTGACAGACGAAATAGAGATGATACAGCGGAATACCGCGCGTATCAATGTGGCCAGGTACATCTATGATTTCATAGCATTGGCTCTGCCCGTCAAAAAGCTTCACCCGCGGCTGCGCGGTGAAGAAGAATCTGATGACGCGGATGAGGTGCTGGTATACGGTCAACCGAAGGGGGACGATCCGGCAGACGGACAAGTAGATCCCAGGTGGGAAGCTTTAAAAAATATTAAACAGAATAAATAAGTAACAGATCATAAGGCTATGGCACATCCAAAACGAAGACATTCATCGACCCGCCGTGACAAGCGCAGAACGCATGATGCTTTGACTACCAAACAGCTGTCGGTTGATACTGCAACCGGGGAAACACATCAGTCCCACCGTGCGCACGTATACGAGGGTAATCTTTACTACAAAGGGAAAGTTGTAGTGGAGGGTTATACCAAAACGGCTTGATTTACAGGCAATAATTTTTTCTGAATTCGCAACAGCCAATAAAAGTTGTTGCGGATTTCTTTATTACTCCGAATCAACTGCTAATTTTACTGCGTTATCCCATTTCAATATAACCGCGTTAAATGAAAATTGCAGTAGACGCCATGGGCGGTGATTTTGCACCGGCAGCGATAGTTGAAGGTGTCGTAGCGGCAATTCCCGATCTTGAAGCAGACGTAGTAGTGGTGCTGATAGGCGACGAGCAGGTCGTCCGTCCTATGATCGAAAAATACGATGTGCCGGCGGGAAGGATTGAGCTTGTACATGCTTCCGAAGTCATCGAAATGGGGGAGCACCCCACGAAAGCCCTTACTCAAAAGCCGAATTCCAGCATATCGGTCGGTTTCAAATTGCTTAAGGAAGGAGCCGTCAATATTTTTTGCAGCGCCGGCAATACCGGTGCGATGACAGTCGGCTCCATGTTCAGCATCAAGGCAATCGAAGGGTTGCTTCGTCCCGCTATCGCCGGGATAGTCCCGCAGGTCGACGGGACCCAGTCTATTATGCTGGATATCGGGGCTAACGCGGACTGCAAACCTGAAACCCTTGCCCAGTTCGGGGAAATAGGATCCATTTACTACAAGTATACCTTTGACGTTGCCGAGCCCAGGGTAGCGCTGATGAATATCGGTGAGGAAGACCAGAAAGGGTCCCTGGTGGCGCAGGCAGCCCATGCATTACTCCGTGAAAACAAGCGGATCAACTTCATAGGAAATATAGAAGGGAAAGATTTTTTCACCAACAAGGCGGATGTTATCGTTACAGACGGTTTTACCGGTAATATCATCTACAAGCTTGGAGAATCCCTTCACCCGATTTCGAAAATCCGGGGATTTAAAGACCATTTTATTGACCAGACTAATTATGAAGCTATTGGAGGAAGCCCGGTCCTCGGAGTAAACGGTAATGTGATGATAGCCCACGGGATGTCGTCGCCGCTGGCTATCCGCAATATGATCAGCCTGGCATACCGCCAGGTTAAAGCTGATGCATACCGTCATATTGTCAAAGCGCTCTCATAACCCCTAGCAATCGATTAGTACGTTAAGTAAGGAAACATGACCCAAATTAAGGCTGCGATCACAGGTGTGCAAGGCTATTTACCTCCTGATATTCTTACCAATGCGGATTTGGAGAAAATAGTAGATACTAACGATGAGTGGATCGTAACGCGAACGGGGATAAAGCAACGCCATATTTTAAAAGGAGAGGGGCTGGGGACTTCCCACATGGCCGTGGAGGCCGTACGGGGTTTGCTCAGCAAAACCGGGACTGCCCCGCAGGAAATAGACCTGATCATCTGTGCCACGGTAACACCCGATTTTATTTTTCCTTCCACAGCTAACCTCGTGTGCGATATGCTGGGAATCAAAAATATAGGAAGCTTCGATGTGCAGGCTGCCTGCTCCGGGTTTATCTATGCCTTGTCAATGGGCTCGCAATTCGTCGAAACCGGCAAGTATAAAAAGGTAATCGTGGTCGGAGCCGACAAAATGTCGTCGATTATCGATTACAGCGACAGGACAACCTGCGTTTTGTTCGGAGACGGCGCCGGGGCGGTTCTCCTCGAGCCCTGTGCCGACGGCGCCGGGATCATCGATACCATACTGAGGTCGGACGGCGGCGGCCTGCCGTTCCTCAACCAGAAAGGAGGAGGGAGTCGTTACCCGCCGACGCACGACACGATCGACGCCCGCTGGCATTACGTCTACCAGGACGGCCCGCAGGTGTTCAAATACGCTGTTAAGAACATGGCGGATGTGTCTGCGGAGATCATGGAGCGCAACGGGCTGGAAGGGGATGACGTGGCCTGGCTCGTACCGCACCAGGCAAATAAAAGGATTATAGACGCCACCGCCAACCGGATGGGCGTAGGGGCAGATAAGGTGATGATGAATATAGAGCGGTACGGGAATACAACCGCCGCCACGATACCGCTCTGTCTCTGGGACTATGAAAGCCGGCTGAAAAAGGGGGATAACCTTATCCTGGCGGCCTTCGGCGGCGGGTTTACCTGGGCTTCCGCGTATGTAAAGTGGGCTTATTGAATATTAAATCAATCTTAAAAACTTTGCAGGCCGGCAGGCCTGTTGTTCTAAGCTAAATAAACTATGGCAACGACGTCTGATATTCGTAATGGTTTGGTGATCAATTTTAACCACGATCTCTTTCAGATCATTGAGTTCCAGCACGTAAAACCCGGTAAGGGCAATGCCTTTGTCAGGACCAGGCTTCGTAGCCTTACCTCGGGAAAGGTACTGGACAACACTTTTAATGCAGGCGCAACGATATACCCGGTAAGGGTAGAAAGACATAAGTTCCAGTATCTTTACAGAGATGAGATGGGCTTCAACTTTATGAATTCGGAGACTTTCGAGCAGGTTTTGATAGATGAAAAGCTGATCGAAAATTCGGATCTGATGAAGGAAGGGCAGGAGGTTGAGATCCTGATCAATACCGAAAACGATACGCCGCTCACCTGCGAACTTCCTTCCTCAGTCGAGCTGGAGGTAACTTACGCCGAACCGGGCATTCGCGGCGATACGGCAAACTCGCCGAAAAAAGCAGTGGAAGTAGAGACAGGCGCTAAAATTATGGTTCCGCTGTTTATCGAGCAGGGAACCAGGATCCGCGTAGACACCAAGACATACGAGTACCTGGAGCGGGTTAAATAGCTATCAGCTGTCAGAAATCAGCTGCGTGTGCACACAAGCCGCCGATGAATAAGGGCTGATAGCTGATTGCTGATAGCTTTAATACAGAAGAAACCTACTAGTTAATATGGAAACCAAAGAGATTCAAAAACTGCTTGATTTTATCGCCAGCTCGGGGTTGGATGAGGTAATAATCGAAACATCGGAGCTGAAGGTAAAGGTCAGGAGGAATTCGACAGTTCAGGCAGCCGCGGCCGCGCCTGCACCCCAGGCATCTGCTGCTCCCGCTGCCCCGGCAGCTGTAGCTGCGCCTGCGGCTAAAAAAGAGCTGGCAGCTCCCGAAGCGGCTGCTGCCGAGAAGTCTGACGCGAAGCTGGTTACCATCAAGTCTCCCATGATCGGGACTTTTTACAGGGCCTCCAGCCCCGAATCACCGTCTTTCGTCAATGTAGGAGATGAGATCAGGCCCGGTAAGGTGGTATGCGTGATAGAAGCGATGAAGCTGTTTAACGAGATAGAATCGGAGCTTTCGGGCAAGATCGTAAAAGTCCTGGTCGAAAACGCTACGCCTGTCGAGTTCGATCAGCCGCTGTTCCAGGTGGAGCTTATCTGATCTGTCAGCAGTTAATCCCTTGTTTCATAGCGCGGGGCACTTTTTATGAAGAGATTGTACTTATATGTTTAAAAAGATACTGATAGCTAACAGGGGTGAGATCGCGCTCAGGGTGATCCGCACCTGCAGGGAGATGGGAATAAAAACGGTGGCGGTATACTCCGTAGCTGACCGGGAAAGCCTTCACGTGAAGTTTGCCGATGAGGCGGTATGTATCGGTCCGGCCGTCAGTAAGCAGTCGTATCTTAATATTCTCAATATCATTTCAGCCGCTGAGATAACAGGGGCTGACGCTATACACCCGGGCTACGGGTTCCTTTCCGAAAACGCCGAGTTTTCGCAGATCTGCCAGGATTACGGCATCAAGTTTATCGGCGCCTCTGCCGACCAGATCAACTCCATGGGCGATAAAGCCACGGCCAAGAAAACGATGCGCGCCGCAGGGGTTCCGGTAATACCGGGCTCGGAAGGCCTGCTTAGCTCTCTTGAAGAAGGTATAAAGCTGGCGAAGGACATCAGGTATCCTGTTATTTTAAAGGCTACCGCCGGCGGCGGCGGGCGCGGCATGCGGATCGTTACGAAAGAGAGCGAGTTCGAAAAGGCATGGAATGACGCCCGGACCGAAGCGGGGGCCGCCTTCGGAAATGACGGCCTTTACCTTGAAAAATTCATCGAAGAGCCCCGTCATATCGAGATCCAGATAGTGGGCGACCAGTATGGGAATGTCAGCCATCTTTCCGAAAGGGACTGCTCCATACAGCGCCGGCACCAGAAGCTTGTAGAGGAAACGCCTTCCCCGATCATTTCCCCCGAGCTTCGGGAGAAAATGGGCGCAGCAGCCGTAAAAGGGGCCAAGGCGATCTCATACGAGGGCGCAGGAACAATCGAATTCCTGGTCGATAAATACGGGGAGTTCTATTTCATGGAGATGAATACCCGTATCCAGGTCGAGCACCCGATCACCGAAGAAGTAACCGACTTTGACCTGATAAAAGAGCAGATCAAGGTAGCGGCAGGCGAGCGCGTATCGGGGAAGAATTACTTCCCCAAGCTGTATGCGATGGAATGTCGCATCAATGCCGAGGATCCCGGCGCAAACTTCCGGCCTAACCCGGGAAAAATTACCAATCTGCACTTCCCCGGCGGGCACGGCATACGGATAGACAGCCATGTATAGATCGCCAAGGTCATCGTAAGCGGGCAGTCGCGGGAGGAGGTCATTACGCGTATGAAGCGTGCGCTGCAGGAGTTCGTGATCGAAGGGGTCAAGACCACGATCCCGTTCCACATACGGCTTATGGACGATCCGTCGTTCAAATCGGGGCAGTTTACGACTAAATTCCTCGAAAGCTTTGATTTTGAAGGCTTGTAAGGAAAATACAGAATAAAAAAAGAGGGCCGGACAGCCCTCTTTTTTTATTCGTCTTTATCAAACAGGCTTTCGTAATGCTTCACCGGCGCAAAAATGCCGCCGCTTTTTTGATAGTAGTCGTCATCCAGCTCGAAGACGCCTTTTTTGGTTTTGACCCATCCGGCATCGGGATAGGGATGCCAGGAGGCCATCTCTGCCCATTGCTTGTAATACTGGTGGCCGTTTGCTTCCTGCAGGCCGGTTGTCATCCCGGGAAAGGCCGGCAGGCGCGCCGCCACGTTTTTGTTCCATTCTACCAGGATCGGGTTGACGGTAAGATCGGCGCAGAAGCAGGGGATCTGCTTTTCGTAGGCCAGCTGCGCAATTTTCATGGTCATGCTCAGCGTCTTGGCGATGGCCTTGACCGCGATGGCGCTGTAGCCGAGCTCTATCCGGTGCGCCGCATCTTCGACCGTATGGGCGCTTTCGTCTGCGGCGACCCTTACGCCCAGGTCGCCTACGTACTCTTCGTTGCTTTCGTCAAACGGCTCTTCTATCACAGCAAGCTGCTCGAAGGCGCCTATGGACTTTGCGTGATCCAGGAAGCGCTGCAGCGTTTCTTTCTTTTCGTAACGCCCGTTTGCATCGAAATAATAAGGTATCTTACCGTTTTGGGTATAGGGCGTTTCATAATGTCCTATTGACTGGTGAACAGCGGTAAGAAAAGCCTTGTCTTTTTCGAGCATTTCCGACTGGGTACCGGGCGACCCGGTTTTGAGCTTCATGATAAAATAGCCCTCGTCGGCGGCTTTCTTTATTTTTTCTACCGGTGTGCCGGTCGCGAATGACGGGATTCCGGCTACTTTGCTGTTCCGGTTGGACAACCCCTCTTTGAACGCCTGCGGGATCAGGTCATCAAAGCTCGTGATATTGTTTTCGGCTGCATAGAGCAGCCAGGCCGCATTGTCGATGGCCACGAGCGCATTCAGCGCGAAGGTCTTCCTGAGATCGGCATGTCCGGTTATTTTTTTTCCGTACTCCCATACCTCCGGGAAGATATAGTCGAGAAGCTCGATCGGGTCGTTGAATGACAAGCCTTTCAGCATTTTTAAAGCCTGCGTGGTGAGGGCATACATGAGGGCGTTGCCGCCGTCCTCCGAATGCTCGGCAAAAACGCTCGCATCCGACCACAGCACGCTCTGGGTCGCAACGCCTATTTTCCTCTGGCCGGATTCGCTCTCGAGCAGCGCAAGCGTCTGCCAGGCTTCCGTTACGGCGCTCCCTTTGAAGCGATACGGATAGAGGGGTTCGCGCTCGAAAGTCGAGCTCACATTTTTAATCTTGATTTTTCCTTTGATCACAGGCTTTTCCAGTTTTTCTCCTTCCTGTTCGGTCCGTTCGGCATTACAGCCCTGGGCGGCGCCTATAAGACCGATTCCGCCGATAGCTCCCGAAAGTTTGACAAAGCTTCTTCTGTTCAGATTCTTCATGAATTGCATATGAGGTATTATATTAGTAACGCCAGGCGCCCCCCTTTATACTCATTGCTGTGGGTTTTTTGTCCGAATGAACAATCATGCAGATTAAAATATTATTTTTGTAGCCAGTCATCTACGCTTTTCAACAGATCCGGTCGATGGCCCCTCACTCTTTCGTTAAGCCTACTATTCTTATGCGACAAGATCCTTTCAGGCAGGTTCGTACCGGAGTTCTTTTCCCGCTAACCCTTACCTATGCCCTCCTACCGGGGATCATCTTCCTGGCAGGTTGGGTGAGATGGTATTGGGCTATTCCGGTTATATTACTATGGATATGGCTCGCCGGTCGGGCAATTTTTTCAGAAATGTCACTTCCTGTACCGGGAGCCAGGCGGATATTGCCCGGTACACATCTTTTCCTGATCGCGCTGGCCGCTTATGTTACCTTTGCAACCGGTGTGGGCGGTTTTGTAGGTCAATGCGATAATTATGTCGGGTGGGATAACCTGAAGCTTTACGATCTGATTGTCAACCCCTGGCCTGTTGTATATCCTGAAAAAGGGGCATTTTATTGTTACTATTTTGGATATTACCTGCCGGTGGCCTTATTCACCCGGCTTGCCGGAAATATCCACCTGGCCGAATACTTTTCATTTATCTGGGCATGGGCAGGTGTTACGCTATGTATATATTGGATTTATGTGCTGCTGCAATTAAAACGGGCCTGGATGGTCGTTATTTTCCTGTTTACGGGGACGTTTGCGGCTGCGCTGACATCTTTTAATACATTAGAACTAAGATTTCTGCGGTTTGGTGAAGACATTGCTTACCCGTATACTTTTATACGTACCTGGTGGACCGGTAACCGGAGCCTCTGGAATACAAATGTGCCCTTCCATTGCTCTCTTCATTATGCTTCTACTATGACTACCATGGCCTGGGCGCCTTACCACTATATTTCCGGAATTCTTTTTCCGGCGCTGGTTTGGTACCGCGTAGGTCTCAGAAAAACATTTTCCGCTGTGCCTCTGATCCTGGCTGCCGCTACGATCTGGTCGCCATTTGTTGCACTGGGATTGTTACCTGTCGTTCTTTATGGGGTTGTGAAATACCTGAAAGAAGTGTTTAACCGGGATACTCTCCTTGCAGCGGTGACTGCGCTGCCTTTCCTGTTTTATTTTTCCGCTCACAGTACCTCGGAGGAAATGGTCAGGGGATTTATCTGGAGCTGCGGCAGCAGGTGGTGGCTTAATTATCTTGCTTTTGTATCGGTAGAGGTGGGAATATTCGCGATATTGATCATTGTGTAGAGAAAATATCGGCCGCCGCTTTCATACCGTGCCCTTATGGCCATAAATGTAGCCGCATTAATACTAATTCCTTTTGTCTATCTGGGCTTTTATAATGATTTCAGTGTAAAAGTAGGGATAGTGCCGCTATTTTTCCTGGTACTGGTATTTGCCAGGCTTGTCGGACAGATCCTGGAAGACCTGCTGGAACGCGGGCCACACAAAATCGGTTTCTGGCCTTGCGCGGCGCTGGTTGCCTGGCTGCTTTCAACCGTCGTCCCGGTCAACATTCTGCTCCACCCTGTTTTCCCTCATCCGCTTTACGCGAAAGAAACGAAGATCTCTGAGCCGTTCATAAGCGATACCATCCGCAATTTGTCAAACAACCTGTTGTCGAGCCAGTTTCTTGGAGATGTACAACATCCGGCTTATAATTTACTGTTGAAGCCGTCGGCTAAACTTGATTCTGCTGCTAAAAGCACTCCTTCCGGAACAAATAAACCTTAAGAAACGCAAGGTATAAAGAAGTCTCAATACGTCACAGCGAACAGCCTGCATGCGGCGCCTTCCCCTGCAACAAAGCGTTCGTTCATGAGCTGGGCAGCGTACGACATATCCGCCCTGGCCCCCTTTTTCCTTCTGAGCCAGCTGAGGAAGCCGTCGAAATTCGGGTCGACCGGTAAAATGACCGTCTCTCCCGTGGGGCTTGTAACTTCGGCCATAATTGTTTTAAAAAGCATCCGGGAGGGCAATGACGCCAGAATGGCTACAGACCCGTCGGCCCGGGGCTTAAGGGCGCAGTCCGAAGCCAGGTATTCCCGTTTCAGTGCCGGGAGGCGGTAGTAGCCGCGCGCAATGGCGGTTGCTGTACCGGCGTTTGCCTTGCGGTATTCTTCGTTTCCCTGTATGGGAGGGTACAGCCGCCATTTTCTTTCTTTTTCATAATTAAGCAGGTTTGCGGTCTTCAGGGCAAAGTAGCCGTTGATCTCGGGCAGGCGCGCTCCGTAGTTCACGAGAGACAAGCTCATCGCCAGGCATGCAAGTGTCCATTGCACCGCCTTTCCCAGCTTTTTCCAGTCTGCCAGGCCGCAAGCGACCACTACCAGGAGGATCTGCGGAAACATCAGGTAATGCCTTACGATCTCCGCTGAAAACCCGCTGACCTCCCTGCGCGTGAGAGAGATGATGGCGATGCTCATCAGCAAAAAAACGGTAAAGTACCATACGGCCGGATTTTTTTTCAGCATGGCCCGCGCACTTAAGGCAAAGATGCCGAGCAGCAGCACCCCCGCGAGCGTCGTTGCCCACCAGGCATCCAGGCCGCCCACACTGCCGGTCAGCTGCAGGAAGTACAGGACGATTTCATGAAAAGGGGTCAGGCTGAAGCGGCCCGGCCCGGAAGTGCCGTGAGACGCCCGGAGGTAGGCAGCTGAAAATGCCGCGAATATGGCGGTATACCTTGCTACGGCCTTCCAGTCCTTTTTTGCCGCCGCAATAAGTATCGCTACCGGCCAGACGAGCATGCCGTTGCCGTTTGAAAAGGTCGCCAGCACCGCCCAGCCTATCCCTCTATTGCCTTGCTTTACAAAAGCCTCGATCGCCAGGAAAGAAAACAGGAGAACAGGCAGGTTGAAAAAGGCGCATTCGAAAAAGTTGTAATAAGATACCGGCTGAAAGAACAGCCATGCCGCTGCCGCCGTACGGGGTGTAAAAGTGGGCTTTCCCTTTCGTTCTCTCAAAAACAGCAGGTAGAACAGGGCCAGGTACAGCAGGTTGCCCAGCCAGACAAAAGGTACGATGGGGATCCCGCCCGTCATCTTTACGACCGGAAGGAGGATCAGCCTTTGTACGATATGCCAGTGATTGTGGTAGGACGTGACGAGGATACGCACGGCTTCCCATGAGAATCCGGCATCCTCTGTCTTTGTCAGGAAATCAAAGTACCAATAGAAATCGTCTATCCAGGGAACGTTCCTCGAATAAAGAGCTATCAGTGTGAAATGCAGCAGTATGGGAAGAAGTGTAAGCAGGAATGGTAAATTTCCTGTGCCGGCAAGCTTCAATTTCATCTCTGATGTCGGAATAAGGCGAAGTTCATCGTCCCTCCCCTGTCGCAGCAGCCCCGCCTATCGCAAATGTACGATAATTATGGCAGCTTATCGATTACCCTTCACCCGGGCATTCCCTTTTTCTATCCTGTATCCCGACATCCGGTTTCCTGTTATCTCAGATCCCCGGCAATCGCCTTTTATCCTCATCGCCGCCTTATTTTTATCGGCGCTATCGATCAGATTGCCTTCGAGTATTATACCGGGACTATCTGTGATCTCAACTCCCGGCAGGCCTGTGCCGGAGATATGATTGTTTTTCAGCGATACGTTCCGGCTTTTTGCGATCTCTACCGCCGCCCGTGCTCCCGGGAGCGTCGCTGAAATGCCGTCGACGATGTTGTCATGCAGCAGGATATCATGGCTTGCCTTGATCTGAATGCCCCCTGACGCCTTTACGTCCGGGGTGAAATAATCCGGGTTATGATCGATTACGTTGCCGGTAAAGGTTATGTTCCGGCTGTTATCGACTACCAGGTGCCTGACATACGCCCTTACAAAGGTATTGCCGGTGATGCTTATTCCCTGGGTATGCTGCAGGCTGATGCCGGTCTGCTGGTTGCTGATGTGGTTGCCTGTGATGCTCCATAAACCCAGCTTACGGGGCTGGAGCGGGTCGCCTGTGAAACGGATGTTGGCGCCTTCCGCGCTTTCGACAGCCTGGATCGTGTTGCTTGAAATCGTACCCTCCCTGACATTCCCGCCTCCGGTGAGGTCTATACAGATGTCTGCCGAACGGGTAAGCCCCGGAGCGCAGTTGTATTCAATATCGTTGCCGGTAATCTGGAAGTTCCGGATTTCCCCGCTCCTGACCAGGATGCCTGCCTGTTTGCAATAGCTGATGTGACTGTGGCTGATGATCATCTGGTGAATATTGACCGAATCGAGGTAGATGCCGACCCCGTCGCAATCGTAAATGTGATTCCCTTCGATCAGCACGTTCCTGTTGCGCCGGGTAAGGAGTATACCATGCCTAACCTTCCTGATCAGGCAGCCGCGGACTACCGGCTGCATAAGAAGCTGCAGCTCTATGCCGTCGGCAGCGGGATTTGCCCCTTCTATGGCGATATTTTCAACCGTGAACATTCTTTCGCGGAGCCATATCTGCCGGTCTACCGATGCCGGCAGGGCCGATCCCGTATGCGTGCCTTTTACCCTGAAAGCAGGGCCGGCAGCTTCCATGACGACAGTTCCGCTTCCGCCCGGGCTGCTGATGCCCAGCGGGCCATGCTGAGACAGGTCTATTTCGATCGTACGGCTGATACGGTATCTCCCGGCGGGAAACGATACGACGCCGTCACGGCACGCCGCTATCGCATCGGTAATGGCCCGGGTATCGTCCTGTATGCCGTCGCCTTTGGCGCCGTAGTCCTTGACATTGGCGGCCTTCGGTTCAAATGAGAGCAGCAGCATTGCAGCTATGAAGATCAGTGTATTCCTGAAGTGCATGGTAATGGTTTGTATGGTGTTCTTATTAGTATTTTAGTCCGGTATCAGGATTTTATGATGTCACGCTTTCAGGGTTTCCCTGACCTCTGATTTATCAATTTTCTATAATCATGCCAGTCCTCCGGACTTTTAAGAGCCACGAAGTGGTGACATGATTATAGAAAAATATGGAAACCCGGTATCCTAAAAACCCTGAAAGGGTGACACTGGCTTTGGCTGATAGCTGACCTCTGATTTCTGACAACTATTTAAGATGCTTATCGAGAAAAGGGTAAGTTTCTACGCCATGTATTTCATGCACGCCGTTAAACAGGTCGATGCCGACACGGTTGCCCAGGCCCGAGAGGTCGTAATGTTTCCTGACCTTCCCGAATTCGTAGCCTATCCATTCGGCCGTTCCTATGCCGTCTTTGTATCCGTATTCGACCATGAAAGGCCGGGGAGCTATCAGCGCCGCCATTTCCGCATAGTTGAACCTGTTGCCCAGGTCCCATTCGTAAATCTCGTATTCCTTGGTAAACTGGTAGCTGAAAGGCGCCCTTGTGGTAGCGACTTTCCGGATCCATTCGTTGAAGTCGCCCGAGCACACCGACAGGGCGTACCCCTCTACCAGGGCCGGGATGCGCATGGCGGTTTTGCCTCCGTAGGAAAGACCGTAGAAGCCGATTTTCTGAGGATCGACGAAGTCCAGGCTGCCCAGCCAGTTGACGATCTGCTGATGCTGACCTGCGATGACCGAAAAAAGCGACAGGCCGATCGGGTTTGCTTTTCGCTGCAATACCCTGAAAAGGTCTTCGCCACGGTAGGGGTTGTGCGGGGAAAACGTCACATATCCTCTCTCGGCAAGGTTCAGCGCCATTGATTTGTATATTTTAAATTTTCTGTCGGAAGTATCCCTGGTGATCAGGCCCTCGGGGAGCCCCTCAAGACCATGCTGGCATACGACCACCGGGAGGCGCCGGCCTTCCCGGGCAGCTGCGGGAACGACCAGGATACCCCAGGCAAAAACTCCGTTCCATACATCGAGCGCTACTTCATATTTGCGCCAGCCGGCATTACTCTCCAGCAATCTTATTTTGGGCGAAGGCGGAAGCAGCGGATCGGAGATCTTCCCGATAGTCTGGTGCAGCCGCTCGCGCAGAATAGCCTTGGAAGATGCGTCTTTTTCAGGAACGTTTTTAATCTGCGTCCAGAAGTCCTGGTTCCTTTTTCTTTCGCACATCCCCAGCTCATACTGGATCAGGTTTTCCATTTGCTCAAAAAGCAGCTTTTCCCGCTCACGAGCATCAGGCCACCCGGCAGGCGCCGCAATGCCCGTGGTCCCTGTAGTGACCGGACCCGGCGAAATTTTCAGCGCTTTGCACAGGGTGATAAGCGTGCCCGGGGCAAAGGGCTGCCCGAACGGCTGCCGTTTGTCGGAAATAACGGAGATCCTGTTTTTTTCCCGCTCCTGATACCTGAGCGCCTGGCCGATCTCATTTTCCACTGCCGACAGCTCCGGTGTCGTGAGCGTGCCCGGCGCCGCTCCACCCCGTCTGCCTTCTATGAGCGCCGGATCTTTTACTTCCGGGCTCCGGCTGTATTCGACGATGATTTTTGCACCTGCGGACATAGCGAGAAGCTCAGAGTTGCCCGCGTGGGCGAGATTGCCGTGGAGGTTCCGGTAAATAGGCTCTTTCCATATTCCTTCTGAGTTTCCCAGGTAGCCGCTTGTGAGCAGGACCGCCACGCGCGGATCGACGGCAACGGTGTAGAGCGCCAGCATACCGCCTTCGCCATACCCGGCAACCGCTATAGGCGGAGCTTCACTGCCGGGGTCCGCCTTCTGCGATTCCAGCCAGTCGATACAGGAGGCAATTTTCAGAAGCTCAAATCCTATGATATGCCGCCCGAGATCAAAGCCCTGCCTGTAGATCCACTCGCGGTGCGGCTGATTGGTGTAAATGTTGAGCAGCGGGCTCCCCGAAAATTCCTGGCTTCTGGAGATTAACGCCGGTATCAGCACCTGTACCCCTTGGGCCGCCAGGTACAGGGCAGGCGGTGAGAGCGGCCCGTTACCTGTCTTTCCCGGGCCTATCCCGGCCAGTAGCTCGGGTGTCTGGTCTGCATCGGGTATCATGACGAGCCGCGCTTTGACGGCTTTTCTGGGCTGTACGAGCAATCCCATCATGTCGAGATCATGGGTGATGCGCCATTTTACCGGTAGCACCGTTATTCCTCCCAGATCAGCGCTGACGGGCATGAGCGTAGACGAGCTGATGCCGGCTTCCGGGACCGGTTTTTCTCTTTCCCCGGTCATTCCCCAGATCTTCCTGAGCGCTTCCTTTTCTTTTTCGAGATGGGCAGACCAGGCGGCGGGTCCGGCTTTGCTCGCGGCTGCCCACTCCTGCTCGCGGGACGCTTTTGTATCGGCTGCTTTTTGTACCAGGAAGCGGTCTATGCCGCTCACCATACGCTCGGAGAGGTCGCCTTGCCACGTAAGGGCGTCGCCCTTCAGCAGGTTGCGCCCGTCCTGGGCGTAGGTGGTCGATGTGATGATCAGGGTGATCAGGAGTAGCTTCTTCATGGGGTTTGGGCTGGATGGAATCCCCGGGCTGCGCTGCGCTTACCCGGGGTTATGCACATGTCGCCCCTGCGGGGCTGGGTTAGGGTATGGCGCCCCCTATGGGGCTAAGACTTAATTAATGCCTTCCTTAATATATTCGAACAAGTCCCTGACCTGCTGATCGCTCAGGTCGTCGAGAAGGCGTTCGGGCATCAGGGAAACGGGTAGCGGCTCGAGCTCGTCGACTTCCTGCATGGAAAAGGTAAGCTCGTCGCCCGCCATGGGTTTGATCTTTACGCTTTGGGCCGAGCGCTCCAGCAGCCGTCCAACGATCGTCTGCCCAGTCTTTGCCTTCAGCGTATACGTGGCGTATCCTTCGCGGATATCAGCGTTGGGATCGACGGTATTCATAATAAAGTAGTTCACGTCGCGACGGTCATAGCCGGTCAGCTCGGGCCCGATATCCGCACCTTCATCGAAAAGCCGGTGACACGAGCCGCACAGCGACGTAAAGATCTCTTTCCCTTTGACGCTGTTGCCCTTTCCTTCACGAAGCACCTTCTGCACGGATGCAATGCGGGTAGTACGCTCGGAGCCGCTGCTTTCCTTTGCCTGGGGCCATATGGCATAAACCTGGCTTTCCAGGCTTTCATCCCGGAGCAGCTTCATACGGTTCACCATTTCGCCTGGCAGGTCATCGGGCTTGATCGTTTTAATGCCTTGTACCGCGCCGATCAGGTTTTTGGCCCATGAAGCGCGGCTGGTCAGCAGTGCCAGGGCGGCCAGCCTCACATCGGCATCGCCCCGTAGGTTGTCGGGATAGAGCTTCACCACGGCTTCCCCTATTTTCGGGTTGTCGTATCGCGTCAGCGAGGAAAGGGCAGCCTGCTTCAATGCGCCGCTTGCCTGGGAGGAGGCCAGCAGGCTCAGAAGCGGCGTGACGCTCTGCGGGTAGTCGTCCTGCCCCATCATCCGGATATAGGTAAGCCTGTCGATCAGCGCGGTTTTGTCTGTAGCAATGGCTGCCAGCGCTTTTTTGACGGCTTCAGGGTCCTTTTGCCGGATGCCGGCGGCGAAGGCGGGCTCACCTTTTACGGCGCGGAGCTTATCCAGGCTGCCTTTCAGGCCCGCCGGCAAATCTTCCAGCGGCTTGCCCCGCAGTCCTTCCTCAAGGCCTGCCAGCATTTTAAGCTGAAGCGGTTCGGACAGCTGCCGGGCGGCAATCTTCTCGCAGGAGCTGTAATTTTCGCTGCCTCCCGCCATGGCGTACCGCTGCACGATGCGCTCCAGGAGCACCTGGTGGGTTACCGGTCTTTCCAGGAAGCTGCGATCCGCGAAAAGGCCGAGCATTGCCTCCCTGTCTGTTTCCGATTTGGCTTCCAGGGCCCACCAAAGCATCAGCGGGATATCCGGGTCTTTGCTGTCGTCGTGGAAGACAGCGAGGTTTTTGACGATGGCAATGCACAGCGGCCCCTGCAGCCGGCGGGCCGAGGCAGCCAGCTGGCTGCGCACCGACAGGTTTTCTTCCTTTTTACTAAGCGCTTTCAATGCTGCCGTTTCCGCGTCGGAGGCCTTTCTGCGGTCGCCTATCAGCCTCACGCCCCATTCTCTTACATAGGGCTCACGATGGCTGAGCGCTGTGAGCGAAACCTGGTCGTCCATCAGGCCCAGCAGGTTCAGCGCCCACAGGCTCTCCAGGGCGATGCTGCTCGTATCCGATTTCAGATGGGTAATGAGCGTTTGCGATACGCTGCGGTCGGCCCGGTCGCCAAGCTCCTGCAAAGCCGTAAACCGGACTTCCCTGTTCTTGCTGTAGAAGCAGGAAACGAGCTGGGCCGGCGACATCTTTGTGAAATCCGGCAGCCGCCCGGCAGGGTGGGATGCGCCTGCGCCTGAGAGCCGGTAGATGCGCCCGGAAGTTTTGTGCCACGTATCGCGCGCATCGACGTGCGAAAGCCGGCTGTCGTACCAGTCAGTAAAATAAACATTGCCGTCGGCGCCCGTTTTGATATCGATAGGACGGAACCACCGGTCGGAGGTATTGAGGACCATCCCGGCGTCCTTGTTTTTCAGAGAAGACCCGTCATTTTCGACGGCCGTGAGCACGATGTTTCCCTGGAGCGGGTTGGGAGCGATGAAATTGTGGTCGAAGCGAGAGGGAAGCGCGCCGCCCTCATAGCGGATCAGCGAATGGGTAAACCGTATCTTTTCTCCTTCCAGCGGCATGTCCTCCAGGTATCCGAAAGCATAGGGGTTGGTGAGGGGGCCGTGCTTGCCCCAGCTTTTCTTGTAATACCCGCCCTGCTTGTAGTAGGGACCGCGGCCGTAGCCGTTGGTGCCGGAGAAAATCTTCCCTTTTGAATCTATTTCCACATTAAAAGTATTGCCGCCGCCTTCGCCGTAGATCTCGAAGACCCGGGTATCGGGATGGTACCTCCAGATAGCCTGCCCGCTGAACCTGACGTTTTTGCTCACTTCCGAGCTTATGTTAGCGGTGGTAGTGCTTCCCTGCGCCCCGTAGATCCAGCCGTCGGGTCCCCAGCGGAGGCTGTTGGCAACTGCGTGCGTATCTTCCAGGCCGAAGCCGGAAAGGTGCACCTCCGGATCGCCTTCGGGCAGGCCGTCGCCGTCGCGGTCGTGGTAGGCCAGGAGGTAGGGAGGGCTGAGCACCCAGATTTTCTTTTTCCCGTGCAATACGCTGGTCGCTATATTAAGGCCGGCGATCGCGTCTTTAGATCTTTCATAATGCCCGTCGCCATCGGTGTCTTCGAAAAAGGTGATGCGGTCGGCGCCTTTGACATCATTCGGCGGAGGGGCCGGGATTTTGTCGAACTGGAGGCGGAGGTGATTGTCGATCCCCACAATTTTGAGCCCTTTCGGGTAGGGGTACTGGTTGTACTGCACTACCCAGAGCCGCCCCTTCCGGTCGAACTTCATTTCCACAGGCTGGAAAATACGCGGCTCGGCGAGGACGAGCTCCAGTTTGAGGTCGGGCGCTACCTCGAAGCTTTTCAGGGCCTCTTCCGGCGACAGGGGTGACGAATCGTCGGTCAGTGCTCCCCGCCCCTGGAAGCGTTTCAGGTGTTCGGTCACTTCTTCGTTGACGCCCAATGTACCGACGTCGGTATTCCCGGGCTTTTGCGGGCCGCAGCTGCCGATGCACAGGTAAAAGAATAAAATGATTAAGGGTCTGATTTTCATGCAGGTTATTCGTTCATATTGGTATACTTGTCTTATTTAATGCTGTCGGCGCGTTGGGGATACTGGTGTCCTATTAAATTTTATTGATGATTTCTATTACTTTATCCTCGTAGATTTTCTGCCAGCCTGTTCCCAGGAGGCATTCGCTGTCTTCCTGGGCTCCGCCGCGGTTTTTCAGCTGCTCGTCGGTAGGGGCATAATAAATGTAGCCGTTCGAGCACCCTGTAATGAAGGTGAAAGGAAAGCGGGAGCGTTTCTTGATGTTGAGCCCGATCTGGACGGAAAGCTCGCCCGGGAAGGAGACGATGACACACTCCCCGATCTTGATGGCGAAGATCTCGACATCGATGGTTTTTTTGGGAGCCGCCAGGTTGGTCTGCTGGTGCTTGGTGAGAAGCGACAGGTTTTCCTTGATGCGCGTCAGCTCCTCCGTCCGGTAGATGTTTTCCAGGTATGCCTCCACCTTGGCCTTGTTTTCTTTGTCAAAAAGCTCAAGCTCCCTGTGTCCGAGCTGCTTTTCATGAAGGTAGTTGAAGGCATGGGCAGACGGGTATTCGCCCGAAATTTTCTGCTGAAGATAAAGCTGGAGAAACGATTTGAAATCGAGACTGGTACCGTCGATGGCATTCATAAGGTATTGCTGCCTTTTTTTCAGTGAATCGATGGCCTGCGCCAGGTCTGCCCGGGGCAGACCGATGGTTTCATTGACAATATTGATAAAGCCCGACCGGGCGGCGTGCATCTGCCCGAGGGCTTTCAGCGTGCTGAACCCCAGCATACGCCCGAGAGGCTCGGCGCTGCGGGGCGTGAGGACATCTTTATAGCGTACCGGGTTGATATCTCCCGCGCAGCCCTGGAGGAAGAAGGCCAGCGCCCCGTCGCCGAGGTTGCTTTCAAGTACTGCAGATGCAAATCCCGGGTAGTCGGCCGTATTGTCGCGTCGTCCTTCGGAGTATACGCCCTGGATAGGGTGGCAGGCAAAATTATAGATCACGGCTACGGGCCGGCCGTCTTCCTTCTCAAAACGGACGATGCCGATTTCAGGGTCGACCGGGCCGACGCCCACGACCTGCTGGTCGGGGGGTAATGCATATCTGTGCCTGACATCGGCTTCGCGGCCGTTGCTGAGCTTCAGCCGCCTGTTCTCCATAATGCGGTCTTCAAAGCCTTTGCCCGTACCGATCCGTACGGGCACCAGGTTTCGTGATGCCTGCTCAATGGCCTGAACGGTCAGCTCCGCCACATCCGGCCTTACCATACCGTGGCAGTGGCTGGCATTGACCAATACGTTGGCCGGGTCGATATTCAGCCTGGCTTTTACGCCGGCCCTCACCTTTGCCATGTAGTCGTTTTTGATATACCCGATCTCGCCGAGCGCTACGGCATCGATAGTGGCAATCACGCCCCGGGTCTGCCCGTCGTCAAGCACCATGGCCTTGACGTAAAGCGAGTCGTTGACGACAATGCCCTCGCCGGTATTGGTGACATTCACCCTGGCGGTACCGATTTTAAGCTGGGCTTCGGCGGGAGGAGTGGCCGAAAGCAGCGCGAGCAGCGGGAGGATTCTGAATGGACCGGGTATCATCATATCGACTATTCTAGTTGTAACCGGGATTTTGTTTAAGGTTGGAATTTACATCAAGCTCCGTCAGCGGGATCGGCCAGAGATAATTGAAATCGTAAAAGCGCTGGCTGCCGATCACGAGGTACCCGTCCTTGTTGATCTTATGGATCCCTTCATAGTGGGCCGGATCATCCGTCATTTTCATGCCGTAGTACTCCCGGTCGACCATTTCCCGGAGTGTGCCCCAGCGCCTCATGTCAAAGTATTCGATACCTCCTTCGAAGCTCAGCTCGACCACTCTTTCGCGGCGTATGATCTCCCGGAGCCTGGAGGGATCTGTTTCCGTCACTTCCGGCATGCCGACAGCGGGCCGTTTCCTGATACGGTTGATCGTTTCGTCCAGGAGCGCCTGCGTAACGGGATTCCCGGCCTCCAGCTCCGCTTCGAGGCGGCTGAGCAGGATTTCGGCGTACCTGATCTGCGGATAGTCTGCGCCATAATATTGCCTGTTGCCGGTAAAGCTCCTGTCCCAGAATTTCTGAAGGATGTAGCCGGTAATATTGGCGCCGGTCTGTCCTGTCCTGGCAATCGTAACCGGGTCTCCCTGGAATACTTCCCCGTTTACCAGCGAATACCCCGTGATGAGCACCGTTTCGTACAATCGCGGGTCCCTGTTTTCAAAAGGCTTCTGCGGGTTGTAGAGGGCCGATTCGCCGATGCTTTTCCCGTCTTTCATCGGAAATTCGTCGAGAAAATGCTGGAAAAGATTGCAGGCGTTGAAGCCTCCGTAGAGCGAGCTCCGGATGGTATGCTGCGACATGGCTTCACCAAATTCATTTTCCATGTATTTATTAACAAAGATGAATTCCTGGTTATTTTCCCCTTCCGTAATAAAAAGCTGCTTGAAGCGCGGATCTATCTCATACCGGCCGAGATTCATGATTTCCCGGTAGGTTTCGGCGGCATCTGCCCATCTTTTCTCCGCCAGCAGCACCCGGCCTTTCAGCGCCAGCGCAGCGCCTTTTTCGATCCGGCCTTTTTCCGTAGCGCTATGAGCGAGCGGGAGATCCCCGGCGATAGCCGAAAGCTCCGACAGTATGAATTCCCTGACCTCCTTTTCAGAGACCTGGCCGATGTTGTTTGCTTCGTCGAAAGTGAGGGTATGGGTCGGCATAGGGACATTGCCGTACATCTGGCTGAGCCAGAAATAGCTGAAAGCCCTGAGAAAGCGGACTTCGGCTGTCATTTGCGCCTTTTCTTCCGCCGGCATATCCGCTTTGCCGATGTTGTCGAGAAAATAGTTGGCGCGGCTGATCTGGATGTACAGCTTCCTCCACATAGTGGTGATGGCCCCATGCGTGGCCTGGATCTCTATTCCGCGCGTCCAGTCGAAGGTACGCCAGCTGGAATAGCCGGCAAACGACGACATCCAGATCATCGATTTATCCAGGTTATTGATCCTTTCGGCCGTACGTTCTGCGTAGGTGGAATAAATACCCATCAGGGCCTGGTAGCAGTCTTCGGTGCTATTCCAGAAGATCCCTTCGCTGATGGCATCGAGCGGGTTCTCATCCAGGAAGCCGTTCTGGCAGCCCGAAGTAAGCAGCAATAAGAAGACGGTAACGAACGTCAGCCTGCGGCCTGTATTTTTTATAATGCCTGTTCTCATGATCATAGGGTTAAAATTGAATATTCAGCCCCAGGCTCAATGTCCGGGTGATCGGGTAGTAGGAAACCGTCTGGGTGCCTCTTGTTTCCATTTCCGGGTCCCAGCCGGGATAGTAGCTGTTAAAGCCGAGCAGGTTTTCGGCATGGACATACAACCTCAGGTGGTCGATCTTCGCCTTACTGAGAAACGAAGCCGGGAAGTTGTAGCCGAGCTGCAGGTTTTTCAGCCGCACGAAGCTGGCGTTCCTGGTCCAGTAGTCCAGGTTCACCTCCCAGGGCGAAGCGTGATAGGCAAGCTCCAGCCTGGGGTATTTGGCATACCGGTCGGGGTTTTCTTCCGTCCACCGGTTGTCGACATGCCACTGCTGGATGTTGCCGAAGTTATTGAAGGCCTGCTCGTCGCCCTGGATCAGGGTCCGGTAGCCGCCAAGTCCCTGGAACTGGAGATAGAGGTCGAAGCCGTGAAAATCGGCTGAAATGTTCATTCCGTAAGACAGCTTCGGGAACTGGCTCCCGATGATCTTGCGGTCGTATTCGGCCGATATGATCCCGTCGGGAGCACCGTTGGGGCCGCTGATGTCTTTGAAGCGGGGAAACCCGGGTTTGGCGATATAATTTTGCGTGGCGTAGGTATCGATATCGGCCTGGTCGAGGAAGAGCCCTTCGGTTTCATAGCCGTAGATGGAGGTGAGCGGGCTTCCCACAAACAGCCCTCTTGCGATATCGCGTTCTATCCCGGCGAGGGAGATGACTTTATTGTTGTTTAGCGAGAAGTTGGGCTGTACCTTAAGCGACAGGTTGCCAATCTGCTCCCGGTATGCGAGCTCAAACTCCCAGCCTTTGTTCTGTACCTTACCTGCATTCTGTTCTCCCACCGTCATGCCGAGCACCTGCGAGACGGTAAGCTGGTAAAGAATGTTATCCGTGTATTTATTGTAATAGTCGACAGACAGGCTGAGCTTTCCCTTCAGGATGTCCAGGTCGACGCCGGCGTTGGAGATCCGGGTGGTTTCCCAGGTAATGTTTTCGAACGGCAGCCGGGCGAGCTGTATGCCGGGGCGTATGGTTTCGGTCACCCCGATCGGGTAAACCGATCCGAGAGCGAGTGTTTTCTGGTAGGGATAGGTGCCTATCTGCTGGTTGCCGAGCACGCCGTGCGATACGCGGAGCTTGAGATTGTCGATCCAGGCGACGTCGAAAAATGATTCTTCCGATATTCTCCAGCCGGCCGAGAACGAAGGGAAGAGGCCGAAGCGGCGCTTTTGCGCAAATCTCGATGAGCCGTCGTACCGGAGATTTCCTTCCAGGAGGTACTTCCCTTTATAGGCATAGTTCAGGCGGCCGAAGAAAGAGACCAGCTTCCAGACCGATTCGCTTTCCGAATTGCTGTCATTGACAGGCGAGGCGGCGCTGAGCAGGTAGAGCTGGTTGCTGGGAAAATTGTCGCGGTAGCCGCCCAGGGAGTGGGCGTTGCTGGTCAGCGACGAAAACCCAGCCAGCAGCCCCAGCGAATGTTCCCCGATCGACTTGTTGTAGTTGAGGAGCGACTCGAACATCAGCTCCCGGTTGTTGGAAGTGCTTACGTCGACCTGCGACGGACCGAAGGTCCAGAGCGGGTCGGCTGTGAATTTTGCGCCGAACAGCCGGTTGAAGGAATGGTACCATTGGTAGCTCAGGCGGTTTGTGAACTTAAGGTCCTTGAGCACATCCCAGTCGAGGGCGAGATTGGTCAGCAGGTTGGTGATGCGCGTCAGGCCGAACGAGCCGCTCGCCAGCCTTCCTTCCGCTACTGAAACGCCCTGCGTTACGCCGTAGGTGCCGTCAGATCGCCTGCCGGGGATGTTCGCGGTATGATGGTTGGCGGCCTGTACGATCGAGTAGATATCGCCTGTGCGCGTGCCGTTGGAGGCTATGCCGGCCGGCTTGTCGTTAACAGACTGGTAACCCAGTATCTTGGCGCTCAGCTTCAGTCGTTCTTTCAGCTGGTTGCTGAAGTTGAGCTGCAGGTCATACCGGTCGTAGGAGTTGTTCTGTATCAGGCCGTTCTGGCGCAGGTACCCGGTCGAGATCAGGTAAGTGGATTGCTCGCTTCCTCCCTGGACGGTAAAGTTATGCCTCGTCTGGAGCCCGTTGCCGGTTTTAAACAGGTCTCTCAGGTGGTGTTTATTCGGGTATTCGTCGGGATAGAGCCCTGAGCGGAACTTCTCTATCTCCTCTTCCGTGTACACGATGCTTTGCCCTTCGTTGATCCTGGCCTCGTTAAACATCTCGGCATATACCCAGGAGTCTACATATTGCGGCAGCTCCGTCGGCGACTGGACGCCGACAAAGGTTTCGTACCCGACTTTCATCTTACCCCTGGTACCTTCCTTAGTGGTAACGAGGATCACCCCGTTCGCGGCCCTTGAGCCGTAAATAGCAGCCGATGCGGCGTCTTTTAAGACCGTAATATTTTCAATGTTGTTGGGATTGACCGAGTTGATGGAGCCCGGGACGCCGTCGATAAGGATAAGGGGATTGTTGCCCGCGCTGCTGAAGGTCCCCATGCCCCTGATCTGTATGGAAGCCTGGTCGCCGCCGGGCTCGCCCGAGGTTTGTCTTACGGTGAGGCCGCTGCCGACGCCCTGGAGAAGCTGCGAGGATTGCGAGACCGTGCGGCGGCTGATCTGCTCTCCGCCGACAGACGATACCGAGCCGGTAAGGTTGATTTTGCGCTGGCTTCCATACCCTACCACCACCATCTCATCGAGCAGGGCGACGTCTTCATGCAGCGTGATATCGAAGTTTGCCTGGCTGCCTACCACGACTTCCCGCGATATGTAGCCTACGTAGGAAAAGACCAGTACCGATTTCTCGTCCGGGACGGAAAGGGAAAACCTGCCGGATTCGTCCGAGGTAGTGCCCCGCTGGGTTCCTTTCAGAAGGATGCTCACACCGGGCAATACTTCTCCCTTAGGGTCGGTGATCGTTCCTTTTACGGAAATTTCCAGCGGCGGCGGCGTGCCTTCCGGGATAGATTCCGCCCGGGGAGGCCTGGAATGATCATCCCGCTTCCGTTTCAGGAGGATCTGTCCTTTGCCCTGCTGAAACTCGATGCCGCGCGGAAGCAGCAATTGTCCGAGCACCTGCCCGAGCGGCTCATTGTATGCCCTGACATTGACGACTTCGCTCAGCCGGATAATGCTGCGGCTGTAAGCAAACTTTACGCCGGCCTGTTTTTCTAGGGCATTCAATGCCTGCTGAAGTGACACGCCGTTCAATTCGATGCTTACGTTTTTTTTGAGGAGCTCCTGGGCGCTTGATTCCCTGGCGTATCCTCCGAACGCTAACATTACCGATAGCAAGACCTGTAGAATCGATATCCGCATAATACGATATGCTGTCTTGTTTTTACTTGGAAAATGCATAGGTTTGGGTGTTTATTTTCGAATGAACAAAATGAAGCTGCTTCATGCACTTTGTGTGATGAATCAAGGGAAAAGCTTCGTGAAGATTCAGGAGTGTGGAGGCACTCCTGATCTTTAAAAGCAGGATGTAGGGAATAGCTGAATTTTAATCATAGGCTGTATCGGGTTTAAGTTGAACGGTCGTCACGGACCTGCAGGGCAACCGTTGCCCTTCAATAGGATTTGTTCGTGGTTGATTTCGTAGGTAAGCTCGAGCATCTCCGACATAGCGTCGAGCACTTCCGCCAGGCGGTGGTTCTCAAAAGAAGCTTTCAGGACGCAATTGGCAAGCGCGCTGTTCTCAAAATGTACCTTCACGCCGAAGCTCAGCTCCAGCTGGCCGGCGACTTCGGCCAGGTTGGCGTCCTCGAAAGAAAGATCGGCCGGCTGCCAGGTTTCGATATGGGGATCGGCGGTAGTGATCCTGGAAGCCGTAACGGCCCCGGTCGGAAGATGGAAGGAAGCTTTTTCGGATGGGTTGAGCACGACAGACGGCGACGATGCGCCGGACTCCCTGCTTTCCGAATAGACTTCTACTTTACCTGTAACCACCGCGACCTCGTAATTCGCCAGGCTGTCGGCCGGCCTCACCAGGAAGCTGGTGCCCAGTACCCTTACACGCATCTTGTCTACCTCTACGATAAAGGGATTTGCCGGATCCCTGACGATCTCAAAGAAAGCTTCCCCCGTGAGCCGTACCTTCCTGCCGGCTGACGAGAACCCCGTTTCCCCGTATTGCAAGGTAGCGCCGGGATGCAGCCAGACGGTGCTCTTGTCGGGAAGCTGGTATTTGATGATGCGGGAGAGCGTATTGGTAAATACGGTTACGGCGGCAGCTTCACCGGAGCTTGCTTTCCCGTCTGTTTTCAGCAGCCGGGGCAACAGGGTCACGCCGACCAGGAGGAGCACCGAAGCGGCAGCCACATAACGTTTCCAGGCGGCCGTACGGCCGGTACGGGAAACGGGCGCCGGGTTTTCCCGGGCAGCTTCCATTTCCGATATTTTTCCCCTGACTTTCAGGAAATGCAGGGGTTGGCTGAATTCGGGCGGAGAGCCGCTGTGCCGGATCCTGCGGTACCATTCTTCTACCTCGGCAGCTTCTTCAGGACTGCATGTGCCGTCGAGATAACGCGCTAGTAAATCGGGATCGATGGAATTGCCGGCCATGGTTATGTTTGATAAGCATAGAAGAATCTGCTCTTCTTTAAACAGGACGCAGCAGGATATTCCAACCCTAGCGAAAATCGACGAATTTTTTAAAGTATTTTTGGGCAGTATTAGGGATATATTAATTATCGCGTTTCTGCAAGGTAAAAAATGGCTTTCCGATACGGGCTTTACGATGATGAGCATTTATGGCAGCTGGTCCGGGACGACGCTGACCAGGAGGCCTTTGCGTGTCTTCACGAGCGCTATGCGGAAGACCTGTATCGCCTTGCCTACCGGAAAACGGGCCATGCAGACGTCTCGGAAGATATCGTCCAGGAACTTTTTATCGCGTTATGGATCCAGCGGTCGGAGATCAGCATCGTCCGTAACGTCAGGAATTATCTTTACACTTCCGTCAGGAACAGGGTAATATCCTTCCTGCGCGATGTCATGAGCTCGAAGACCACCTCGCTCAATGTCCTGTCGCTCGAAAATTCCGGTCATTTTTCAGGCAACGGCGTAGAGGAAAAGATCATCTACGAAGATACCAGGGACCGGTATGAGCAGATCCTGAATACGATCCCGGAGAGAAGCCGCACCGTTTTTGAATTGAGCCGCAACGGGCTTTCCAACAAAGAGATCGCCGCTTCCCTGAACGTGGTCGAGAAAACGGTAGAATTTCACATTACAAAATGCCTTAAGCTACTCAGGGAGAAGCTTATCCATATTCTTTTGATCCTGTTCCAGGTCATATCCTGAGCCGTTCCGCTCCGGTCGTCCAGCCTCCGATCCACCGCCTTCCTGTGTCGATTTGAAGAATTTATATAAAAAAGAAATTTTCTTACTAGGGAAATTACCGACATAGTTGACTTATTAGCCGAACTGCCGCTTAACCCAGTTATTAGCTATGTACGAACGTTTCTCGGATGAGGAATTGCTTTCTTGCCTGATTGAAGGGAACCAAAAAGCCTTCGAGGCAATTTACTGCCGGTACTGGTACCGGTTGTTCGGGGTTGCCTTTCATGAGATAGGGACAAAGGAAGAGGCTGAAGAGATACTGCATGACGTGTTTGAGAGCCTTTGGAGCAGGAGGGAGGAGGCATCTATCAGGAACCTGAGCGCTTACCTCGTCGTGGCTGTCAAGCACCGGATAACCAATTACATCAAATCCTGCATTACGCAACGCAAGTACCAGGAATACCTTATACTCAACGAAATCCAGCAGTCTTACGCGACCGACGAGATCGTCCATTTTTCGGATCTCTCCAAGGCGGTCGATGAGGTCATGAAAAAGCTTCCGGAGCGTACTTCCGAAGTGTTCAGGATGAGCCGCTTCGAAAACCTGCCCGTCAAGGAGATAGCCAGCAAGCTGAATATTTCGGAAAAAGGGGTAGAATATCATATCACACAGTCGCTGAAGCTGTTGCGGGAGCAGCTCAGGGTTTACCAATCTTATAACTAGTTCGCCTTCGGGATCTATTTCAATGAACAGACACGAATTTGATATACTGCTCCAGAAATACCTTGCAGGAGAATGTGACGAGGAAGAGGGCCGGCAGGTGGAGGTGTGGTCGGAAAACATGCTGTCGCAGAGTAAGCTGCAGCTCGATCATTCGGAGAAAAGCAGGCTGCAGCGGCGTATGTGGAAGAAGCTGTCGACCGAAGTGCTGGGCCGGGGCGGCTTCTGGAAAACCATGTTCCAGTTCCGGCAGGGGATAGCTGCCTCGCTGCTCCTGGCGGCCATCGGGGCATTCTGGATCGGAAGCTTCTACTATCATCAGAAATCGCGTGTTCCAGGCAATGCAGCCGGGGTTATGATGCAGGAAGATATCTCTTCGGTTGCGCAGGAGGGCGTGATCACTTTCCAGAGCGAAGGAAAGCCCCAGAGCCTTACGCTGGAAGACGGCAGCAAAGTAATTCTCGGAAAAGAAAGCAGCATCCGTTACCCGGTAAAATTCGACGCGCATTTAAGGCAGGTATACCTGGAGGGAGAGGCTTTTTTCGAAGTGAAGCGGGATGAAAAGAAGCCTTTTGTCGTATACAGCGGCGGGCTGGTCACGCGGGTTCTCGGTACCAGCTTTAATATACGTTCGTTGCCTTCCGCCGGTAAAATCGAAGTAGAGGTGGTTTCGGGCAGCGTGTCGGTATACGAAGATAAAAAAGGGAAGTCTCCTGAAGCCGACGCTGTCATCCTGACGCCTAACCAGCGCGTCGTATTTGAAAAAACGTCAAGGAAGCTGGTGCCCGAGCTTGTCGACGACCCTGTTGCGTTCAGATCGCCGGAAGAGATCCCTGATTTTGTTTTTGACAGAGAAGTCCTGCCAGATGTTCTGTCGAAGCTGTCGAAAGCTTTCGAAGTAGAGATCTCGGTCAATTCACCTGCTCTGTTTCCCTGCGTTTTTACCGGCGATCTGAACGGTCTTCCCCTGCATATGCAGCTCGACCTGATCTGCCGCTCGGTCAACGGCAGCTATGAGCAGAAAGGAAATACCTACACCGTAACCGGGGAAGGATGCCGGAATGAAAATTGATTAACCCTTAACCAAATACTACTCCAACAACCCTGACAACCTTCATGCCTATGGATAAAATACGGAAAGCTCTGCGAAAATAGACACCGGTCACAGACGGTTGCTATTGTCTGAAAAACATCCCGAAAGTGGGCGAACACTTCCGGAATGTGAATTGTTTTTGCCATTGTCTCATAACAAAAACTTCTTAAAAGTATGAAAAAAAGTATACCGCTACAACGGTTTATCCTGAGGTCTATGCAACTAACTCTAACCCAGCTTCTCATAGCCTCGCTTTTCTGCGGTATTTCGCTGGCGCATACGCTTCGGGGCCAGGAAATCCTGAGCAGGGAGATCTCTTTACAGGTGGAGTCCGTAGAAGTGAGCAAGATCCTGAACCAGTTGGAGAAGCAGGCCAGGGTGAAGTTTATCTATAGCACGCATAGCATACAGCTGCGGCAAAAGGCGTCGCTGAACGTGCATAACCGTCCTCTTTTCAGCGTGCTTGACGAGCTGTTCAGTCCAATGCAGGTGCAGTATGAGGTGTTGGGTTCCCGCATACTGCTCAGAAAGAAAATGGTTGAGAAGCAGAGTTCCGCGCTGAGAATAACTTTTCCCGACCGGAATGTAAGAGGGGTGGTGACGGATGAGAAAGGAGAGGGGCTGCCCGGCGTGAGCATTCTCCTGAAAGGCTCCCAGCAAGGTACTACAACCGATGGCTCGGGACAATACAGCATGTCTGTCGCCGGAAGCGAGAGCATTCTCATATTCAGCTTTGTCGGCTATGTAAGCCAGGAGATTGTAGTAGGAAACAGCTCTACTATAGACGTATCGCTGGTGGCTGATACGAAGGCGTTGGAAGAGCTGGTAGTAGTGGGATACGGCACGCAGAAAAAAGTCAACCTGACAGGCGCAGTAGCCTCTGTCGGGGCAGAAGTACTGGAAAGCCGCCCGGTAGCCAATCTGGGCCAGGCGCTCCAGGGCAATATTGCCAACCTGAATATTTCGCAGGCGAGCGGTGCGCTCGGCAAAGGAAGTAATTTCAACATACGGGGCAATACCTCTATCAATGGCGGGAGCCCGCTGGTATTGGTGAACGGAATCCCAATGGATATCAATATTCTGAATCCTAACGATATAGAGAGTGTGGTGGTGCTGAAAGACGCCGCTTCAGCCGCTATTTACGGAGCCAGGGCCGCCTATGGAGTCATACTGGTTACGACTAAGAGCGGGAAAAAAGACCTGAAGCCGAATATTTCCTTTACGACCAACTTCTCGACCAATACACCGGTTGTGAAGTTCGAGACGATGGATGCGCTGGAGCGCATGAGGTATATGAACGAGGCCAACATCCGTATCAATGGGAGGCCTTACTACCAGTTCGACGAATATTATGAAAAGGCGATCCTGGCGCATTATTACGATCCTTCGCAGCCCGAAACATTCCAGCACCCCAACGAATCGCCGACCCAGTATGCTTTTTCCGCCAATACCGACTGGGCTGATGTCCTGCTGAGAAACAGCTACCCGCAGCAGCAGCATACCGTTGGCATTTCGGGTGGGTCTGAGCGCTTCGACTATTATACTTCCCTGTCCTATTTCAACGCAAAGGGGATCACCAAGAACTTTAACGAGCGCTACAACCGCTACAACGTTATGTCGAACCTGAACTACGACCTGGCAAAATGGATAAAGGTAGGGACCAAGATATCGATCAACGCAAGTAACAAGGTTTACCCGCCCAACGACGCAAGCGACAACTTCAATGAAGACCGCAATATGTTCCAGGTACACCAATGGCCCAACTGGCCTGTCTACCTTCCCGACGGGAACTATGCCTCGTTGGGCTCGGTACCCAATGTCCTGCAGATGCATAAGGAAGGAGGGTATCGTACCCGCGATATTTTTGATTCCTGGCTGACCGGGCTCGTTAAGCTTACTCCCGTAAAGAACATGACGGTCAACATGGACTACTCCTTTAACATCCAGGACACCGAAGAGCTGGACTACCGTAAAAGGCTGCCGATGTACGATCGCACCGGGATCAGCGGATATTATCCGTATACAAACCCAAGCTCTGTGACGAGGAACAACTACAATAACCGCTACCAGGTTTTCAATGCTTATGCAGATTATGAAAACACACTGGGCAAGCACTACTTTAAGGTAATGGCAGGCTTCAACCAGGAAAGCGCCCGCTATCGTTTCTTCCAAGCCAAAAGAGAGAAGCTGATCGTGGAATCGATGCCTTTTATGGACCTGTCGTATGGCGAACGCTATACCAGTGATTCGGAATCGGAATATGCGATCCGGGGGGTATTCTCAAGGGTAAATTACAGCTTCGATGACCGCTATTTCCTTGAATTCAACGGTCGCTACGACGGCAGCTCCAAATTCCCGAAAAGCGACCGGTTCGCCTTCTTTCCTTCCCTTTCTCTCGGCTGGAGAATCGACAACGAGGGCTTCTTCAGCACGCTGCGCGACAAAATCAGCATGCTGAAGCTGCGGGCTTCGTACGGGAACCTGGGCAATCAGAACGTAACGGGCTACTATCCCTATGTTGCCACTTACACTTCCGGTCTGGCCGGGTACCTGATCAACAGCGACAACCCGATGGCCGTGTATGCCCCCGGCCTGGTGAGCCCGACCCTTACCTGGGAGACGGTAACCCAGCAGGATCTCGGGATCGACTTCGGGCTGTTCGGGAACCAGCTGACAGGCTCGTTCGACCTCTACAGGAGAGATACCAAAAATATGCTGACCCGCTCACAGACGCTGCCTGCCACCCTGGCGGTCAGCGAGCCCCAGGCCAACGCCGCCGATATGAAGACGGTCGGGTTTGATATGACCGTCGGGTGGAATAAAAGCTCCGGGAATTTTAAATACGGCGTGTCGCTGATACTTTCCGATTATCGCGCGACTATCACCAGGTACAGCAATCCTTCGGGGCTGATCTCCGACTACTACGTCGGGCAGAAGGTAGGAAGCATCTGGGGGCTGGTTACGGGTGGGCTCTTCCAGTCGGATGAGGAGGCTGCCGCGCTTGACCAATCCCAGATCAACGGCCGCAAAAGGGTAGCAGGAGACCTTTATTTTGTCGACCTCGACGGCGATGGCAAAATTACCCGCGGCACCCAGACCTTGTCCAATCACGGCGATATGAGCATCATCGGTAACAACACGCCGAGGTACAGCTACGGGCTGCGCTCCAATGTCTCATGGAAAGGATTTGATCTCGATGTCCTGTTCCAGGGAGTGGCCAGACGCGACCTCGTCATAGCCGGCAACTATTTCGTAAACCAATATAACGATGAATGGGGAGTGCAGGGTAAAATCGGTACCGACTGGTGGTCGGAAACCAACCGCGACGCCTATTTTCCGCGGCCGCTTATTACAGGCGGAACGGATGTTACCACGCCGCAGACCCGCTACATGCAGAATGCAGCCTACCTGCGCCTGAAGCAGCTTACGCTCGCCTATACCATCCCGACAGCCGTAGCACAAAAGATAGGGTCTAAGCGGATCCAGGTCTATTTCTCCGGCAACAACATGTGGGAGGCAACCAAGATGGTCCATATAGTAGATCCGGAGCAATCGAGCGCGATGTCATATCCCCTGAACAGGGCCTATTCGATTGGAGCTAATATCGGTTTTTAATCCTTAAGACAGAATTGATCACAATGAGATACTATAAATATCTGGGCGCTTCGGTATTGTCTATACTGTTGTCGACTACATCATGCAATGATGCATTCCTTGAGAAATACCCGCTTGACAAGATCAACGACGCGAGCTTCTGGACTTCGGCGTCCGACATAGAGATGTACGCCAACCAGTTTTATGTTGCCCTGAAAGACCCTAACTACATATGGCGTAACGACGACGTCACCGATAACAACGGTCCCGGGGCTCGCAGTACCTATGCCTGGAACGAATACACGGTCCCGGCTACCGGCGGCGGTTGGGGTAAAGGCGACTGGCTCGGCATCAGGAGATGCAATTTTGCCCTCGATCGCATAGCAGCCATGACCAAGACGCCGGAGGTGACCGTCTATGAAGCGGAGATCCGTTTTTTTAAGGCGTTTTATTACATGGATAAGCTGAAACGCTTCGGCGACGTGCCCTGGCTGGAGCATTCTCTCGAAACCGATTCGGAAGACCTTTTCAAAGCGCGTGACCCGCGCGCGCTCGTTTTCGAGAATATCGGCAAGGAGCTGGATTTTGCGATAGCCAACCTGCCTGAAGCTTCAGCAGCCGATCGCCTTACGAAGTACGCCGCGCTGGCGTTTAAGGTCAACTCCTATCTCTATGAAGGCACCTTCAGGAAATACCATGGTTTGGGAGGGCACGAAGCGCTCCTTCGCCAGGCCGTGAGCGCCGCGGAATCGATCATCAGTTCCGGTAGATTTTCATTATATTCGACCGGCCACCCCGAATCCGATTACTTCGACCTTTTCGTCCAGTATGAGCTGAAAGGGAACCCTGAGGGAATCATGATACAGCGTTTCCTGGAAGGGAAAAGAATGCACAACAATGTCCGGCAGCTGGGCGAACCGCACACGGGCTACACAAAAGATTTCGTGGATTCTTACCTGTGCGCCGACGGGCTGCCCATCACGGTGAGCCCGCTCTATAACGGTGACAAGGAATTTGGTGACGAGTTTGTCAACAGGGATCCCCGCATGGAGCAGTCGATTTACCAGGAAAACAGGGTATACAGGATTTATGAAAACGGATCGAAAGAATACCGTCCGATGCCTGAGTTCGACAACAACTATGCGCCTACCAGCTACTACATACTGAAAGGCTATTCGGTATATGAAAGAGACCGGCTTCAGCTGCAATGCATAGTAGATGATTTTATCTTCAGGTATGGTGAAGTCCTTGTGAGCTATGCCGAAGCAAAGGCGGAATTGGGAGAGGCTACCCAGGATGTGCTCGACAAGTCCGTCAACCTGCTTCGCGACAGGGTCGGAATGCCTCATCTGAAAGTAGAGGTAGGCTTTACCGATCCGAGCTGGCCGGCCTGGGAGGTGGCGATAACCCCTCTTCTCAATGAAATCCGCCGGGAGAGGAGAATTGAACTTGCGGGAGAAGGAAAACGCTGGGATGACATTGTGCGCTGGAAGGCCGGCAAGCTGCTGGAAAATCCCAAAACTTACCAGGGGGCGAAAGATCCGGCAACCGGCAAAAACAGGATCCTCTATCCCGGCTATGACAACAGGAAGTGGAATGACAGACTCTACCTTTACCCTATCCCTACACAGGAAATAGCCTTGAACCCCCTTCTTACCCAAAATCCCGGGTGGGAATAAATTTATGAGGCAGGAACAGGAAAATCCGGACTGTTCCTGCTTCATATTTAATAAAGAGGAAATAGAACCAAGGCAAGCGTAATTAATTATGAGAAAAGTACTGACCATTTGTCTGCTGTTATCGGGTGTTCTCAGTTACCCGGTAAATGCTGCCGGGCCGTTGGCCGATCCCCTCAGAATAGGATGGGCGTCGTCGGACATCACACCCCCTAAACCTGTGCTGCTCCAGGGACAGTTTCATGCAAGACTGTCGGAAGGGGTTAAGGATCCTATTACTGCCACCGCGCTGGCGATGGAATCGGTAAAGAACGGCCGCACAACCCGGCTTATCCTTATTTCTGCCGATCTGATCAGCATCGCAGACGGGATGAGAGGCGACGCCGACCTGAGGCAGGAGGTCAGGAAGCGGATAACAGCGGCAGTACCCGAGCTTGAGCCGACCGACATAACGCTCAACGGCACTCATACGCATACCGCCCCGGTAGTGTCGCTGGCCGATACAAAAGATATCTATGGGGTGTCTCTCGACCTGATAAGCGGTGGCAAAGAAGTAATGCGCCCGGCGGAATATTTTGAGCTGGCCGCCCGCAGAATAGCCGACGCCGCCGTCAATGCCTGGAAAAGCAGGAAAGCCGGCGGCATCAGCTACGGCCTGAGCAAGGCTGTGATAGGCCACAACCGCCTGCAGGTAGACCAGGCCGGGAAATCGCTCATGTACGGCAATACCGGCAGGCCGGAGTTCAGCCATATCGAGGGTTACGAAGATCATAACCTCAACCTGCTCTATACCTGGGATAAATCGGGAAAGCTGACGGGAGTCGTCATCAACGCCGCGGTGCCGTCGCAGGTGAGCGAGCATCTCTACGAGATCTCGGCCGATTTCTGGACAGAAACAAGGGCCTTGCTCCGCCAGGAGCTGGGGAAGGACCTGTTTGTGCTGCCCCAGGTAAGCGCTGCGGGCGATCAGTCTCCGCATATCATGTGGGGTGACAAGGCGGAAGAACGGATGCAGAAGCTCATGGATATGGGAGAAGGCGGAACGGGCCGGAACAGCATGGGGCGCCGCCGGCAGATCGCGCGCCATATCACCGACGGCGTGAAAGCCATTTTGCCCTATATGAAAAAGAACATCGAATGGGATCCGGTAGTGGCCCAGAAAACAGAGGTCGTTCCTTTGTCGAGGAGGCTGCTCGGGCAAAGCGACCTGGAAACCGCCGACAAGGAAACGGCAGAATGGCAGCCGAAGTACGAGAACCTGCTGGCCGATATCAAGGCAAATCCCGGGAAGACCAAAGAAAATCGCTGGTACAGGGATATTACGATAGCGCATACCCGCTTCCGGAGAGGGAAATCCGTTCATGAACGCTACGAGCTCGAAAAGACCAATCCAAAGCTGCCGGTAGAAATAAAGGTGATACGGATCGGGGATATGGCTATTGCCTGCAATCCCTTCGAGCTTTACCTCGACTACGGGGTCCGGATGAAAGTAAAAAGCCCTGCTGTCCAGACCTTTATCGTACAGCTGAGCGGCGGCGGTACCTACCTGCCTACGCAGCGGTCGATCAATGGCGGCGCATACGGCGCGGTGCCGGCCAGCACCCTGTTCGGCCCCGAAGGCGGGAATGAGCTGGTCGATAAAACCGTGGAAATGCTGAAGTCGCTTTGGTGAGGGGGAGTTGAAAATGGAGAGTTGAAAATTTTCAACTTTCAACTTTCAACTTTTGAATCTCCACTAAACAAGCTTGTTCACAATAAAAGTCAGCAATTTAACCATACGTCATTCTAGTGAAATCAGAGCATTTTTTTGTAGCAAGCCGGCGGTTTTTCTCTTTAACCCTGCTTGTCATATACAACGCCGCAGCCGTGGCAGGTGAGCTGAAGATCGGCGCTGCAACGGTCGACATCACACCCGCGCCGCCCGTGTCGGTCGACGGCCAGATGGCGCTGAGGGTAGCTACAAAGGTCGAGACGCCTGTAGAAGCCAATATCATCGTATTGGAATCGGACGGTATGGGAGGAAAAAAGACAACGAGTGTATGGATCACCTGCGACGTGGTCACCATCCCGACCGAGCTGAGAGATATGATCCGCGCTGCCGTGGCAGACAGGCTGCCGGGCTTCAATACCAGGAACATGCTCATCAACGCTACCCATACCCATACGGGCGGTGTGGTGAGGGCCAACTGGTACCACGAGCCCGATTCGATCCTGAAAGTGGTCGACTACCAGCGATTCATAGCCGGCCGGGTAGCCGGCGGTGTAGCCGAAGCATGGGAGAAAAGGCAGGCAGGATCGGTCTCCTGGGGGTTGGGCTATGCAAAGGTGGCCTATAACCGGAGAGCCAGGTATGCCGACGGATCGGCAAGGATGTATGGCAGGACCGATGTGGACGAATTCCGGAAAATAGAGGGCTACGAGGACCAGAGTATCAACACGCTGTTCTTCTGGAGCAATTCGGGCAGCCTTATGGCCGCCTGTATCAACGTGGTCAGCCCGGCGCAGATCGTGGAATCGCGTTCGGCTATCAACGCCGATTACTGGCACCCGCTGCGGCAGATGCTCCGGGATCAGAACGGCCGGAACCTGGCGGTTTTAGGCTGGATAGGCGCTGCCGGCGACCAGACCCCGCGGCCTATGTACGAGCACCTGGCCGAAGCCAGGATGGTCGCCCTTCGCAACGGACAAAAAGACCTGAGCACGCTGGGAAAGGACTTCAGGACAGACGCCTATCTGAAGGAAATGGCAAGGCGGATAGCCGGCTGCGTGAACGATATCTGCGAGGTAGTCAGGAATGACCGCCACACCGATGTGCAGCTTGTGCACCAGGTGGAAGACTGGGAGCTGCCGATGCGCCTGGTGACTGAAGAGGAGTATGCCGAATCGAAGAAAGCGAGAGATGAGGATTCGGCGGAGCCTAAAAGAGCCCTCGAAATGAAACGCAGGATCGCCTGGCAGCAGGAAGTGATCGACCGTTACGAAAACCAGAAAAAGACCGGCCGGCCGGTATACCCGGTGGAGATCCATGTGGTGCGGCTGGGCGACATCGCTATTGCCAGTAATCCTTTCGAGCTTTTCACAGACTATGGCGTCCAGATGAAAGCCCGCAGCAAGGCGCTGCAGACTTTTGTGGTCCAGCTCGCGGGGCCCGGGACCTACCTGCCGACGAAAGAGGCGGAAGCAGGAGGACATTATTCCGCAATTGTGCAAAGCGTAAGAGTAGGACCCGAAGGCGGGCAGATTTTAGTAGATAAAACGGTAAAGGCTGTCAATCGGCTCTGGCCCTGAAATCGATTCCTTAGTTTATAAATTTTTGTCTGAATATGCGCAAATCCGGCGGTACAATAGCTTCATTCCTACTGGTTCTTCTTTTCATAATTCCCGGCCGTGCCGATGCCTCCAGGCTTTATGTCGGGGCAGCCACTGTCGACATCACGCCCAAGCTGCCAGTGGCGGTCACCGGGCAGTTTCACCTCAGGGTGGCAAAGGAGGCGGAGACGCCCCTCACGGCCAACATACTCTTGATGGAGACCAGGGAAGGGAATGCGCCGGCCGACCTGGCCGTAATGGTTTCCTGCGATGTGCTTTACATCCCCACCGACGTGATCGCGATGGTCAGGGAAAAGGTAGGGAAAAGGGTAAAAGGGCTGGACGTAAGCAAAATCATTTTAAACGCTACCCATACCCATACTGCGCCAGTGCTGAGGGAGGGAGAGTACGCGGTGCCGGAAACCGGCGTGACGCAGGTCCGGGAATACCGCGAATTCTTTGCGGGAAAGATAGCGGAAGGAATCGAAGCTGCCTGGAAGCAAAAAGCCGAAGCCAGCGTTGCCTGGGGCCTCAGCTATGCTGTGGTAGGTTACAACCGTCGCGTTTCCTATGCAGACGGGACCGCCGGGATGAGCAGCAAAACCGCCCTCCCGGAATTCAGGAACCTGGAAGGGCCCGAGGACCACGATATCAATACTTTGTTCTTCTGGAACAGGCAGCAGCAGCTGATTGCAATGGTGATAGGGGTGGCCAGCCCCTCGCAGGAGGTAGAAGGCCGTGCTGCGGTCCATGCCGACTACTGGGATTCGGTGCGGAAGGGTATCCGCCAGAAATACGGCAGCCAGGTATGCGTGGTCAGCTGGCTGGGCGCCGCCGGCGACCTGACTCCCCATATCCGGTACCGCAAGGCTGCCGACGACCGGATGCGGGAGCTCCGTAAGCTCGATCGCCTCGACGAGCTGGCCAGGAGGATCATTGTTGCGGTCGACGAAGCTTACGAGACCGTGAAAGAAGACAGGCATTCCGAGCTGCCGCTTGTGCACAGGGTAGAGCGCCTTTCGCTGCCCGAGCGGCTCGTCACCGAGCGTGATTATAACGAAGCCAGGGTTTCGGTCGCCAATGCGCAGAAGGAGATCGGGGCTGATCCGGCTGCCGCCGATCGTCTCTACCGGCGGATGACATGGGAGCAGGAAACATTGAAGCGCTATGAACGGCAGCAAAAGGAGCGAGCTCCCCTCTACGGGATGGAGCTCCATGTCATCAGGCTGGGCGACGTAGCGATCTGTACCAACGAATTCGAGCTTTTCTCAGATTTCGGGATCAGGATGCAGGCCAGGAGCAAAGCTCTCCAGACTTTCGTGGTGCAGCTAGCGGGGAGCCCGGAGTGGGGTTCCTACCTGCCCACCGAAAAGGCCGTCAGGGGCGGCGCCTACAGCGCTGTTATCCATAGCTCGAGAATAGGGCCGGAAGGCGGCCAGGTGCTGGTCGACAGGACCGTTGAGATACTGGATGATCTCTGGAAAAAATGATAGGCCCCGGGTTTATAGTGAAACGTTTGTTTATGTCGTCGGGATGAATGTCACCCCTTCAGGGTTCCGGTACGTTGCTGGATATGTTTTTCTATAATCATGTCACCACTTCGTGGTTAGATGATAAAACCCGACAGGATGTTTTTCTATAACGATGGCATGTTCTCAAT
>MEDT01000060.1:2151-35217 GCA_001724175.1 Cytophagaceae bacterium SCN 52-12 | reverse complement strand
TCCATTCCGCTCTCAGGCCGGCCTGGTAAGAAAACTTGCCGTGCTTATTGCCGTAAATTCCGTATACGCCGTGGATATTTTCATCATAAATGAAATTATTCGTAAACATCGGGATGTTCTGAAGGCTCCCGTCGGGTAAAACATCGGCTACGAAATAGTTGTTGGTCATATCGCGGAAGCTGCTCCTGAGACCTGTCTCGAATTTACCTTCCTTCCCGAACGGCTGCACATAATCTACCTGGAACAGCCACTGCTTTTCGGTTTCGTCATTGATGGAGCGCTGCAGGGAGTAGACTCCTTCACCACCCTTGGGGGTTACTGTCTCCCCGAAGTACTGATCGGATTTTTCCCAGTTATCCAGGTGCCTCATGTCAATCAGCAATTCATGGCCTTTCCGGCCGAAAGTCTTTTTGTACGACAGGTTGTATTCTGAGTTCGGCTCGGTTTCGGTTTCGTTCTGCGTACGGTGCGAACGGCTCAGGAGATTGGACGGGTCAGTCAGGTAGTCGTTGTAATAAATATGAGAATATCTTTTCCCCTTGGTTCGTCTCCACGTATAGGCGGCTGTCAGGATGCTTGTTTCGCTGAAAAAATAATCGGCTCCCATCCTGAGATTGTTGTGAAAAGCCCTGAGCTCGCGATCGAACGTCTGGTCGGTCACAAAAACGGAATCGTTCCTGTAAAGTTCCTGGTATTGCTTCGTATCGCCGATCGTGCTCCGGTAGGTGAGCATGTAATTAGCGAAAAAATTGAGTTTACGGTGACGGAAATTAAGATTGGCCGCCCCGCCGAGATTCATCGGGTAGCCGGTGATCACATCGAACGATCCGTTCAGTCCCTGCTTCTGCTCTTTTTTCAGGACGATGTTGATGATGCCGCCCATCCCTTCCGCTTCATACCGCGCCGACGGATTGGTGATCACCTCCACCCGTTCGATCATGCTTCCCTGCAGCTGCTGCAGCCCGGCTCCGCCTTTGATGGAAACCAGCCCCGAAGGCTTACCGTCTACCAGGATACGGACGCTGCTGCTTCCCCGGAGGCTTACATTACCTTCCAGGTCTACCGCAACGCTCGGTATATTATTCAGAATTTCAATAGCGTTCCCCCCGGCGTTGGCCAGGTCCTTGCCTACGTTAAATATCCTTTTATCCAGCGTCAGCTCATAAGTGCTTTTCTCACCCTGCACTACTACTTCCGCCAGGTTTTCGGAAGCGGCTTTCAGCTTAACGATCCCGATATCGTTAATCCCCGCTTCGGCCTTTATCTTTTTCTGCATGGGCTGGTAACCCATAAAATCCAATTGCAGCAGGTATTCCCCGGGCGCTGCCGCCAGCTCGAATTTCCCGTCGAGATCGCTCACTTCTCCCGATACAAAGGCGCTGTCGGGCCAGGCGAGCAGTCTTACGGTAGCAAACGGCAGCGTCGCGCCCGATGCTTCATCCTGTATGGTTCCTCTTACCTTAGACGCCTGCGCGAAGCCGTCCGTAGCAAAAAATACAAAGAAAGCGAGTATGACAAATAAGGGCCCGGCAGAAGTTCTTCCCATTTTCAGGAGGTTGGATTTGGCTGATTATGAAGATACAGAAGATTATCAGCCGCAATTTACCCGATATCTGTCACATTTACACTATCACCTCTCCCCTACGCGTTATCCTGGTTAAAATGCAGGCCGACGTTTTCGCGCCGGGCCATCGCCATCTTGATCACAAGATAAGATACGTTGATCATATTCCTCAGTTCGCAGATCGGTACCGAAACCTTGGATTCGCGGTAGAGCTTCTCATGCTCGCGATAGAGCAGCTCTACACGGTCGTAAGCCCTTTTGAGACGCCTGTAGGTCCTGACAATACCCACATAGTTCGACATCACACTGTTCAGCT
Source organism: Cytophagaceae bacterium SCN 52-12 (assembly GCA_001724175.1). Taxonomy (GTDB): domain Bacteria; phylum Bacteroidota; class Bacteroidia; order Cytophagales; family Spirosomataceae; genus Ravibacter. The sequence goes on along the minus strand of MEDT01000060.1, from coordinate 33,337 downwards.
CCCGCGTCATTTCCGTCACCAGCACCTGTTCCTCCGGGTGGGTCGTACCCGAATCATCCCATTCGGGAACATGGTCGGGTACGACTATATCGTCGTAACTCTCAATGGTGTGCAGGTAGGCGCGGTGGCCGAAAACTACCGCTTCCAGGAGGGAATTGGAAGCCAGCCGGTTGGCGCCGTGCAATCCTGTGCATGCGCATTCCCCAACCGCGTATAGCTGCCGGATATTGGTCTGCCCCCATTCGTTTACCCTTATGCCTCCGCACAGGAAATGGTGCGCCGGTACCACGGGGATCATGCTTTCTCTCACATCCACCCCGTGATCCAGGCAGTATTGGTTGATATTCGGGAAATGATCTCTGAACTTTTCATAGTCCAGATGGCGTACATCCAGGTACACGTGGTCGACCCCTCTTTTTTTCATTTCCGAATCTATCGCACGGGCTGTGATATCGCGGGGAGCAAGCGACTCCCGTTCATCGTATTTAGCCATAAACGTGCTCCCGTCGGCATGCTTGAGTATCCCGCCGAACCCTCTTACCGCCTCCGATATAAGGAAGGAAGGCTTGCGGCCGGGCAGGTAAAAGCTGGTAGGATGAAACTGGATAAACTCCATATTGTCACAGATCCCCTTTGCCCGGTAAGCCATCGCGATGCCGTCGCCCGTAGCGATGGTAGGGTTGGTCGTGCTCTGGTAAATGCTCCCGATACCCCCGGTAGCCAGCAGGGTAGCTTTTGAAAGAAATCTCTCTACAGCGCCGGTTTCGCGGTTGAGCACATAAGCGCCGTAGCATTGTATGTCATCCCTGTACCTGTAGACCGTCTCTCCCAGGTGGTGCTGGGTGATCAGCTCGACCGCATAATAATGGGTAAAGATCTGGATGCTCTTATGTCTTCCCGCTTCTTCCAGCAAAGCGCGCTCTATTTCAGCCCCGGTAATATCTTTAAAGTGGAGTATCCTGTGATCGGAATGCCCGCCCTCCATGGCGAGGTCGTAATCGCCGTCAGGCTCTCTGTCGAAACGGGTACCGTAGTCGATGAGCTCCTGGATCCTCCCCGGGGCCTCCCGGACGACCATTTCCACGACTTTTTTATTATTGATCCCGTCGCCGGCATCAATTGTATCGGCTATATGCTTTTCAAACGAATCGGACTCGGCCCACACGGCGGCTATCCCGCCCTGGGCATATTTCGTGTTGGTTTCATCGGCCTGTACCTTCGTTATGACCGCGATAGACACGGGCTTGTCTTCGCTGTCAAAATGACGGGCCAGCTTGACAGCATAACTTAAACCGGCGATTCCCGATCCTATAATAAGAAAATCGTAGTTGGCCATCTCTACCTGTTTTGAATATCTTCGTTTATCTAATACTTACCGCAGGGCAAACATATCAAAAAAAGAGGCGCAAGAAGAAGCAGCCTTTTTTCATTTTCTAACATTTTTTCAAACGGGCGCCATACTACCTGTATCACCGCCAACAAGGCGGCGCTCACTTGTGCTGCCGGCGGGTATTTGTCAAAACGGCCCGGGAGAAGTAATGGTATCTGCCCTCACGGCAGCGCCGGGCATCTCGCCGCGGATGCCTTTCTGCTTAAGCGCCTTGCCGGTCTCGCGATGATACCAGTCCCGGGTAACGGAGTCAGGGAGGGTGTCACCCGTTTCCTCCTGCCATTGGCGGAGAACCCGGCGAAGCTGCTGCGCCGCATCCCTGGCTTTGTCCCCGATCATATTGTAAACCTGGGCCGGGTCCTTCCTGTTATCATACAATTCCTCCCGGGGACGGGGATGTATATAAGCTTCCTGCTGGTACGGCGTCAGCCCCTTTCCGGCTTTAAGCGCCTTCAGAGACCGCGCGGCCGGGCTCTGCACGGCATCAATCGGCCCTTCGTTGGTGAAGCTGCTGCGTTCGTTGAGCACATACAGATAGTCGGCGGTACGTACGGCGCGTTCATACGCCTCGTAGTCATGCCAGTTGTGCTCGGCAAATACATATTGCCGGAAAGGGAGCCCGGGCGAGGATATCAGCCGGAAAAAGCTTTTCCCCTGTATCTCCCGTGGAATCTGAACGCCCGTCGCCTGCAAAAGCGTAGGCGCGATGTCAATGCTGCTGATCAGCGCCTCTGACGTATGCCCGGCTTTGCGGATCCCTTTGGGCCAATGCATCACGAAAGGAGTCCTGATACCGTTGTCGCGAAGCCTGGTCTTGCTCCCTGTAAAAGCCCTCGGGTTATCCGACGTAAACACGATCAGGGTGTTGCCGAGCAGGTTTCTACGCTCCAGCTCGCCGGTAAGTCTGCCTATGTATTCATCCATGCGGGTGATCTCGTTGTAGTAGGAGGCAAGGTCCCGCCGGGTATCTGCGTCGTCTGCAAGCATTTCCGGAACATATACTTCTTCCGGCTTGTACGGCCTGGCAAACGCGCTATCGGCCGACCAGTCCCGGTGGGCGTCGTAGGGAGAAAGCCATAGGAAAAACGGCCGGTTTGCGGGCACGCTCTTCAGCAAAGACAGCCATTGCGCCTCGCCGCCCTCGCCATTCGCTTTCTTGTCGACCAGTAGCGTATCGTAGGCTCTTGCGGTGTGGCGTCCCTCGTGCCATTTCCCGGCCAGGGCGGTAAAATAGCCGGCGTTCCTGAGAACTTCAGGAAAAAAAACCAGGTGGGACGGCGCCTCGGTATGCAGTTCTGCCGCCCCTGTATTGTGCGGATACCGCCCGGTCAGGATGCTGATCCGGCTCGGACTGCAGGAGCTGGCGGTCAGGAAAACATTGTCGAACCGCAGGCCGTTACGGGCCAGCCGGTCTATGTGTGGCGTACGGATGTGCTTGTTCCCGTAAACCCCTATGTCCTCCAGGCTAACGTCATCTGCTATGATAAAAATGATGTTAGGAGGTGCTTCAGCGGGCCTCATCCCGCTGAATGACGCCCACAGGAAGACCCCTGCAGCCAGGCAGCCGACAGCGAACCGGTTCATGGAACAACTTTCAGAGTCCCCTGCATTGAGAAGTAATGCCCGGGATAAGTGCATACATAGGTGTATTCCCCCGGCTCCGACGGCGCTATAAAATAGATCGTGTCCGCCCCGCCGGGCTCGATCAGTTTGGTATGGCTGAGTACCGAAGGCAGGTCGGGTACGTAGCCCAGCTCATTGCCTTTCAATCCGAGGTTGATAGCGGCTTCTCCCACCGAATTTGCGCTGCCCCTGGTCACGAGCAGGAAATTATGGGGCATGTCGTCCGTGTTGGTCATGGTAAGCTTAATCCGGCTTCCTGCTTTCACGACAAGCTCTTTTTTATCGAAATGCAGTCCCGGCTCCGTACCCAGTACAAACGTCTGGTCGGGGCCGCCGCTCCATTCGGACGGCTGCGTCACGGTCCGTTTGGCCAGCTTTGACGTATGCCCGTGCGCATGCGCGGCGGCGGCTTCCGGAGCGTTCCGGGGAGCGGCCTTTACAGCTTTGTACCCGGTCAGCTTCGCTCCGTCGGGTACGGCGTTGAGCGTGTAGTAGGCCGTGTTATGCAGCAATGCATTTCCCTCCCCGTTTTTCAGCCCGGGAAGCTTGATCTCGTGGATATATTTCTCTCTCAGCCCTTCTACGAGCAAACGCACTTTTTTTCCGTCGGAAGAAACCTTGATCCCTTTGATCGCACAGTTTTGATCGTCGATGACGGGACTGCCGTATACCGGGTGATATTTATAGATAAATCCTGTGATATCGTAACCGTTCACATCTTCCGCCGAAGCTTTGTCGACCGGCTGGGTAAACTCGATTTCAAAGCCGTCGGGCTGAGCCGAAATTTTCAGTATCTCGAAGGGGGTCCTGCCTGTATAGACCACACGCTGCAATGCATAGTCGTCAGGGCCGGTAGAGCCCCATCCCCTGTTGGTCTGGCCTACGTACAGCGAACCGTCGTGCCCCCACGTCATGCGCATCACGCCCGAGCGGAATCCTTCCCTGAACAGGACGGCCCCGCCCTGGTACTGTCCCTTCACCTTTTCCAGGAAAACTCTCGAAATCTTGCTTTGGCCCTGGTCGCCTACCAGCATCTGCCCTCCGAAAGGCCCGAAAAGGTGGTCCTTCGGAATGGTGGTAATATCAGAAGTAGAGATGCCGAGTATGCCGTGCGGGAGCCATACGGCCGGCGTCTTGATCCCCGGCACCTCTTTCGCCACCTCGAAAAGGGCTTTCCCTCTTTCGGGTAGGTTTTCCGGCTTTACATAAGGTCCCCCTTCCGGGCTGATTCTCGGGTCTACCCGTGAATAGATGTCGCTCTGCCTGACCTTTACCGGCGATTCAGGCCTGTCGGCCCATCTCAGGCCTGCCGGGTGACCCAGGAAATCTCCTTTTTCCACATGGGTAATGTATCCGGACCCCATCCAGTCGCCCTGGTTTTCACTGTAAAAAAATTCTCCGTCGACAATGCCTATCCCTGCCGGCGACCTTGCCCCCGCTGCCCAGGGCTCCATCTTTCCGTCGAGCGTCACCCGCATCGCCCAGCCTCTCCAGGGCACCCTGCTTTGCCCGGCCCACCAGTCGTTATCCCCGAAAGCCACGTTGCCGGTCACGATCATACTCCCGTCGGGCAGGAATCTGGGGCCGTAGCTGTACTCATGGTAATGCCCGCTGACAGGCCAGGAATAAACCGTTTCGTAGACATCCGCCCTCCCGTCCTTGTTGGTATCCTTTATCCGGGTAAGCTCGCTGCGCTGGGCCATGATCAGGTCTCCGTCATAATAAGCCAGTCCCAGGATCTCATGAAGGCCGCTGGCAAATTTACGGTAATAAGGACGGGTGTTATTGCGGCCGTCGGGATTGTCAATAATCCATACATCCCCTCTCCGCGTAGCAAGCGCCAGCGATCCGTTCGGCAGCGTTACGAGCCCGCCGGCTTCCAGGACGATCCCTTCCGGGATCGGCAGGCGCTGCATGCTGTAATAATTATCTTCCGTTGCGGGCAACGATTTATTCTGGGCCGGAAGCTGAGAAAATCCGAGCGAAAGCCCGATCAAAAACAGCCTGGAAAATTGTCGTCTGATATCTTTCATGATTCTGATCCGATTTGTCGGTTTATGCCTTGGGAACTACCAGATAACGGAATAGGTCAGCCTGTCGGAAGCGTCGACTGCCAGCAGCTTTACCCCGTCCTTATCTTCGATTGCCGCGCGCCCGCCTTCCTTTAGTCTGATAAAAAACTGTCCGTCGACCAGGAACAGCCCGCCGGGCTGTTCCGTAATCTCGCTGCCCCTGGCAAGAATGAACCGGAACGAGGTGCCTTTCTCATCTGCCATGACGGTGCGGTCGAGGTACCTGCCTGAAGAATCGGGTACGATCCTGTCCTGGAACCCGGCGCCGCCGAAAGTATAGAGAAAGGTAGGATTGTTATTGTCGTCGACCTTGTAGCCCTTCAGCAGGTAGTTCCCGGCAGCTTTCCCTCCTACTGCCGACACCTGGGGCGCATCGCTCAGGTCCAATACGCTTCCCATCGGCGTGGAAGTACCATTTCCGCGGCTGAGCCACATGGGCGTAACGTTCAGGAAAAGACCTTTCCAACTGCGGATAAGCGCTCCGTTTGCAAGGTTTACCGAATAGTTTATGCCGCTGATGCTTCCGACCGAAACACCGTAAGGCAACAGCTGTCCTCCGAAATTAATAAAGCTGCGATGGATGGCGGTCTCGCGGTCGGGCTCCAGGCCGATCGGGTCGGAAGCCTGCGATGTGCCGACGGATCCGGCTTCGTTGAGCACAGTCTGCCTGATCCCCGGGCCTGAAACCGACAATCCGAAGCCGGGTTTATCGCCTTCATTCACCTTCGCGTAGGAATACTCGAAAGGCAGGTCCCCTGCAGGAAGCTCGACTTCCCGGCTGTCCCTGTGCCAGGCAAACGGAAAAACCACCTGGTCGCCGACCCTGAGATTGCCGTAGCCGCCCCGGAAATCGCCGGAAAAGCGATATTTCCCTTTCGCGGGGATAACGATCTTCCCTTTATACCGGATCACGTAGTTGTTGGCCAGGGAAGACACCGAATTATCGATCAGGGATGCCTTCCCTTCTTTTACCGGCTTCAGGCTGCCGAGCTGTTCCTGTTTGAGCACCCGGCCGTCGTGAACGATATAGCCCAGCTTCTTAAAAAACGGCTTCGGGCCGTCAAACGGCCGGATGACGATATTTCTGAAGGCCACCGGGCCATGATCGCCCTGGAAACGAAGCGGCCCCCGGGCGACTTCGTCGTTGTTCATACCGCCCCGGGTGGGTCCGGTCAGCTCTACGTTCTCGTGGATCAGCAGGTCGTTCAGGTAGATGCTGAGAATTCGCGCATTCTCAGTCTTTTTACCGCTCTTGTCGAACCTGGGAGCCTGAAAAGATATCCTGATCTTCTGCCACACCCCTGCTACCCGGCTTGCATTCTGACGCGGCGCATAGCCCTGGTATCCTTTATGCCCCTGCGGCCTGCTTTCGTCCCAACGCTCGTAAATCCCGCCGCAGTCTCCCGCCGCCGCGTGCTTTTTCCCCCAGCTGTCGAGGAGCTGTATCTCGTACCGCCCCTGGAGATAGATGCCGGAATTCGACTCTTTGGCCATCATGAACTCCATTTCAATATCCGCATCGCCGTGCTCCTGTACGGAATAGATGTCTTTGGACTGCTTGGGATCTGCCGGAAGGTTGACAAGTATCGTCTTTCCTTCAGCAGCCTTCCGCAGGTCGTATTTAACGTCGGGATCAGCCCGGACACTGCCGGCAAGCTGCCAGTTCGGCGAAGGGCTCCTGAAGGCGGAAAGGTCCTGAAGCGCTATTGACTGGGCATTAAGACCGCCCGTAAAGGCCGACAATACCAGGATAGCTGCCAGGTTTTTACTGAAAATTCTGAAATAGTTTTGCGGCATTGGATAATGTGATAATTAGACGATGTGACACTGTGTCTTTAACGCGCTCTTCGGGACTTGCAGTCCCGAGGCCCTGTTATGTTGCCTTTGGCAACGGTCTGTTCATTCCGGCCGGCCTTCCCAAACAATTTTATCGTTGTATAGTCATTTCGTTTACCGGCAAAGTACTACTTTTGGAAGAAGAGCAAATACCGGGCTTCCTACTCTAACGAGTCAAATGTAACTACCATTTTTTAATATTTTTTAAAAATATCTGACACATGAAGCGAATAATCCTTTCTGCGCTGGGCCTGTTAACTTTATCGGGGGCTTATGCGCAGCTTAAGCCTGAAAAAATGACCCCCGAATCGAGCGAGCTGTGGGATCCGGAACCAAGGCTGGTGACGCCGGGCACACTGACCGGCAACCTCCTGGGCACTACGGCGCCTTCAGATGCGCTGGTCCTTTTTGACGGCTCCGGCCTCGACCAATGGGTTTCTTCTGAGGATGCCAAATCGCCTGCTCCGTTTACCGTGAAAGACGGGGCGATGACGGTAGCCCCTAAGAAAGGGGGTATTCAGACCAGGCAGGAATTCGGTGATTTCCAGCTTCATATCGAGTGGCGCAGTCCTTCGGAAGTGAAAGGAAGCGGCCAGGGAAGAGGCAACAGCGGCATTTTCCTGCAGGGCATTTACGAGCTCCAGGTGCTCGACAGCTACAATAACAGGACTTATGCCAACGGACAGGCGGGCTCAATCTACAAACAGACCCCGCCGCTGGTAAATCCTGTGAAGGCCCCGGGGGAATGGCAGTCCTACGACGTTATTTATACCGCTCCGCGCTTCAATAAAGACGGTATGGTTACTGTGCCGGCCTATGTGACGGTCCTGCTGAACGGCGTCGTTGTACAGCTCCATACGCAGATCCAGGGTACGACTCCCTATGTCGGCAGGCCTATCAATAAGCCCCACGGAAAAGGCCCTATCAGCCTGCAGGATCATGGCGACCTGGTAAGCTTCAGGAATATCTGGATCCGCGAGCTCTGAACCTTACAGGTATTCCGATAAAACGGAGGCCGGTACACGAAGCAGTGTACCGGCCTTTTTTTATTAAATAACCTGCTGTCAGCTCAGCCTTTCGGCATTTTCCCTGACCAAGTCCTGCCATTCCTTTAATTCCGGCACACCCGGTTTCCGCTTGCCGAAGAATTGAACGATCATTTCCCCTTCTTTGTCAAAAAACTCGACCGCGGTGACAATGCCGTCAACGGTAGGTTTGATCACTACCCAGGCTTCGGCGATCGCATCTTCCCTGAGGTGAAGGTTAAATTCCGGGTCCATTACATTATACCAGGGCCCCATTTCAAATAGCTTTTTTACAGGCCCGGTATGGATCTGGATACATCCCTGGTTGCCTACAAAAACCATAATGGACGTGCCCGTCGCGGCGGCAGCCTGGAGGATCTTCCGGCACGAAGAAGGCGTCACCCGGTAGGCCAGGCCCTCCGGCGCGAAGCTCATGGCTTCCCTTCTCGGCAGGTTGTACTTACGCAGCAGGCCGAAAAAGTCATGGGTATCCTTCAGGTCCGTCCATTCCTGCTGAAAACTCTTTTTCGTCTCCTCGTCGATCCCGTCGAACGTGTAGCCTTTCGGCCTGGCCGGCTCGATATCGAGCGCTGCCGATTGAACCGGATCGGCATACCTGGCTACGAGTTGGTCAAAAGCTTCCCGGTTGCTCCGGTCGGTCAGATAAATTTTGTGGATCGCCTCTCCGTCCTTACCGAAAAACTGCAGGCTGTGCCTGCCGTCCTCGCTTACTGCGAAAGCAAATGCCCACGGGCCCATGAAGAGCCTCAGATCAATATCCTCGCCTACAAAAAGGCCGATATGCGGGTTAAAGGATGGATTAAGGTAGGTTCCCTTTCTTTCATGAACCACCGAGTCGTTCCGGGTAAGGGCCATCACGTGCCCCAGCGATTCCACCTCCTTCAGGATGGCCTCAAACTCGGGCCTCAGGCGTGTAACACCGCTTCCTATACCTGTAGCGACCAGCCCGGCTTCGGTAACGCCGAGCTCACGGGCGGCATCCCTGATCCTTACTTTCGGGTTGGAAGTTTTGAACTCTTCCCACCTCGACTTCAGGTCTGCAATATTCTCATTTTGGGTTAACGCTGCATTTGGCATTTTTATCTCGTTTTACTACGAACAAATATGAAATTCTTTTTTCTAAAACCGTGAGGCCGGGACGATGATGTTTCCTTCCGATCCCGGCAGGTTCATCAGCCGCACCGGGACGCTGAAAACATCCTCGATGTTCGCTGCCGTAAGGACTTCCGCTGGGGTTCCCGACATCTTCACCCTCCCGTTTTGCATCAGGAGCACCTCATCCGCATACTGGAGCGTCATATTCAGATCGTGCAGCACTGCCACCACTCCGGCTCCTCTGTCTGCGAGCTGTCTGGCTATATCAAGCGCATGGTACTGGTGAAGCAGGTCCATCCCGTTTGTAGGTTCATCCAGGAAGAGAAAGGCTTTTTCTGTCCCCCATATTTGCGCCAGTGATTTGGCCAGCTGGACTCTCTGCTGCTCGCCGCCCGACAATGTAGTGAAAATCCGGCGGGCAAAAGAAAGCATCCCTACATTGCGCAAACATTCCGTAACGATCTCATAATCCCTTTCTTCCGGGGCATTCTTATGAAAGGGATACCGCCCCATCATCACAACCTCCTGTACTTCGAAAGGCAGCGACAGCTTGTTTTGCTGGGTCAGAACAGCCCTCTTCCGGGCGAGATCCAGATAGGTGTACGCTGTCATATTCCTCCCATCGAGCTTAACAGTACCCTTTTCAGGCAAAAGCTCGCGGGTCAGCATCTTCAGCAGCGTGGATTTCCCGGCGCCGTTCGGGCCTGCAACCGCTACCAGCCGTCCTGTCTTCAGCGTTACGCTTACTTCTTCCAGCAGCCTGCGGCCCCTTACCGAATAAGATATGCCATTTGCCTCGATCATATCCTGCGTTTGTGTTCGTTTAGAAGGATATAGATAAATACCGGGGCGCCCATTAACGCGGTAATGACGCCCAGCGGCAATTCGGAAGGCGCTACCAGCGTCCTGGCAATAGCATCGGCGAATGTCAGGATAGCGGCCCCTCCTACGGCGGCCCCCGGCAAAACGATGCGGTGATCGGGACCGAAAGATTTCCTGATAATGTGCGGCACGATCAGGGCTACAAATCCTATATTGCCGGCCATCGCTACGCATGCGCCTACAGCGAGGGTAGCCAGGACGATACAGCCCTTTTTCAGCCTGCTGATATTGATGCCCAGGTGTAAAGCCTGGTTTTCACCTAATGCGAGCAGGTTAAGCGCTTTCGAAAGCTTTGTAGCATAAAGCACCGTTACCAGCACGAACGGGAGAAGCGTCAGCACATTTATCCAGGTCGCGCCGCCCAGGCTTCCCAGGTTCCAGAATGTCAGGTCACGAAGCTGCTGATCGTTGGCCATGCTTGTAATAAGGCCTGTCATGGCCATTACGAAGGCGTTGATCGCGATCCCGACAAGCAGCATGGTGCTGATTTTGAACTCACCGTCGGCCTTCGAAATCCGGTAAACGATAATGGTCGTCAGGCAGGATCCTGCGAAAGCAAAAAAAGCCAGGGTATAGCTGGCCAGGTATCCTCCTAAAACACCCAGGCTTATGTTAAAAACAATCGCCAGCACAGCGGCAAGCATTGCCCCGGAGGAAATCCCGATCAGCATCGGATCGGCGAGCGGGTTCCTGAAAAGTCCCTGTAAAAGAGCGCCGGCAACGGCAAGACCGGCGCCGACCAGCATCCCCAGGCATATACGCGGCAGCCTGATGAACCAGAAGATAACTTCCTGCTCGTCGCGGAAAGGTATGGTGCTTGTCCATCCGAATTTACGAACCACGATGGCCCATAGTTCCGCCGGGGAAATCGAGACGGCACCCACCCCTACCGACACTACGACAGCAGCAAAAAGAAGCAGCACCAGCACACCGAGCCCCCACGCCCTTTTTCCTGCATCCGGCCGCGTTATCGCCTGCGGCGCCGCAGTCCCGCGTCCTTCCTCTACCGGGATCTCATCTGCTATCTGTGCTTTTGACATAGCGGCTATCTTACCTTCGTAGCGAGTTCTGACAATGCTTCCCCCATTCTCGGCCCGAAGCCCATGAGGTAAAGCCCGTCCATCGTGATCACCTTCTTCTCCTTACCGGCGTTGGTGTAGGCTATGCCGGGTATTTTAATCAGCCCGTCGACCCCGCCGATACTTTTCAGGCCGTCGTCGAACAGGAGCAGGTAGTCAGGGTTGGCCGCCAGAAGCGATTCACTCGTCAGCGGCTTGAACTCCTTAAACCCGGCTGCCGCATTCCTGTTGCCTGAAAGCCTGATCATTTCATCGATCTGCGTGCCCTCCCCCGAAACCATCAGGGTCCCGGCGCCCCTGGCATAAATAAAGAGCACTTTTTTATTCGCACCCGACCTGGTGGATTTCTTCAGGTCGCTCTCCAGTTTCTTTACCATGGCTTCGGCTTCCTTTTTCTTTTCAAAATAGGCGCCCACCTCACGGATCAGCTTCTTTGCCCCCTCGACCGAATATTCATGATCGAAGGCTGCCACTTTTTTCCCCGTCTGCTGCAGCTGCCGGACAAGCCCCGGGTTGATCATCGCCTTTTTATTGACCAGTATCAGGTCAGGGTTAAGCGATAATATCCCTTCCGCAGAAATATTACGGTTGTGCCCTATCTGCTTCAGCTTTTTGAGCGATTCAGGGTAGGTGCTGGTAACGTCTACGCCTACCAGCTTCGACTCCAATCCCAGGCCGCATACTATTTCGCTTAAAGTACCATCGGTAGATACTATTCTCTGCGCTTCCGCAGCAAAGGAAAACAGCAGAAGGCATACAGTAAAGATCTTTACGGTAACCCGATTCGGAAAATCCATATTGAACGCTTTGATATGGTCTGCACCGGCTATTTGAATTTTCCCGAGCCGTCGGGCTGGTATACATACCTGAATGTATAATAACGCCCGGGCGAATCGGTTTCGCCTTCAACATCGCGGTAATAACTCAATATTTCCACTTTGGCAAACTTCCCGTCGGCTGTCCGCACGAACAGCACCCGGTTGGGAAGAGGCTTGATCTCATGGGTGGTAAAAACATATTCATACCAGCCGTTTCCTGATCCGCCCGGAATCGCGGTTTTCCCGTCCGGCTCATCGGTTGCCCAGGTCAGGCCTTCAGGAAGCTTGTCGACGGCATCAAATGCGGCCGTAGCCAGGGCGGCCGCGCCTTTCCCTTTCCGCTCCTTACCTCCGTTCACAATAATGGTGGTTCCCTTGAAGCCGAGATCCCACTGGTCGCTATCCAGTTTTTCTACCGGGACTACCGCCCCTTTGGCAAAGCTGAACAAAGTGTAACGATCGGCCTGGGGTTCCGGATCGGCAGGAAGGTTTTTATAGACTAAAACTTTTAATTCCTGGGCGCTGACCTTCGTTGTACCCGAAAGGAGGACCATACAGAACCCGGCATATAAAACTGCTCGAAAAGACATGACAATCACCTGTTTTTGATAAATCGCTGCAAGATAGCACCAGTTTAGAATTGATTCAAATTAAAAATAATTTACCTTTTATATCTCAAAAAAACCGCTCAACATTATTCGCTTGTCCGCCTGCTTCCGACAGTCGTATTTGTGACCTGTAAACAACTGAACGCCATGCCGGTAGGCACTTTCCGGGTCGGAAAATTAAAACATAGCCGATCCATACGATTGCAGCAGCCTTTCCGTTAGAATGACGGGTTGAAATAAAATCTTTTGAGTACTACCTCCGTTTTGCCATGAATTCTTTCCGGGATTTTTTCTGGTTCTGCTCCGGCGCCAACCGCGCGCTCCTGATGCGCTGTCCGAGCGAGTCGGAAAAATATGCGGGCATCGGCGCCACCGTATTTTTTACCGGCCTCTTTGCGTCTCTTTCGGCAGGCTATGCGCTCTTCACCATATTCGGCAACGTATGGACCGCCGGCTTTTTCGGCCTCATCTGGGGTACCATGATTTTTAACCTCGACCGCTATATCGTATCCAGCATGGTTAAGAGAGACCGGTTCTGGCAGGAATTCAAGCTGCTCCTGCCCCGTTTCGGCCTGGCTGTCCTGCTGGCGCTGGTCATTTCGAAACCGCTTGAATTGAAAATCTTTGAAAAAGAAATCAACCGGAAGCTGGATGTAAAAAAATCGGAAGAGGTAGTCCTGACAAAGGAAGCCATTCGTAAGGGGCTCCCGGAATATGATGAGATAGAGAAGAAAATCGCTGCGCTCAAAGAGGAAGTGGCGGCAAAGGAAGCGTTCAGGAATAAGAAGCAGGAAGAGTACGACTTCGAAAGGTTCGGCACAAAAACTCCGGGCACAACCGGGATCGCGGGGATAGGCACCAATGCACGTAAAAAAGAGCAGCAGCTCAACGAAGCCCAGGACGACCTCCGGCAGACGGAAGAACGTGCAAACCTCCGCGTCAGCCAGCTGGAGCAGCAGATCCTCGAGGTCAGGAAGAAAGGCGACCTGGAATTTGAAACCCAAAAGACGACAATCGATCAATACGACGGGCTGGCGGCCCGTATAGACGCCTTAAGCGTACTGACAGCGGAAAGCCGGGCCATGCACTATGCCAACCTGTTCCTGATCCTGCTCTTTATTGCCATTGAAATTGCCCCGATTTTCGTCAAGTTCATTTCGTCGAAAGGGCCGTATGATGAGCTGCTTGAAGCCCATGAAAAGGAAATAAAAATATACAAGGAAGAGCGCCTGACCAAAACGGTACAGAGCAGCGAGGCCCGCCTGCTCCGGTTTAAAGATACGGAAAAGCTTCAGAACGAGGAAAACGTAGCCCGTTCACAAAGAATCCGCAAAAAGTTCGACGACGCGGAAGACGAGCTGCTCGACGAGACGATCAGGCACTGGAAAGAAGAGGAAAAAGAGAAAATGAACCGGACCAGCTTCGGGTGGTAGCGGGTATAAGCCAAAAAGATGCTTAAATTCGCCGCAAAAGTGTTGGTCATGCGGTTCATTTCGAAAATTTCATTTTGCCTGTTGCTCCTGGCATCTTCGTGTACTCCACCTTCTTCTATAGGCGGCCTTGACCTGGAAATATGGCGCGGCGACCGGGGAGCATGCAAAGGACAGCGTGCGGCGCTCGAAGAAAATCTTGTTTCGGTCAAGCCCGGGCTGCTCGGGAAAAGCTCCAATGAAATAGGCCGGCTGTTCGGCGCGCCCGACATTCAGCAGCTCGGCAAACGAAACCTCAAAACCTATATTTACTTCCTGGAAAGCGGTCCGCATTGTACCGATAAAAAGCTTGTTTCGCAGTCTAAAAAAGCCGTCTTCAGGTTTAATGCGGTAAGCTTGCTGACAGAGATCAATATTCAGCAGGCGATGCCGGAATAGGCAGGTATACCTTGTCGATCATTTCCTGGTACTCCGCACCGGCGTCGCTGAGGCCTGTTATACCGCCGCCGCTTTTAAAAACAAGCCCGCCGCCGATACGTTCTATAAAACGTATCATGACGGCGCTTTCAAAACGTACCCCGTCAAAACAGCCCATTACCCCGGTGTAGTAGCCCCTGTCATATCCTTCGGCTTCCTCGATGATCTGGATTGTGCGTGGCTTGGGAGCGCCCGTGACAGATCCCGCCGGCAACATTTCATATAAAATGCTGCCGAAAGCATTTTGAAGCGATGCAGGGATCTTTCCCCTGATCTCGGAGCTGACCTGCAGGAGGGTATTGCTGAGCGTCCGGATCGTATCGATATACCGGTATTTCTCTACCCAGACTTTGCTGGCCGCCCGGCTGATGTCGTTCCTCAGCAGGTCTACGATCGTGGCATGCTCCGCCGCTTCCTTCGGATTCTGAAGCACCGACCGGGCGGCATCCGGCAGAGAAGCGTCGATGGTGCCTTTCATGGGGTAAGTAGCGATCTCGTCGCGGCAGATGCGCACAAACGTTTCCGGGGAAAAGCAAACGAACTGATCTTCGAGACACAGCTTGTATGCAGCGCTGCTCCTCAGGAATATTTCCTTCAGCGAAAGATTCGTTTCCACCGGGGTCCGGGCCGAAATGTTGACAAGAAAAGACTCTCCCCTCCTGATATTCTTCTGGGCCAGCTCAAACGATTTCATGTATTCGTCGAAGGGCATGGGGTATTTCCTGAACACGGGAGCCGGGCCGGCAGGTGAAGCTTCTGCCGGCTGATTCGTAAAGCCGGAAAAATCATAAAGCACGCCCGGCGGGACGTCCCCGACTTCCCATATCAGGGGCTTCCGGCATTTGTAGTCTATTACGAATACAAACGGAACCTGCTGTGCTCCCAGGCGATCCATCCTGTCACAAAATTGAGCAAAAGAAGGCTCAAATGGTGTTTTTCCGTGTAATGCCATGATGAATTTTCTAACGCACCCAGATTGCAAAGCTATGCCTCCTTCCCTTATAAAAAAAGATGTATTTTTGAATGATTACGGATTTTTGTACCCCTAAAAAATAGCACGTTGCTTTACGATGTTATCATAGTCGGAGGCGGTCCCTGCGGACTGGCAATGGGAGTGGAAGCCTCCAGATACGGCTTAAAACATATCATACTCGAAAAAGGTAGCCTTACCGAATCCCTCCGGAAATACCCCAGGAACATGCGGTTCTTCTCGACGGTCGACAATATTTCTATCGGCGGGCTGCCTTTCACAATCGCCGACTTCAAGGCAAACCGGGATGAGGCCCTGCAGTACTACCGGAAGGCAGCCGGCTATTACGGGCTGAATTTCCGGCTATTTACAGCTGTTGAGACCGTCCGGAAGCTGAGCAACGGGCTTTTTGAGGTAATCGCTTCGGATAACAGCATTTTCAGGGGCAAAAAGGTGGTGCTGGCTACGGGCTATTTCGACTGTCCGCGGAAGCTGAACATCCCCGGCGAGAACCTGGGGCACGTCTCCCATTACTACGACGAAGCGTACAAATATTCTTACACGGATGTAGTGCTGGTGGGAGGCGCCAACTCGGTCGTCGAAGCCGCGCTCGAGCTTTACCGTACCGATGCCCGCGTCACGATCGTCCACCGCGGCGACAGTTTCAGGAAAACAGTCAAATACTGGCTTATACCCGATGTCCTGAACCGGATCAAAGAAGGTCGGATCAACGTGCGCTTCCATTCGGAAGTCACGGAGGTCGAAACCGGGAAAATCTATATACGCAACAGAGAAACCGGCGAAAAAGAAGGCCTTCCCGCAGATTTTGTATTTCTTCTGACCGGCTATCTTCCCGATGAAAGCCTGCTGGCCCGGTGCGGGATCGAGCTGGATCCCGAAACCAAAGTCCCGGTAAAAAACCCTGAAACTTTTGAAACCAACGTAAAGGGACTTTACCTCTGCGGTACGGTAACGGCCGGGATCTTCACCGAAAAAGTCTTCATTGAAAACGGTCGGGAACACGCCGCCGCTATAGCTGATCATATCATTGGCCGCCCGCTCCGTAAAGTTAACGAGCTGATTGACAGGGTCTAACGCGGATCCCCGCCACAAGCCGCGTATATAAAAGAAAATCACTCGGAGGCCGCGGAGGTAATAAGGAGAGCCACAGAGAAGCATCGCACTTCGCCTCTCTGTGGCTCCCGGGTTTTTCTCTGCGGTCTCTGTGTCTCGTAAAACAAGATAACTAACTACACAGAAAGCCGGCTTTTCATTACTCCCCCCTTTTTTGGCTTAACGTGAAATAATAAGCCTTTGCGAGAACTTCCTGCCGCGGCCGTCAGACCAGCTGACCAGGTAGGCCCCGTTTTCCAGGCGGCTCAGGTCCATTTCTTCGTTATTTTCCATTCGTGCCGTCCGTGATACGGCCCGGCCCGTCAGATCATATACGACGATATTTCCTGCATGGTCAGGCACCTGCAGCTGCACCTTGCCCCTGCTTGGATTGGGATAAAAACAGGCTGCCGCCTCTCCTGCATACCGGGAGGAATGCTCCACCGCGATTATCCTGGACATCTCCGATGAGCCGTCCCTGTCTGTCATTTTAAGACGATAGTAATGCTGACCGGCAGAGGCCGTCCCATGGAACAGGTCGTACGTCGACAGGCCTTTGTAATCTCCTTTGGCTGCTACCTGACCAATGGCATTCCAGGAAGCACCGTCAAGGCTATGCTGTACCTCGAATGATTCTGAACCGGCCTCCTCGGTCGTCTGCCAGCTGAGCGCGATCCCTGTTTCCGAAGACCTGCCCGAAAATGCCGAAAGCGTGACCGGCAGGCTCGGGGACTCGAAGGTGAGCAGGGCGGCTTCTATCTTGAAGTAAACGCCGCTCTCTTTGTCTGTTCTTTTCATCCTGGCTTCCACGCGTACCTTCCTGGCTGCCTGGGGGGCTTTGTTTTCCAGGCTGTATTTTTTCAAGCCGTACGGATATTTGCTAACTTCCTTCGTTACGCTTGCTGTCCGGGTTTCCGCGCTTATTTCCTGCCCGTTGCTGTTCAGGAAAACCAGCCTGAACTCAGCGTTGCATTTATCGTGCACGCCGCCCCAGATGGTCAGCTTAACAGCGGTAATTCCGTCATCAAGCTTTACGTCCTGGTAAACCCTGACCGTTTTGTTTTTACGTCCGTCATAATGCATCAGACCGTAATAGCTCCCGCATACTTCGTATCCGCTGGAGCGCGACAAGGATACACCGTCTGCCGTCCAATCGGTCACACCGTTTTTACCGCTCTCAAAAGAGCCGTTCTTAAGCTTGTTGTCAGAAAAGTCGCAATCATTTGCCGCTACCACTTCAAATCCGGAGAAAACAGACATAAAGAGGCAGGCTAAAGTAATTTTTAGTGCATTCATCTTGATTTTGTTTTTGTTAACACCATGAATGCTGCACGAAACCCGTTATTTAAGCATGATTTGCTTCCTGAGCGTATGTGCTCCTGCCGGGGGGATTGACAGGTTTGACACTACAGCTACAGCCGGATGCGCCCGGGCTCTTTACCGAACAGCAACAGACTACAGGGAAAAATGCTGAAAAACAGGGGCAGCAACAGTACAGACCGGCCGAGGGGGGGGATCGGCTATAATCTGCACAAACAGATTATCAATATAGTTCCTTCATAGAAAAATTATAACGTTTAAATATTAGGAAAAAGGGAAAATGAATTCTAAAATAAATGTAGCAAGAGAGCTATAAAAAATTCGACAACAAATATATTTCAAAACATCGACAACTACAAAGAAAATCGAGAATCCGGCCAGACGACTTTCTTTCTGTTTTTTTCAGTAAAATATTTCTAACTTTCTTGTCAGAACGAAGCTCTTCAGGCGTTTCTTTGTCCGAAAAAAGCAACTGTATCATGCTTCTTCAACTTACATCAATAAAAAGAAAGATGCGGATCGGAGTATTTTCTTTGACCCCCGGGATCAAATCCACCCTCTGCGCCCTGTGCATTTCAATGGCGGCGATGACCGGCCGGGCCCAGTCGGATGCAGAAAAAGCCTTTAAAGAGAGGATGGGGAACGATTACGGACAAACGATGCCGGTTATCGTCAAACAGATTACACACTCTTTCCTGAAAACACCTTATGTAGCCCATACACTGGAAGGAAACCAGCAGGAGCAGCTCGTTTGCAGGTTCGACGGGCTCGACTGCACAACACTTGTCGAAAATGTGCTGGCTATGGCGCTCACCTACAAAGCCGGGGGCAGCTTCGATCAGTTTAAGGACGAATTGAAAAAGATAAGGTACCGTAACGGTGAAATAGACGGGTACACTTCCAGGCTGCACTATTTTACCGACTGGCTCTATGAAAACCAGAAAAGGGGCGTGATCCGCGACATCTCGCAGGAACTGGGCGGGATCCCGCTGACAAAAACGATCGACTTTATGACCGCGCACCCCGATCTCTATCCTTCGGCGAAAAGCGAGGAAGCGTGGAAGCAATTGCGGATAAGAGAGGACTCCATCAACGCCAGGCAGTACTACTACATTCCCCTGGCAGATATCAAGCATATTGAACCGAAGCTCAACGACGGCGATATTATCGGGATCGCCTCGAATATCAGCGGGCTGGATTGCAACCATATGGGGATCATCAATAAAATCGGCAACCAGGCCTACCTTCTGCACGCCTCGTCCGTCAATAAGGAAGTGGAGCTCAGCTCGGTCCCGCTGCACCAGTACGTAGCTCAGAATAAAAGGAACAGTGGTATTTTTGTTGCCAGGCCCGTCGAATAATTTTGAACAGGAGACGACAACTCTTCTTCGCCTGAAGGATTCGCCAATGACTTTACAAACCTTTTTTGAATCAATCGATGCCCCGCTCTGGATCCTCCTGGCGGGGTCGGTCTTAACAGGCTGCATACTGGCGAGGCTGAGCTTATCACTGCTTAATGTCGCGGGGCTCTTCAACGGCGAAGCCTATGTACGCCTGGCTAAAGACAGCCTGTCGCAAATTGCTTATTTCTTTTTTCCTGTCCTTCTTCTCACCTTAAGCCTCAGCTTCTATGCTGAAGAGCACCCGAAGGCGCAATGGCTGTTCCAGCTGTTCAAAGTTATTTTCATCGCCGTTTCGGCTGTCGGGCTATCCCGGGTAGTGGTACTGGTAGAGCGCACTATCCTGCTTCACCTGAAAATAGACCCTACGGCATCTTTCAACGACAGGAGGCTGTTTACCAGGATCAAGTTTGTCAAGAGGCTTTTCATCATGGCCATCTCGCTGATCGCCCTTGCCCTGCTTTTGCTTTCGTTCGAAAAAGGCCGGCAATTCGGCGTAGGCCTGCTCACCTCAGCCGGTATACTGAGCGTTATCATAGGTTTTGCTGCCCAGAAAACGCTGGGCAACCTGCTGGCAAGCCTCCAGGTTGCTTTTTCGCAGCCGATCAAAATCGGCGATACCGTTGTGGTCGAAACCGAGGTCGGACAGATCGAAGAGATCAATCTCACTTATGTGGTGGTCCGGCTGTGGGACCGGAGGAGGCTTATCCTCCCTATTACCTACTTTGTAGAAACTCCCTTTCAGAACTGGACCCGCAACGACAGCAGCCTGATCGGCGTGGTGCTCCTTTACCTGGACTACAGGACGCCTATGGATGCCCTGCGCGCGAAATTTACCGAGCTCGTGCGCAGCCACCCCAACTGGGACGGCGAGGTATGCGAGCTGCACATCATCGACACCCAGGTGCAGCAGATGATCGTAAGGGCGACCATGTCGGTAGCCACCCCGTCTGATTCCTTTGTACTGAGAAGCTTCGTCCGGGAAAACCTCATTGCATGGCTGCGCGACAACCATCCGGAGGCGCTTCCCGGGATGCGGGTCATCAACGAAAGGCCTTCAGCTCCCGATGACGATTACCGGGACGGGCTGCATTCGTAACTCATCATTTATAATTCGTAAATTTGTCAATGCTTTCCACAATTGTCAAAATAAGTAATGTAACCAACCTGTCCGACGCCAGGTACTGCGCCGGCATGGGGGTTGAAATGCTGGGATTTACGCTCGACCCTGAAAATCCGCAGTACATTACCCCCGAAAAATTCGCGGAGATCAGGTCGTGGATCGCAGGTGTGCAGCTGGTGGGGGAAACCCGCTCGGAAGATGTCCACGAGATATTAAGGCTCCTGGAGCAGTATCCACTCGATGCCCTGGAAATAGGAGTTCCGGCGATGGTTCCGTTCCTGGTGAGCGAGCTGAGCATCCCGGTCCTGCTCCGGATCAATATCGACGAAATCGATCCGGAAGATTTGCTGCCGCTCGTACGGGACTATAACAGCAGCGTTTCCTATACCCTGCTGGAAAGTCCGCAAAACGTATCGCTCCCGGCCAAATGGGAAGAAGTGATCGGGCAACTGCCCGAATCGGCGAATATTCTGTTAGGCTTCGGCCTTGGCGATATAGACCAGATCCACCATTACCTGGACACTTTGCCTATCGAAGGCATATCGCTCCGGGGAAGCGAGGAGCTGCGGCCCGGCTATAAGGATTACGGTATGCTGATGGACATCCTGGAAGCCCTGGAGACAGATTAAGCTGTTTCGGGGCTGCCGGCGTGCGGCTCCATCAAGCCCCGCAACCATTCAGCCGCGCTATCTGCCGGTGATAACTCTTGAGCTTGTAGTATCTTGTATTGCATACTACCTTTGATAACAAATCAAACAAAATTTCAATATTGCAATGGAAAAGCAGCTTCGCAGATCGAAAAAAGACTCGGTACTCGGTGGTGTCGCCGGGGGACTGGCCAAATATTTCAATATAGATGTGGTGATAGTAAGGCTTCTGTTCGTCGTCTCACTGTTTGTCAGCTTCGGCGTATCGCTCTTCGCTTATATCGTGCTATGGGTAGCGTTGCCGGAAGAACCTTCGTACCTTTTCGGCAATCCCGAAGCCGCGACTGCCGAGGTTGTACCGGTCGAGCCCGTCCCTTCAGGTTCAGGCGCCGGCAGCGACCGGAATCTCAAAATCATTGCCATCGGTCTTATCGCGTTCGGAACCTATATGCTGCTCGATCAGTATATCGTGTGGTACAGCCTGGGTAAGTTCTTCTGGCCCCTGGCGCTGATCGGTATCGGTGCATTCCTGCTGCTGAGAAAGCGCGACCAGGATTATGAGGCCCGGAATCCCGATCCCGGCCGCGAGGATACGACCTCCCGCTTTGACGCGAACGACCAGCTCCGGAATACTCCCGATAAAGACGATACGGAAGACTCTTTTAAAGTCAATTGACCACACCACACCCTGGCTCCCTCCTTTGCAAGAGGGGGGACGTTTCTACTAACTTTATAAATCTCCTGCTCCAATGGACTATAAAGATATTTTCTGGGGAGTGCTCCTGATTGTTACAGGCGCTTTCTTCGCCATCCGCGACCTGACCGATCTCGAGATCGGGAAGTACTTCTGGCCGCTGGTCTTCATTACGGCCGGGTGCCTCATGCTGGTAAAGAACAACTTCCGTCATCACAAATAACCGGGAATAATCATGAGAAATTCAGGCAATGTTGTCTTAGGAGGCGTGCTGCTGGCCGTAGGAGCCCTGTGGCTGCTGAAAAGCCTCGACTTGTACACCTTTTACTGGTCCGATGTCTTCGACCTCTGGTATTGGTTCCTGATCGCCGCCGGGGTGCTCCTGCTGATTTCCGGCTTTACCCGCAACCGGGTGGCCTCCAGCCTTGCTGGGATCTTCATTACGCTTGCCATCGTAGGCGGCGTGACGAAGGGAGCGCACCGGGAATTCCGCGGGCTCGCTCCTTTTGAATGGAACTCCCGCAAATGGAAAGAGGGTAAAAATCATGAAAGCCGGGAAAACCGCCGCAAAGACAGGTCGGGCGAGCCGGTGAAAGGAGACTTCGGCTACGATATGCAGCCCGGCCTGGTAAGCTCGAAGCTTAACTTTTCGGGCGGAGCCGGTGTATTTACCATCGAAGGAAGCACCGGCAGGCTCTTTGAGGCCCGCACTTCCTCATCGATTATCAACTATGTATCCAATATCAGGCACAATAAAGCGGATAATATTGCTACGGTCGACTTCAGGATGGAAGATGCGGACCTGAACCTGGATGACGATAACGGCGATAATACCGTCAATATACAGCTCAACGATTCGGTTGCATGGGATATGAATCTTAAATTCGGGGCCGGGGAAGGTAAATTTGACCTGAGCAGGTACGTGGTTGAAAAGCTGCAGATGAATACCGGCGCCGCCGATGTAAAGCTGAAGCTGGGCAGCAAAGCAGCCCTGTCGGAAGTCAATATCAAGGCAGGCGTGGCATCCGTAGAAGTGCAGGTACCCAAAGATGCCGCCGTAGAGATTATCGCTACCGGGGCGCTTAACGCGACGGAATTTCCCGGTTTTGACAAAGTTGAAAAAAACAGGTACCGCTCGCCGGGCTACGACGAGTCGGAAAACCGGATTACGATCAGCTATAAAGGCGGGCTGTCCAGCCTGAAAATCGAACAGTATTAAAAATGCCGAAGCTCACCGCCGAAATCAAAAAACAGATCAAAGGGCTTTCCAGAGCCGACCTGGAACAAATAGTTCTGAAATGTGCCGGCCGTGACAAATACTGGTTTGAATACATCTACGTCCATTTCCTGAACCCCGAATACGGAGAGCAGGATATTTTCGAGGACTATAAGCTCGGGCTCGATAAGCTGAGTCAGAAATCTTTCCCCGGGCGGCGCGAATCCATGCGCCTGACCCGGCTGCTGAGGGCTTCCAACACGCTTATCGGGCAGTTCCAGCGGATCGTCAAAAAACCCCACCTGGCGGTAGAGCTTTACCTGTATGCGCTGGACATCCATTTTGAAATTTCTCCAAGCCACCTGGGAGGGCATTACCAGGTGTACGACAACAACATTGCCCGGACAGTCAAAAAAGTGATCGCGCTGATCCGGGATAAGCTGCATGACGACTACCTGCTCGAATACAGCGGAAAAATCAATGGCTACCTGCTAACCCTTCATCGCCTGGCTCCTTTCAACCCGGTCGTGAGAGAGCTTCCCCGGCAGGTTCATCATTCCTGACCGGTAACTCATAATTCCCCTTTCCCGTCGAGCAGCTTCTGCAAAAGCTCGTTTTTCTCCCTTTCAATCTGGAGCATCCGCTCGTAAAGTTCTACTATTTTTTCTACCGGGTTAAAGGTCAGTGAAGATTTGTGAGCTATCGAAGTTGAATTGTCATGGCTGTGGAATGTGGTCGATATAATATTGATAGCTGCCTCCTCCGTCAGGTTCCTGATCGCGTCTTCCGACACCCGGAGCACCTTTGACACCTTGTCCAGTATTGTGTCGTCAAGTGTTTCTTTCTGTTCCAATTGTGAAATGGCTTGCTGGCTCAAACCCATAGAGGTAGCCAGGAATTCCTGCTTGATTCCAAGCATCTCCCGGATCCGTTTTAAGTTCCTGCCGTGATGTATCATTAACGTTGGCTTATCCATGAGCACAAACCTAGAGAAAAAAAAGTGTACGTAAAAAACAAGCATCCTGCTTGTTCGATACAAGTTATTAAACTGGCCCGTTCGCTTCTATCCTCCTTACTTTCGTTCCCGTATAGCGTCTGCCGCCCGATCACACTACGGTTGAAGGCGTTATGCTATCCCGATACCGGGAGTCAGGGTCATACACAATACTAATGCAGTAAATATACGCAAAATCGCCCCACAAGTGTATTCATCTTATTACCAGGTAAACAAAAACAAACACTAATCCCCTTCCACATGGCCAACTTTCATCCGGTATAGATAACGCGTGATAACGGCGAAACCGGCGATATTATCCCTCGTACGCTTTACGTGCGGGGCGAGGCTCGGTTACCGTACCCGGTTTTGCCTCCAGTTCCTTTATTTTTTTTAACCAAACAAAACAGTAAACTATGAAAAGACAACGACCTTATCTATTGTTTAGGTTGATGTTGCTCCTGGCGCTCTTTGGGGGGGCAGGTGTATTCAGCAGGGCAGCTGCACAGGCGCCTCTCATCGAATACACCACCGCGGGAAATATCAACAAAGCCTACGGCACAGGTGCATTTGTACTCAAAGTAACTTTTGCGGGCAATTGTACCGGTACGCAGGTGGCAGTAGAGCTTCCTGTCGGCGTAACCTACGCAGGCGGGCTGGCTACCACAGCCAACACCAGCCCGGGCAGCATCGGCATTACCCATAATACAGGGGCCAGCACGCCCGGCAGACCGGTATTCGACGTATCGGGAGCGATAGCCAGCGGCAGTGTGCTGGAGTTTACTTTCAACCGTGCCGCCGATTGCGACGCCGTACAGGGTTCGGCGTTTGACAAGGCTTTCGTAACCTTTACAGGCGGCTGCGCCAATGCCTCTATTGAAGCTTTGACCGACAACGGCGCCAAAGGCTACAACATCAACGAGCCGGCGCTGAGCGTATCCCAGCCTGCGCCATTGACCAACCAGCTGGTAGGCAACACGTTCAGCAGGACCGTGACTGTTACCAACGGGGGCCTCGGCCCCGCGGAGATGCTGTATTTCAGCATTACTTATCCCGGCGGAGCATTGGTGAATACCGCCGCAGGCGCAGTCACCGTAGTGAGCGGTACCGGAAGCGGTACGTTTTCGCCTGTATCCTCCAGCGGAGATACGTATTACTACGAAATCTCGGGCGCTGCACTTTTCAACGGCAATCCCTTGCTCGAAAACGGCGAAGCCGTGCAGATTACCGAGCCGCTTGGAATAGCCCAATGCGGCACGCCCAACATCACCACCAGCTATGCCGCGTCGTGGGGAATGGCCGCAAACAACCTTTGCCAGACGGCCGCCAACACCTCGCAGGTCTCTTTTGCCGCAGGTGCGGCCAACTTTACTGCCGCCACGGTACAGAGAAATAACTTTACCAATACCTGCAACACCTTCGAGCTTGCCTTTACCGTTACCAACGGCGGCGGCGGCAACAGCACTGCGGCAGGTATGTACAACCTCAACATCAGGCACGGCAACCATTCTTCAAATGTATTGTCAGGCCCCTATAATGTAGACTGGAGATTGTTCGAATACAGCAATGTGAAAATAGGCGGTGTTACCGTGCCCGATGGCAGAGTAACGCTTGTGCCCGGCGCTGTCATTGACGGCTCCACCTCGACCGTGCAGAATATAGACCTCTCAGATCTCTTCAGCATCAATGACTACACCGAGGGTCCGGGCGGATTGGAGGACCTTGACGGCGACGGCTTCTTCGACGACCTGGCGGGCGGCAAGGTCCTGTCTTTTACGATGGACGTGACGATGAAAGACCTCTCCTGCGGTAACCGCCCCATGCATCACGGCCACGGCCTCAAGCTTTATTACGACGATATGTGCGGAGCTGCCAAAGTGTCCGATACCCGGGCAGCAAGCGGCAGCGGTATCGTCATATTGGGTTCTTCAAACGGTATTGCCCACGTACCCGCCAACGTGATCGGCGGCGAAGTAATTACTTTCTCTGCCAAGGCGGCATGGAGCCAGCTTAGTTACTCCCTGGTAAACAGCAACACCCGCTGGCGCTGGAAAATAGAGCTGCCCGCCGGCTTTACCGTTGCAGGTACGCCCAATGCCAGGTACGGCACTAACCCGGTAAACAATGGTACAGGACAGGGCGAATGGACGCAGTCAGGCAATACCATTATCTTTACCAGCAGCACAGCGCTTACGCAAACTTCGATAGCAGAAAACTTTTACATAGACCTGAAGTTTGACTGTAACCCGCCGGCCGTTACGGGCGGACTAAAAACATTTAATTATTACCTGGAGCAGGTCAACGACATCACCAGCCCGGAGTGCATGAGGCAAGGCCGGCTGGTCTGCGAAACGGTTGTTACCGAAGCCAAATGCCCCGAACCTTGTACCGGCATTTCTCCGGGCAAGCCTGTTGTACGCCGTACCACGCTTGGCTTTACAGACAATACCATGACGGCCCGGCAGATAAGGGCCAACATTTCGTCTTACGACCTGAGCAAGGCCCTGTACCTCGACGAAATAGAAATAGAGGCCGGCGCCACGATAGGCAGCGGGTTCACTACAAGCAATCTCTACATACACCTTGACCTGCCCAAAACAACCCTCTCTCCCATCGGTCAGGACAAGCTTACGCCTTCGAAAGTAGACGTAGAGATCGTACGCGGCGGTAACGTGATCGGTACTTACACCGC
Source organism: Cytophagaceae bacterium SCN 52-12 (assembly GCA_001724175.1). Classification (GTDB taxonomy): domain Bacteria; phylum Bacteroidota; class Bacteroidia; order Cytophagales; family Spirosomataceae; genus Ravibacter. The sequence goes on along the minus strand of MEDT01000060.1, from coordinate 6,812 downwards.
CACTACGGCAGACCAAAGCGCCGGCACCCCGACCAGCCAGGTGATCCTCTGGGACCTAACGGCAGCCCTGAACGCAGGGACGGTAGGCGGCTCGCTCGCAGCCGGCGACGTGATCAACACCAAATCCTACTACAAGGTAGCCACCAATGCCGGCCTGCCCCTCCAGGATATCCAGAGCGGCGGCAGATGGTATTTCTATGCCCTTGATACTAACGATGAAGAAATCGGAGTCTGCGACTCCTGGGTCCCGGAAATGTACCTTGTAGGTACGCAGACGGACAATGGCACCAACGCATTCAACACGATCGGCTGCAATACCACTGTTATCGGAGGCAATACCTGGAACCTTGCCCGCCGTATGGCCGGCGCAGGCCAGCAGTTTGAAACTGAATTCCGCCCGGCATTCTATATCGACTACATAGAGATAGATATGCCTTTGACCTATGTGCTTAACAGCGTTGATTTTATTGCGAATAATCCTTACTGGAGAAACAATTCACTGGGAACAGGTACCAGCTTGCCGGGGCTTACGCCCAGCGCTACAAGCGGTAGCCTGCGTACCTATACCAACCCCAACGACGGGTCGTGGAAGGTATTCAACATTACCACGGTAAACACGTATGGAGGAGTCTTCAATACACAGATAACGCCTACCTGCGCTACCGAGGCAACAAGCCAGACCAATGTTAAAGTGCATATCCGCGACTTTTACTATGCCTATGCAGAGGTGGGCGGCGCAACTACTCCTACTGCTGCGCCTGCCGGTTTCAGCTATGTGCTTCGCGGCAACAGTAACAGAGCGAACGAGGGTAATCTCGAACCTGCCGGACAAAATCGCGTGATCAGCTACAGCAACACCGGCCGCCCGACGCTTGTGATGCAAAACCTGACGGGTACCGTCAACGCTACGGCTGCCGAGCACGAATGGACGGTGAGCATCGGCAACACCGGTACCAGCAATGCTCCCTACACCTGGATAGCCATACCCGACCACACCGGCATCACCGTAACGGAGGTAAGGCGTGCAGATAACAGCGTGGTTATGCCTATAGCCTACTCAGGAGGCAAAATGTATCACCTGGAAGAGACCCCGGGCATACCGCAGGGCCAGACCAGGAACTACCATATCAGGTTTGCCTACAGCTCATGCGACCCCGCAACGCTCAAGGTGCTGGCAGGCTGGAACTGCGGCAGCTATCCCGCGGATCCTACGCAGTACGTATGTTATAAGTCGGAAATAGACCTGGAAGTAGCGCCGCAGCAGTCGCAGGTACAGCTGGTAGTAAATCGCCAGCCCGGCAGTGCAGCCGGCGAGGGCGAAGTGGAAATGTGCGGGCAGGTGTTTACAGATATCATCCTTAATTCTGCGCAGGCAGCCTACCTGATAAACCCGTACATCGAGTTCAACGCACCTGCCGGCGTGAGTCTTCCTTCTACTGTGTCTGTAGAATACCCGCTTGGCTCAACTGCGCAGAATCTTCCGCTAACGAATGTGAGCGGCAATCTGTACAGGATAAACCTTTCAGCGCACAGCGGCATAGGTTCGGCAGGTATTCCCGGTACGGCAGATGCAGCTAACAACGCGGCACGCCAGGCAAAGGTAACCATCGGTCTCTTCGAGATCAGCTGTGATTTTTCATCGGGTACCACCTTCCGCTTCCGTGGGTACGGCAATCGTCCATGTGGCTCGCCTGCCTTCCAGAACGGCGTAACAGTAGCCACCGATCCGCTCTATATAGAAGGTGTGGCAAGAACGGGAGCTGCAAGCCTGCAGCTGAGCTTTGGTACGGTGGAAAGCATATCCTGTGACGAGGAAATTACCCTGAGCTCGGAGATTATGCCGGTAGGTGCGGCTTCCGAGGCGGGTGATTTTATAGAGTATACCCTGCCCGCCGGCCTGGAGTACGTTGCAGGCAGCATGACGAGCGGCTTTACCGCCACCGTAACCGGCAATAAGGTACGGGTGAATATGCCTGTCACGGCCGCCAACACACCCGCGGGCTTCGCGTTTGACCTGAAGGCCACCGCAGGCGGCGACTTCTGCGGCGATGTACAGGTGTTTGCAGATTACCACAGGGTAGTGGAGGGCCTGACGTGCGGAACAGAAACCTGTGAAGGTTCCAGCCGGGTCATCGGCAACGGTTCTTCCGGCGAAATAGCGATCCGGAAGCCCGATCTCAGGATAGACAATGTGGTCGTTACCGGAGGCGCCTCTTCGCCTGGTCACAGCTATACGGTAGATATGACCCTTACCAACACCGGAAGCGTAGATGCGCCTGCGGCCGCTTATGTCGTGGAGGTTTTCTGCGGAAGCAGCACCACGCCGTTTGATGCGCAAACCTTCTCCGCTGCAGTAACGGCAGGCGCTGCGGCTACCGCGCCTGTGACCTTCACCGTACCTGCCGCTCCCGCGTGCAATTCAGGCGACAACGTCATCTACCGCATACGTCCTGTAACGGAAGAAGAGGAGGTACAGTGTCTTTGCGGGCCTGCGGAATTCACATCGGAGGATCCCCTTCCTGTGGCGCTGGCCAGCTTCGGGGCAGTGAAAACCGGCGAGGGCGCCGCACTCCTCACCTGGACCACCACCGAAGAGCTCAACAGCGACAAGTTCGTGGTGCTTCAAAGTACCGACGGGACCAACTGGCTGGCCATCGGTGAGGTAGCTGCCGGCCGTGCCGGCAACCCGGACAGGTCGTACTCATTCACTGACCGGGAGCCTTACAAAGGTGTCAACTACTATCGCCTGAAAATAGTTGATCTCGACGGATCGTTCGAGCTGAGCAATATCCGCAGCCTGGCGTTCGAAGGAAGGCCGGCTAAGCTGAAGCTCTATCCGAACCCGGCATCCGACTACCTGCAGGTGGTTTCCGAGTCGAGGGAGAATATCTCGAAAGCAGAAATGTTCGATACCAACGGTCGCCTGGCGCTGGTCGATACGCAGATGAAATCCGGCAAGCGTCTGGACATCAAAGGTCTTGCAGCCGGAACCTACGTATTGAGAATTACGCTCGATAACGGGGCTGTTGAAGTTCGCAAAGTAGTAATTGGTAGCTCCCGTCGCTAAGATCGGGATTGCATCAAAAGGAAGGGGTTTCAGTACCCCTTCCTTCTAACAGGAAACACCGGCGCATCCGGGAATCCCTGCCTCGTTCCCTCATCTTTTTTTGCACACATGAAATGGCCATGAAGCGATCAGGTATCAACCGACTGATATCTGATCGCTGATGGCTGATCGCCTTTACACACATGAAAATTCTGATAGTTGACAACCGTCCGGTTTTCAGAACGGGTATCCGGTATATTCTGAAAAAGCAATTCAGCTCACCGGAATTCATGGAAGCGGATACGCTGGCTGCCTTTTGCGAGGCCTGTCCTGATGATGTGCCCGATATGGCTATTTTAGGTCAGGATGCCTGTTTCCTACTGCACGACTTCCAGGCGATAGGACATTTCAGGAAAAGCTACCCCGGTACCGGCCTGATCGTCTTATACAAATCGTGGGATATCGAAAGCATCAGGCAATCCTTCGAAGCCGGCGCAGACGGTTACCTGTTTGAAAATACCAGTCCCGAAGAATGGACGGAATGTACCGGCAAAGTTGCCGCAGGAAGGAAATACGTTCCCGGCATTGTTCTCGAAGAGATCCTGAACCATCATCTTCGCAAGGAATACATGACCTTGTCAAAAGACATGATGCTCTCGAACAGGCAGCTGGAAGTTGCCAGGCTTTTGAACCAGGGAATGACGATCTCCGGAATTGCCGGCTCTCTCGGCAAAAAGGTATCTTCAATCTCCACCATCAAGGCGAGAATGTTCAAAAAGCTGAATATCTCCAGCCTCGTCGAGCTGAAAGAAGCATTGGAAGTGTACGAGAACGGGTTGCCTGCGCCGGGGCGGGCCGAAGATATTCCGGACAGCCCTCATGGATAAGAGCCAAATCTTCATGATCTTTGCAGCTCGTACTGCTACTGGTTTTCCACCCAACACAGCGACCGGATGAATTTTGAAGAATATCTTGTTAGTAAAAAAATAGACGGCGACGAATTCCGTCGCCAGCAGCCCGGCCGGTATCTCGAATGGCAAAGCCTGTTCTCCCACACGCATCCGGAAAGCTTTACCATGCAGAAAAAATTCCTCATCAACGACATCAGGCGGCTTTTTCAGTTGAAAGTGGAAAATTGAAAATTGAAAGTTACTCCACTCTCCACTCTCAACTTTCCACTCTCAACTAAACTCCCTCCTCTCTAACGCCACAGAAGGCTCGAGCAAACGCGCTATTATAACGCCCAGGATACGTTCCGTCTCTTTCATGTATTCATACGGATCACCGGTTTCAGTGAGCACCAGGGGATTTTCGGTGACCTTGCCCGGCGACCTCAGCGAATAAAAGCCGGACCTTACCCTGTGCTCCTCCAGCCTGAAGACGCGGTCTCCCAGGCGCCAGCCACCCGGCTTGCTCATTTCCCTGTAAACCAGGTACTGGTACAGCCAGAGCTGGCGGACATAGTTCATTTTATAGTCCGGATCTTCCGTCAGGAACCTCTCCGTATCTTTTCTCAGGCTGGCCTCGCTTCTCACATCCACACTGCCTGTTTTATAGTCCATCACATACAGGGTGCCGTCGTCGGCAATCTCCACGCGGTCTATCTTCCCTCCCA
>MEDT01000060.1:0-2099 GCA_001724175.1 Cytophagaceae bacterium SCN 52-12 | reverse complement strand
GGTCTATCTTCCCTCCCAGCCTGACCTGCAGCATCTCCCCTTCAGAAACTACCTCAAAGCAGGCGGACAGGTTCTGCTCGGTCGCTACCGGCCAGCGATGGCCGGGTTTCAGATGCTGCAGCTTCATAAATTCCATGAACTGCTGGGCCCCGACTTTGTAATAGAGGCTGTTCAGCCCGGTTTCCGTTTCATACCCGCCCAGCTTCCGGAATTGTTCCGAAAGCACCGATTCTATCTCGTCCGCCGAAGGCTCCCGGCGCTGCAGGAAAAACGTAAGGTCCAGTATTTCAAAAGCATTGTGCAGCCAGGACCCCAGCTTATCCATTCCCAGCGTCTCTTCGGTTTCCTTGTCTTCTTCAAGGCGAAGCACATGTTTCAGGTAAAAATCAAAAGGACTGTTCAACAAAGTATGGATATGCGTAGGGTACAATCCGCGGCCGGTGAGATAGCCGGTTATCTGCGCCCTTACAAGGTTGTCCTTCACAAGCGCCGGCTTCCCTGCGGGCGGCTGCGCGTCCACGGCCCATTCGACCGACCGGTTCACTATTTTTACTTTCGGGTTATACGAGGGCCACTCATTCTCGAGCTGCAGCAGGAACCTGCTTTTTTCTCCTCCTCCCATAGCATCGCCCGTATTGACATAGAGCAGGTGAACCTCCTCCGCGCGCTGCAGCAGCCGGTAAAAATAATAGGCAGAAAGGGCTTCCTGGTGCTCATGGGTTGGCAGGCCCGCTTCCCGCGCAATATCAAAGGGGATCAGCGAATGCTGCCGCTTGGGCGACGGCAGTATTCCCTCGTTGACGGAGAGCACGATCACTCTTTCGAAATCCAGCGCCCGCGTTTCCAGCAGGCCGATGATTTGAAGATCGCTTACCGGCTCCCCGCTGAAAGGGATCCTGTTCTGGTTGATCAGCTCGAACAAAAGCTGCCGGGTCGTCTGGATATTCACGTCCTTCTTCCGTCCCTGCAGCGTATGCTCAAACTTCCCCAAAAGCGTATAAAACAGGTACAGGTACTCCTGTTCCGCCGGGCTCTCGTAATGACGATAAATCTTCCGCAAAAGGTCGATCAGCTCATAGAACGAGCTGATGACTGCGTCGCTGGTATCCTCCCACGGCGTAAACAGGCACTTCATAAGAGGGTCACCGCCCGACGGATCTTCGCCCGAAACCCCAAAAAGCTGCGCCTGGGAAACATAAACCTGGTTCCTGCTTCTTATTTCAGATACCAGCGCCTCGACAAAATCCCGTCCGCGCTCCTCCTTCAGTATTTTCCCGTACTGTCTCAGGAACGGATGGCTCAGCACCTTTACCACGAACCGGTAATTGTATTTGAGCGCTTTGTCTTTTCGCGAAGATATATGCTGCTGGAGCTCGAATACCGCATCTGCAAGCGTATATATCATGGAATTCCTGAGCGGCAGCCCCATTGTGACGTTTACATCCGGGACCGAATCGCCGAGAGCATAAAACATGGGGGTCAGCAGCGTTTCGTCCGCCAGCACGATAGCCGTCATACCCGGGCGGGTGTCGCGTTTCCTGATCTCCCGGTAGATCCCGCCGGCTACCCTCGTCTGAAGCGTGGCATTAGGTACGCCATACACCTGAATGATTTTTTCCAGGTCGAGCAGATCACGGCCCATCCAGTTCCACTCCGGTCCGAATACACTTCTTTCCCTCATTCGCCTCATATATCTTCCTGCTTCCAGGTAGGTATTGGCGGTCATATAATAAGCGTCCGAATCCCATAAGACAGCGCCTCCTCCGGCCAGGCAGCGCTGTACGATCTTCATTTCCGAAGCAGTAAAAGCGTTAAACCCGGCAAAATAAAAGGTCTTGCCGCCAAATGCATCCAGCAGCTCCGGATGCTCGGCCAGGTGGCGGTATGTCATGCCGGGATAGGCGAGCCCCAGGCGCTGCAGCTTTGCCCGGAAAACCCCGTAAACTTTCCGGATATTCGCGAAAAGCGAAAAGAACTGCGTGGTTCCCGAAGCCGTACCGGACCGTTCCGCAGCGAGCCCGTCCATATTCCAGCGTTCCAGCGCTTTTGCTTCCGTCAGGTAGTCAAACAGGTAATCCGGCTTGATCAATGCCATGTCC
>MEDT01000059.1 GCA_001724175.1 Cytophagaceae bacterium SCN 52-12 | reverse complement strand
AGGTTTATTTCATGGTTCCGGGACAGGTGCACTCCTGGGATTTCGAAGGCAGGACAGACGGCTATATCGTAAACTTTTCCGAGGCTTTTTTCAAATCGTTCCTGCTCAGGCAGGATTACCTGGATTCATTCACTTTCCTGCAGGGACAGCCGGAAAACAGTGTCCTCAACCTGGCCGGAGAAACGGGCGCGGAGGTTAGCCTCCTGTTTGAAAAGATCATAGATACGGCAGGTTTTTCTCCCCGGTTCCGGAATGACCTGATCCGCACCCTGCTGCTCCAGGTTTTTATTGTCGTGCAGGATAGCGTAGAAGCAGGAAAAGAAACAGGAGCACTTCCGAAGGGAAATTTATGGCTCAGGAGCTACCAGAAGCTGATTGAGCTGCATTTCCTGACGCTGCGCCTCCCGGGTGAGTACGCAGCGCTTTTGGGTATAACGCCCAATCACCTCAACGCCCTTTGCAAGGAGCAGTTGGGTGTACAGGCCGGACAGCTGATCCGCGACAGGATTACCCTGGAAGCCAAGAGGCTGCTGATCAACGTAGACCTGAGCGTCTCCGAGATCGCATACAAACTTAATTATAAAGACAACTCGTATTTTTCAAGGTCTTTTAAGAAAGCTGTCGGCATGACGCCCGAGGCCTTCCGCAGGAGGCATGTGCATTAGGGTAATAAGTGCCGGGATGAAGTGTATGACCGTTACCGCTTCTCACGGTTCCAGATCATAAAGACAGGGATACCCAGCAGAATGATGACAAACCCCGGCCAGGTATAGGTCGGCTGGTAGATCAGCAATCCGACGCCTATGGTGACCGCGGTCACTACGTACAGGAACGGGACAACCGGGTAGCCCAGGGCCTTGTAGGGCCGCTCCATATCCGGGTATTTTTTCCGTAAGATAAAAACGGCGGCAATGGTAAGGGCATAGAAAATGAGCACGACAAAGATGACGTAGTTGAGCAGGTCTCCGTATCGTCCGGTGAGGCACAGGACAGAGGCCCATACGCATTGTATCCACAGGCCCCATCCGGGGACTTCGTTCCGGTTCAGTTTCCCCGCCTTTTCAAAAAAGAGCCCGTCTTTCGCCATGGTGTAATAGACCCGCGCGCCCGAAAGGATCAGGCCGTTATTGCAGCCGAAGGTCGAGATCATGACCATCACGGCAATAACTGCCGTGCCCGTCGCGCCGAATATTTTCAGGGCAGCCGCGATGGCGACGCGGTCGGATGGGGCGTACGCTATTTCCTGGAGGGAAAGCGTGGCCAGGTACATCAGGTTGGTTAAAAGGTAAATAATGGTCACAATAAGGACGCCCAGGAAGAGGGCCAGCCCCACGTTTTTCCTGGGGTTCTTGATCTCGCCTGCAATAAAAGTAACGTTGTTCCATGCGTCGCTCGAGAAAATGGTGCCGACCATAGCCGATACGATGCCGGCAAAAACGGCAGCGCCGGCCAGGGGTACGGCAGATTGCGTACCGATGTCCCAACGCATGCTTTTCCAGGCATCGGTCCAGTTGGATTGCCATATTTCCGCTTTAAAGCCGGCTGTCAGCCCGAGCACGATGAGCCCGCCCAGCGAGAGGATCTTCACGATCGTGAAAATGGTCTGCGTTATTTTCCCGCTTTTGACGCTGCGGCTGTTCAGCCAGGAAAGCAGGACGATAGAGGAAATGGCCAATACCTGCGCGGCGGTGATTTTGGTAAATCCTGCGTCGAACAGGATAACATTTTCTCCGACCGCCGGGAATAAATAGGCAGTAAATTTTGCAAAAGCCACGCCCACCGCCGCGATCGTTCCGGTCTGGATCACCATAAACAGGGACCACCCGTAAAGGAAAGCAACCAGCCTGCCATAGGCCGCTCTCAGGTATACGTATTGCCCCCCGGCATTGGGGAACATAGACGACAGCTCGCCGTAGCTCAAGGCCGCGATCAGGGTGATGACACCCGTAAGGGCCCATACAAAGATCAGCCAGCCGGCGCTGCCGACGTTACGGACGATATCGGAGCTGACAATAAAGATCCCGGACCCGATCATGGATCCGGCGACAAGCATCGTGGCGTCGAGCAGTCCCAGCTCGCGGCGCATTTCATTTTCCTGCGGAGAGAATTCGTTCATAGGAGTCGGTTTAGGAACTCTAAGGTAGGTAAAAAGTTTTGCGTTTTAAGAATTTTCCGGGTATCTGAGACATGCTGTGTGCTCTTATATAACTAGCGTAAGGTCCGGAGGCCGGTAGGCCGGGCTGAAAGACATATCTAAACCTGCTTTAAAGATGTACATGAAAATTCGCCTGCTGTTGATCCTTGTCTTATCGGGAGCAACCCCCTTTTTGTTGAACGCCGCCCCCGACTCGACCCGCCGGAAGGAGATCCGCGACTGGATCCTGCGCGTTTTGCCGGAAGACGAAGCAGGAAAGGGCAATGTTTCCGCCGCGGATGCGACTTTCCGCGATTGGGTAAAAAGGACGGGAGAGCTTCCGCCGGATTTTGATCAGTTGCCTTCCATCCCTTTTCTTCCTGATCCGCTGCTTATCGACGAGGGGAGCAGGAACATTCCCGTCACTACGCCAGGGCAGTGGGAGGAAAAGCGTAATCGGATGAAGGAGCAGCTTCGTTATTATATCCTGGGCAGCTGTCCGCCGCCTCCGGGCAATCTTCGTTCGCGTATGCTCAGCGAGCGGAAAGAAGGCGCCGTGACGCTGAGGATGGTCGAACTGTCGTTTGGTCCTTCCAATCGCGCCAAACTGACCGTGGAGCTGATGATACCTCCGGGTAAAGGGCCTTTCCCGGTTTTCCTGACGCAGTGGAATCACAGGGAATGGGCGCAGATCGCGGTGAGAAGAGGATATGTCGGCTGCGTATATGCGGCTGCCGATTCGAAGGACGATACCGAAGCGTATGCCCGTATCTGGTGGCCGGAGCACGATTTTTCCCGGTTGGCGAGGAGGGTTTACGGCACGTCAAGAGCAGTTGATTTCCTGTTTTCCCAGCCTTTCGTAGACAAGGAAAAGATCGCGCTGACCGGTCATTCCAGGAACGGTAAGATGTCGTTGATGGCCGCAGCGCTCGATGAACGGATAGCCGCTGTCAATACCAGCAGCTCGGGAACCGGCGGCGAGCTCCCGTGGAGGTATTGCACACACCCCTACGATGTTGAGGATGTAGCGCTTCTTACCTGTGCCCAGCCGTCGTGGTTCCATCCCAGGCTACGGTATTTTACAGGGAGGGAAGACCGTCTGCCGGTTGATCAGAATTCTTTTATGGCGCTTGTAGCGCCCAGGGGGCTGATGCTGAGCACGGCCATCAACGAGACGGCCAGCAACCCGTGGGGGATAGAGCAGGCGTTCCTGGATGCCCGCAGGGTGTACCGGTTCCTGGGAGACGACAGCAGGCTCGCGATGAGATCGCGCCAGGGGAAGCACAGCGTAAGCGCCCGGGATATCGAGGATTATGTCGATTTTTTCGACTACGTATTCGGAAGATCGCAGGCAAAGCCGGAGAACAGGCTCAATTATCCTTATTCTTTTGAAAATTGGCTGAAAAAGAACGATGAAAGCCGGATGAGGGCGGGTATGCCCCGTAGCGGGGGGAAAAGCAGGGCGCAATCCGGTGATTTTGCCGGCATTTCACTACGCGAATGGGAGGCGGAAAAAGAAGTGGTTCAGTCGCAGATCTCGTGGCTGCTGGGCGAAAAGCCTCCCGGCGTCGTCAACCCGGGGCCGGTTTCCCTGAAAAATGCAGGCGCAGGAGAGGACAGCTTCGGCAGCTTCATTCAGCGTCCGCGGGAAAGCGGCGGGATGAAGGTCATGCCGGTAAGTCCGTACCACGGCTTCGGAGATAACCTGTTCGGTTACCTGTATTATCCGACAGGGGGCGCAGCCGCGAGCGGCAAAGCTCTGCCGGTCGTGATCTACCTGCACGAATTCGACTATTCAAAAGGTTTCGGAACCATAGGGCGCGATCACGAGATACAGTCATTTTTTGAAAGCCTGGTAGCGAAGGGGTACGCTGTTTTTTCGTTCGACATGCTGGGATGCGGCAACAGGATCGAGGAAGGGACCCGCTTCTATGAGCGTTACCCGGAATGGTCTAAAATGGGTAAAATGGTAGAGGATGTCCGGGGTGCGGTAGACGCGCTGCAAAACATAGAGTTCCTGGATAAAAAGAGGATCTATACGGCCGGCTATGCGCTTGGCGGTACGGTCGGCCTGTTAAGCGCGGCCCTGGACGACCGTATAGCGGGCGTAGTTTCGGTATGCGGTGTGACCCCCTTTTTCCCGGAGACGCCCGCCCGTTCAGATGTCGTTATAAAGACCTATGCGCACCTGCACGGACTGTTGCCCAGGCTGGGCCTTTCCAGGCCGGGCCTTTTTCCCGGACAAAAAGGCAGCCTTCCCTTTGATTTTCAGCATATCATGGCTGCTGTCGCGCCGCGCCCGGTATTGGTCATAGCACCCCTGTGGGACAAAGATAACCTGAGGACGGACGTGGCAGCCAGTGTAGACAAGGCCAGAGGCATATACAGGCTCTACGGGAAGGAAGGAAACCTCGCGCCGGTATATCCTGACGATTACAACAGGTTTTCTCCGGAAATGAGAGCTACGGCGCTGGACTGGTTCAGCACCAGGTAAAAAGACCTGTCGACGCTCCGTAGCGCGGGGCCCGGATTTGTTTTTAAACTTTAAATGTTATTTTGTTGAAAAGATAGGGAAAAGAGCGTTAATCAGGATATTACTAGTTTTTTCTGCCGGATTTTCTTCTCTTTTCTTTCGTTTTTGTGATATAATATTTCGCATCTTCTCTCCGGCAGGGTGCTGATCGGAGAGGATAAATCGGGCTTGTCCATAATTTTTTTGAATAGCTGAATGTGTATTGAATAAGTTGGCCAAAAAATCGGAAGACTGCATATATGAGCCTTTATTCTACAGATACTGAACTTGAATCCGGCTTGTGGCTTCGCTTCAAATCGGGGGATAGGCGCGCGTTTGCAGAAATGTATGAACGATATGCAGGAGTGCTTTACAATTACGGCTTTCACATTACGAACGAGCGGCATATCGTAGAAGATGCCATACAGGATCTTTTTGTCACGCTTTGGCAAAGCAGGGAGCGTTTATCGGATACTACTTCCATTAAATACTATTTATTCCGGAGCCTGAGGCGGCAGATCGTAAGGCTGTCGGGGAAGGATGCCCTCATGGAGAGGCTCGGACAGCCTGATTTCCTGTCAGAGCGTCAGCAGGAGCCGTCGATAGAGATGCAGCTGATGGAAAGCGAATCGGAACAATACCAGCTGCGGGTGCTGAGGACCGCGCTCCTGGAACTGTCGCCGCGGCAGCTGGAAGCGATACGCCTGCATTTCTTTGAAGGGTTCGACTACGGCAGCATTGCGCGGATCATGGAGATGAACGAGCAGTCGGTCCGCAATCTGCTCCAGCGCTCGATTTATAAATTGCGGCACGTTATGTATCTGTTTCCCCTGTTATTTCTCCTTTTCAGGACGTAGACCAGGTTGCGTAGACCGGGTCGCGTAGACGACGGAGTACGAGGTTTCCACTTTAGAAAAGCAGGCAGGTAATCTCTATTTTAGCTGGAATGATCCCGGATTTCTTCTGCTATCCCACAAGGACAGGATATGCAGCTCATTGTCTCTTACTTCATAAAACAACAGATAGTCCCTTACAACCTTTATCCTTATGTCAGCATCGTCAGTTTCACGTCCGATAAAGGGGTTTTTCGCCAGTATCTTTATCTCCTCGCTTATAAGCTTATTGAGTTTTATGCTGTAGCTTTTGGATTTATTTCTTTCAACCCAGTATAGTAAGATTTCCTGTCTTTCGAGCACAGCTCTTTTAGACCAGATTATTCTTCTAACCATTTTTGCATTTCTATTTCCACCTGCTCATTGGTTTGATATTCATTGTTCTGTATCTGGGCCCGGGCAATATTTATTGCGTTCTTCTGGTCGCTGTTAAGCTCGAATTTTACGCTATCGGTTTCAAAATTCACTATACGCATGATCTCCTCCAGCAACGCGTTGTCTGTAAGACCTGTTATTTTGTTTATAAGGCTGATCTTCAATTCTGCCGTGCTCATCGTAATACCGCTTTTTTTTTAATCAAAGATAACAAATAAATGCTACCGGTCAAACGCGCAACCTGCTCTGGCAGCCGATTTACAATTGCGGCAAGTCATATACCTGCTACCCGTGTTATTTCTTCTCTCCAGGATGCAATAAAAAAATGTAAAAAGTGAGTTAAATCCCGGGATTACTTCTTTGGTACTTTCAAAGAAGGCGATACAACGTACGTTTTTGATTTTATACGGGATTCCGGAACCCGCATAGCAGGATTATTATCTGACTTTTAAATAATCAGAACCCAACAAACCTTTCAAAGTTATGGACAAACCGTTTTACGGCTACAGGCTAGCTGTTAATACGATGCGCATTACTGTTTTGCAATCGTTTCTATTCCTTCTCTTTCCCGGCATCATCAGGGCGCACGAGGCCGGAACGCAGGAGCTTCTGGACATGCGTATTTCCATCTCTGTCAAGCAGGAAAATATCAAATCTGTTTTTTCCAGAATAGAGAAGCAAACCGGTGTGAAATTTTTGTACAGCTCCAACCTGGTCAATACGGAGCAGAAGGTTTCGCTCGAAGTGAAAAAAGAGCAGCTGTCGGTTGCGCTCGATAGGCTGTTCCGCCCGCTTCAGCTGACTTACGAAGTTTCGGACAGGCATATAATTGTTAATCGTATATCCAGACCGTTATCTGACACCCCGGGTGAAGCAGCCAATAAGTTTATGTATGCGCCACTGTCCGTCAGCTCTCCGGAACGTATCGTCCGCGGAGTTATAAAGGATGAGAACGGCTCGGGACTGCCGGGAGTAAGTATCCTGATCAAAGGTACCCAGCGCGGTACCACTACAGATGCGGGCGGGAATTTTACCCTGACCGTAGATGATGAGAACGCGGTGCTTGTCCTTTCTTTTGTAGGCTATCTGACTCAGGAAGTGCCTGTCGGCAGCCGGGACACCATCGAAATAGCCCTTCAGGTAGATACCAAGTCGCTCGATGAGCTGGTTGTGGTAGGCTACGGCGAACAGAGCAAGCGGAATATCACTTCTTCGATCGCGTCGATAGATTACAAAGAAATCGCCAATCAGCCGGTCCAGCAGGTCGGGCAGGCGTTACAGGGAAAGATAGCCGGCGTGCAGGTGGTCCAGAATTCAGGCTCTCCGGGCGCATCGCTGACGGTGCGGATCAGGGGGGCGGGAACGATCAACAACAGCGATCCTCTATATGTCATCGACGGGAACCTGGGTGCGAGCCCCGCCAGCCTGGATCCCAACCAGATCGAATCGATCGAGATCTTAAAAAGCGCTTCTGCCTCGGCAATTTACGGTGCGCAGGGGGCTAACGGGGTAGTCATTATTACGACTAAGAAAGGAGGAGCAGGCCGTACCGTCATCCAGCTGAATGCGTATACAGGCGTGCAGCAGGTACATAAAACCCTGCCCGTGGTAAACGCGAGGCAATATGCGGAATTGTACAATACAGCCCTGGTCAACGGCGGGAAGGAACCGCTGTTTAAGGATGTTTCGTCGCTGGGAACCGGCACCGACTGGCAAAAGGAAATATTTCAGACCGCGACCATGTCCAACGCCGAAATTTCAGCAAGCGGAGGAAGCGAAAAAGGGACTTTTTATATCTCGGGCGGCTATTTCTTCCAGGACGGGATCGTTATAAAATCGGACTACGGCCGCATCAATTTCAGGGTAAATTCGGAATACAAGGTTTCACCGAAGGTAAGGATCGGGGAAAACCTGCTGGTTTCTTACGGGAAACGAAACCACATCCCGGAGTTCGGAGCACGCGATATCATTCCTAATTCGTGGTACATGGATCCTACGGTCCCGGTCAAAAATCCCGACGGGTCGTGGGGGTATCCCAACTTTTCGGATACCAAAAATCCCGTCGCACAGGCTTATTACAATCACAATACTTCAAGGAACTACCTGATGAACGGGACCGTCTACCTGGTGGCGGATCTTTTCAGCTTCCTGACTTTCAGGACCCAGCTCAACCTGAATACCGGCTTTTCAAACCAGAAAACCTTTACGCCCGTCTATGACATTTTCCCCCTGCAGCGTAACCTGGTGAGCTCCATAGAGGGTACGACCGGCCAGTCGGTCAACTGGGACTGGCAGAATACCCTGAATTACCAGCGCGATTTCGGCGATCATTCGCTTGAGTTGCTGGCGGGCATTACGGCTTTATCCTATAAGACGGAGAGCATGTATGCAAAAGGACAAAACCTGCCCGATAATGCCAATATTGACGAAAATCTCCGGTACCTCGACCTTTCTACGGATGGTTACACCGTAGGAGGCGGAGCGGGCGACTACGGAATGCTGTCCTACCTGGGCCGGATCAATTACGGCTATAAGGACAAATACCTCCTGACCGGGAACCTGCGCGTGGACGGATCTTCTAAGTTCGGGAAGAACAACAGGTTCGGTGTCTTTCCGTCATTTTCGGTGGGGTGGCGTATTTCGGATGAAGAATTCCTGAGAGATGCGACTTTCATCAATGATCTGAAAATCAAAGGCGGCTGGGGCATGCTGGGAAACCAGAATTCCCTCACCAACTATGCCTTTGCCAACTCGCTGACGCCTAATCTCATATATGCCTTCGGAAACCAGATAGCGCAGGGACAAGCCTCGACGAGCGTGGGGAACCCCGACCTGAAATGGGAATCGATCAGGGAAACGGAGGTAGGGTTCGATTTTTCAGGATTTGGCAACAGGCTTTTCGTTACTGCGGCTTATTACATAAAAAATACCACCAATATGTTGCTGAGGGCTCCTATCCCGGCTTTTACGGGGATCCAGACGGCTCCGTTCGTGAACGGGGGAAGCGTAAGGAACAGCGGGGTGGAGCTGCTGGTTTCTTATAGGAATAAGACAGCGGGCGGTTTTTCCTACGAGGTTTCGGGGAATATCTCAAGAAACAAAAATGAGGTAACGGCGCTCAACAACAACCAGTCCATGCTGTTTTCGGGAACCTATTCCATTGCCTCGGTCGGAAACGCCATTGGGTCGTTTTACGGGTATGTGATGGATGGTATTTTTCAAAACCAGGAAGAGGTGACCGGGCATGCTTACCAGGCGGGCGGGACTTCCCCGGGCGACATCAGGTTCAGGGACCTCAACGGCGATAAGGTGATCAACCAGGATGACCGCGCCGTAATAGGAAATCCCTGGCCGAACATCAGCTATGGCCTGACCACCAACCTGGCCTGGAAGAATTTTGACCTGAACGCCTTATTGTATGGCGTCAGCGGAAACGATATCGTGGCAAACTGGAAATATTTTACCCAGGGAAGCAACTTCTACAATTTTGATACCGAAATGCTGCATGCATGGAACGGGGAAGGTTCGAGCTATACCGTGCCGAGACTGAATGTGAACGATCCTAACAACAACTTCAGGGCTTCCTCCTATTTCGTTGAAAAAGGCGACTATCTAAGGTTGAAAAACCTGCAGGTAGGCTATTCCGTACCGGTCGCTTCATCGGGTGCTATCCAGAAATTGCGGATTTATTTTTCCTTTCAGAACCTGTTTACAATAACCCGTTACAAAGGATTTGACCCTGAGATCGGAAGTCCCGATTCCTCCTTCAGGATCGGGGTGGACGAAGGCTACTACCCGCAGCCGAGGATTTTCTCGTGCGGTGTGAATTTCAGCCTTTGATACCAGGCGGGTAAGATGTTCAAACCACAAACTCAATTCGGATGAAAAAGCATTTCATACTACTGGTTGCGGGTTTTTTCCTGCTGGGGTGTGACGACCTTCTAAATAAAGATCCGCTGGCGACTCTTTCGGTGGCATCGGGCTACAGGACCGAAGCCGACGCCATGAAGGCGCTCGCCGCCGCCTATAACCCTCTGTATAATTATCCCGGCTACGACGGCTATTCTATATACGATATCGTTACCGACAATGCGTTAAAGGGCGGTGAAGGACCGAGCGACGGCAGCTACTTCAACGACATAGCAAACTTTACCATAGCGTCGACCAATACCGTTGCGCTGCAGGTCTGGAGGAACAGCTACCTCGGCGTGTTCCGTTCGCATCTCGTGCTGGAAAACGTACCCGGTATCGAAATGGACGAATCAAAGAAAAGCAGGATACTGGCCGAGGCCAGGTTTTTAAGGGCTTATTACTATTTCATCCTGGTCACTCTTTTCGGGGACGTGCCGCTTATCAAGACCTCCCAGGTAGATGTAAAAACGGTAGCCCGGGATCCGAAGGCCGATGTCTACCAGTTTATCCGGGAAGATCTGTCCGCCGCAGCCGATGTCCTGCCGGCGAAAAGCGCAATGCCCGCGGCAGAAAACGGCCGCATCACGAAAGGCGCTGCGCAGGCTTACCTGGGGAAGGTGTTTCTTTATATGGGGGACTTCGCCAATGCCGAGATTTGGTTCAAAAAGGTGATCGATTCCAATGAGTACCGGCTCGTCAGTGACTATGCATCCCTTTTTACCATCGGGGGGGAATTCGGCGATGAGAATATTTTTGAAATAAATCATCTGTACAGCGCCCAGTTCCTGACTGCCAGGAACCTGGCCTCCATCAGGCAGGGAAGCGCCGGGATGTATGGATACGGGTTTGCCAACCCTTCGCAGGACCTGGTAGATGAGTTTGAAGAAGGCGATCCCCGGTTATGGCAAACCGTCTATAAGCAGGGAGACCTGATGCCTGACGGAAAGATCGCGGACATCGGGAACAGCGAGACGGGCTATATGAGCAAAAAAGCGTATCTGGTCGCTTCCGATTTTCCTCCGACCGGCGACCCGATCCATTCCGGCAGGAATGAAATAAAGCTGAGATACGGAATGCTGCTTTTGTGGTATGCCGAAGCGGCCAATGAAAACGGTAACGGCCCGGCGGCCGTCAATAGCGTCAACGAGGTGAGGCGCAGGGCAAGGCAGGGAAACCAGCAGGTTTTGCCCGATATCGCAGCCGGTAGCAAAGAAGAATTAAGACAGGCGATCTACCACGAGCAGCGTGTGGAGTACAGCATGGAAAATCATCGCTTCTTCGACCTTGTCAGGCAGGGGAGGGCAGGAGAGGTGCTGAGAGCCTATGCCCGGAAGTACAATACGGTTAAAGGCGCGAATTTCAAGGAGGGGATCAACGAGGTTTTGCCGATACCGCAAACTGAAATCGATGACAGCCAGGGCAGGCTGAAGCAGAATAACGGATATTAGAACGAAACCTGATCTCTATAAAAAAAAATAAAAGATGATGAGTTAAATCCGGCAGCAGCCTCTTTGGTACTTTCAAAGAAGGCCCACAACATACTTTTTGATTTTAAATGGAATTTCAGGACCCCGACATAGCAAAATTCTTATCCGATCCGGTTTTTGTCCGGCTGGTGAAAACGGGTGGAGAAGACAGACAGTGGAAAGAATATGAGCAGGCCAACTGGGAGCGGCGGGAAGCCATGGCGGCAGCCAGGCTGATCCTGCTGGCATCAGAGCGGTTTCCCGGGCAGACGCTGGAAGATGAAAGGAAACAGGTGTTGTGGAACAGGATAGAGGAAAACATAGAAGGCAGGGAGGAAGGACAGCTGCGCTCATGGCGGGTGTTTGTTTCGAGGTATTGGTGGGTAGCGGCTACATTGGTTCTCATAGCGGGAAGCGTATTGCGGATGTACCGGGATACTGCCGCAGAAGGCGACGCCGGGGCCGGCGTGGAGGTCGCTCAGAAATCGCGTTTCGAAGAAATCGTAAACGACAGGAAGAGCGTGTTTCCTGTTGACCTTCCCGACGGGAGCACCGTGCTGCTGGCGTCTGCCAGCCGGGTCAGCTATGACCTGCACGATTTCGGGACGAACGGGAAACGGGAGATACACCTTTCGGGGGAGGCTTTTTTCGAAGTAGTTCCCAACCGGGAATCCCCGTTCTATATTTATACCAGCGGGTTCACCACGAAGGTCCTCGGCACCAGCTTTAACGTCAGGGCCTTTCCCGACGATGAGCAGGCCGAGGTAGTGGTCAGGACGGGAAGGGTGACCGTTTTTGCGCCGGGTATAAGCGGCCTGAAAGGAACGGAACAGGGAGGAGAGATTGTCAATCCTGATGAAAGGATAGTGCTGGACCGGAATAAGATGCAGCTGTCGCTCGAAAAGCTGGAAAAGCCGGAAATACCGGATGAGCAGCTTTTGCACTTCTTCGACGATAAGCCCGTATCGGATATTTTCGATATGCTGGAAAAAGCTTACGATATCAGGATCCGCTATCCCGATAACCTGCTGTCTGACTGCAGGATCACCGCTTCTTTCGTCAATGAAACACTGTATGAGAAAATAAGACTGATATGTAAGGGCCTGGGAGCGACCTATAAAGTGGTCGATGGCGAGATCGTGATAGATTCAGAAGGTTGTACTTAGATCGGCTATTCCTATATGAAATAAATCTATTCCTGAACCTAAAACCTGACACTATGATATCAAAATAACTTCCTTTTCTAAGAATGCCGGCCGGTTTCCCGGCCGGCATCTGAAAGTTCTCCGGGCTCACTGGCACTGGGCCGGAGATCGTTTGTCAAATTTTGTGGACCCAACAAACCATTTAAATTTATGGAAAAACCATCTTGTGGCTACCGGCTAGCTGTTAAAATTATGCGCATCACTGTTTTACAATCGTTCCTATCCTTTGTTCTTCTGGGTGCAGTACAGGCGCATGAAGCCAGAACACAGGATCTTCTTGATCGCCGGGTGACCATATCGGTGAAGCAGGAAGAGATAAGAACCGTTTTTACCAGACTCGAGAAGCAGACCGGCATCAATTTTCTATACAGTTCCAACCTGGTCAATCCTTCCCAGAAGGTGACGTTTAAAGCGCAGAAGGAGCCCCTGTCCGTCGCCCTGAACAGGCTGCTGATGCCGCTGCACCTTTCTTATGAAGTATCGGACAAGCATATTATCGTCAGTCGTATACCTGTACCGTTAATCAACCGCGCGCAGGAGGAGGGAGCTATCCCGCAGTCTTCTTTCGAGGTGACGCCGCCCCCCGCCGACCAGGTAGTCCGCGGTATCGTCCGGGATGAAAACGGGCAGGGGCTTCCCGGCGTGAGCATCCTGGTGAAAGGTTCCCAGAAAGGGACGACCACCAATGAAAACGGGAATTTTGAGCTTACCGTCGACGACGGCAGCGCGGTGCTCGTGTTTTCTTTCGTGGGATATTTTACGCAGGAAAAAACGGTAGGCTCCCAGACGTCGCTGGAAATCAGCATGCAGGTAGACAACAAATCGCTGGAAGAGCTGGTCGTGGTAGGTTACGGCGCCCAGAAAAAGGTCAACCTCACCGGCGCAGTATCGACGATAGGCTCGGAGGTGCTGGAAAGCAGGCCGATCACTAACCTGGGACAGGGATTGCAGGGAACTGTATCCAACCTTAACATTTCTCCGGGCACAGGCTCTCCCGGGCAGGGGGCTACCTTCAATATCCGCGGGAATACTTCCATAAACGGCGGCTCGCCGCTGATCCTGGTAAACGGGATCCCGATGGATATCAACCTGCTCAGTCCCAATGATATAGAGAGCGTAACGGTACTGAAAGATGCTGCCTCTGCGGCAATTTACGGAGCCCGGGCTGCCTATGGGGTGATCCTGGTTACTACCAAAAGTGGTAAGAAAAAGGACAGGCCCAGCGTATCGGTCTCCTCTATCCTTACTTCCAATGAGCCGACGAGCCGGATCGAGTTTATCGATACCAGAGACCGGATCGGCTATATGAACGAGGCTTACATGCGGATAAACGGCCGGCCGTATTATGACGACATCATGGTGAATGCCATGATGGCCCATTACAACGATCCGAGCCAGCCGTCGGCCATCATTCACCCTTCTAACCTCAACGAGTGGACAGGGGTGGCCAACACCAACTGGGAGGATATCCTGATGAACAAGCGGTATCCCATGCAGCAGCATACGGCCAGCGTTTCGGGCGGGTCGGGCAAATTTGACTATTACAGCTCGCTGTCGTACATCTACCAGGGCGGTCTCACCAACAGGGACTTGTTCAAGGAGAAATTCAACCGCTACAACCTGATGACCAATCTCAACTACGAAGTGCTGAGCTGGCTGAAGGTAGGGACCAAGATATCGGTCAATAACAGCAACAAGCGGTATCCGCCCAACGACGATCAGTTCCGTAATTCATACCCTGAAACCGGGACGATCTACCAGACCAACGTTTATTCCACCCAGCCGCTGTATGATCCCAACGGGAAATGGACGCACGAGGGATCGATCGGCAATCCCGCCCAGTTCATCAAAGACGGGGGAGAACGTACGCGGAAAGTCAATGACGTATGGCTGACGGGAAGTGCCACGCTGACCCCCATCCGCAATACCACGTTCAATGTCGATTATTCGTTCAATACAAAGTCTACGGCCGAAATGTCTTACCTGGCGCTTATTCCCTTCTATAACGTGAACGGCGATGTGTCGGGGTACTACGGAGGATCTAATCCGAACAGGGTGATCAGGACTAACTATGACGATAACTATTACGTTTTCAATGCTTACGGGGACTACAGCAATACGTTCGGA
This sequence comes from Cytophagaceae bacterium SCN 52-12, assembly GCA_001724175.1. Classification (GTDB taxonomy): domain Bacteria; phylum Bacteroidota; class Bacteroidia; order Cytophagales; family Spirosomataceae; genus Ravibacter. Next base: position 18,330 of record MEDT01000059.1, on the reverse strand, counting down.
AAGAATTATGTAAAGCTGATGGTGGGCTTTAACCAGGAAAATGCATCCTATGCATGGACCAAGGCAGAGCGCCGCAACCTGATCATCAACGATATCCCTTACATGAGCCTGGCATCCGGCGAAAGGTTCGCATCCGACGGGCTGAACGAGTTTGCGATCAGGGGTGCATTTACCCGTTTCAATTACAGCTACGACGACAAGTACCTGCTCGAGTTTAACGGCCGGTATGACGGTACATCCCGTTTCCCGAAAAAGAGCCGCTTTGGCTTCTTCCCCTCCGTTTCATTGGGATGGCGGGTATCCAAAGAGGGTTTTATGTCTTCGACGAGCAGCTGGCTGAGCGATTTAAAGTTCAGGGCATCGTACGGAACACTGGGCAACCAACTTCTGGTAGATGCCGCAGGCAACCCGATCTTCTACCCGTACATCGCGACGCTGAGCGCGCAGGAGGTTCCTTACCTGGTCAACGGAGAGCGCCCGATGTCGGTTTACTCACCCGAGCTGGTAAGCCCGACGCTGACATGGGAGACGGTTTCCCAGATGAACTTCGGTGTTGACCTGTCGCTTTTTACGAACAAGCTGACCGCTTCCTTCGACGTGTACCGCAGGGATACCCGCGACATGCTTACAAAGTCGCAGACCCTTCCGGCAGTCCTGGCTGTTACCGAGCCGCGGGCCAATGCGGCGGATATGAGAACGTCGGGTTTCGACCTCAATATCGAATGGCGCGACAAGATCGGGGAGGTACGCTACGAAGCGACGGTTATCCTTTCGGACTATTCGGCTAAAATCACCAAATTCAGTAACCCTTCAGGGCTGATTACCGACTACTATGTAGGACAAAACCTGGGAAGCATATGGGGGCTGACCACCGGCGGGCTGTTCCAGACCGACGAAGAGGCCCTCGCGCTCGACCAGTCGAATATCAACGGGAGGAAACGCCAGGCCGGCGACCTGTGGATGGTAGACCTGGACGGCGACGGGAAAATAACCCGCGGCGCGCAAACGCTCAGCAATCCCGGAGACATGAGCGTTATCGGCAACAACACACCGAGATACAGCTATGGTTTCCGCACCAACTGGAAATGGAAGGGTTTCGACCTGGACCTGTTCTTCCAGGGCGTGGCGAAGCGCGACCTTAACATGTCGACGCTTTACTACCTTACGCAGTACTCCAACGAATGGGTCGGGATTTCGAAAGCGGCGATGGACTACTGGTCGCCGGAAAACCCGGATGCATTTTTCCCGAGGCCGATTATTTCCGGCGCCGGCGATATCACGGCCGTTCAGAGCCGCTTTTTGCAGAACGCAGCCTACCTGAGATTAAAGCAGCTGACGTTCGGATATACCATTCCGGCAGATGTCAGCCGGAAAATAGGGATGGACCGCATCAAGGTATTTTTCACGGGGGCAAACCTGTGGACCGCCACCAAGATGATCAAGATCTCGGATCCGGAGCTGCCGGGGCCGAGCTCCTACCCGCTGTATAAGTCGCTTTCCCTGGGCGCCAATATCAATTTCTAACCCTATTTAAACAGTAAGAAAATGAAAAAATACTTTTTGGCAGGGATAGTATCCATCTTTTCGCTTACGGCATGTAATGACGATTTCCTGGAGAAATTCCCGGAAGACAAAATAAGCGATACCAATTTCTGGAAGACCGGGGCGGATTTTAAAATGTACGCCAGCCAGTTTTATCCTACGTTGTTTGATGCCCGCCTGGCGTGGTACTCGCTGGACAATTTCAGCGACAACCAGGTGCCCAGCAGCCGGAATACCTATACCTGGAACGAAACCCCGGTCCCTTCTTCCGGCGGCAGCTGGGGCAAGGCCGACTGGCTGCAGATCAGGAGGGTCAATTATGCGCTTGAGAGAATTGCAGGCGTACCCGAAGACGCGACGCTGAAGCTCGCCCACGGAGAGCTGAGGTTTTTCCGGGCTTTCTATTACTTCGATAAGCTGAAGAAGTTCGGAGAAGTCCCCTGGCTGTCCAGGAGCCTGGATACGGAGTCGGAAGAGCTCAACGCTCCCCGCGACCCGCGTGAGACCGTGGTGAACAACATGCTGGCGGACCTCGATTTTGCGATAGAAAATTTACCCGAAACCTCGGCTGAAGATCGTCTTACCAAATTTGCCGCGCTTAACCTGAAAGGAGACATAGCCTTGTACGAGGGGACATTCAGGAAGTACCACAACGTGGGCGGCGGGCACGAGGAGCTGCTCAAAAAAGCCGCTGCCGCCTATGAGTCGATCATCAGCTCGGGCCGCTTTGCGGTATGGTCCACCGGCAAGCCCGATAAAGACTATTTCGACCTTTTTGTGCAGTATGAGCTGAAAGGAAACCCGGAAGGGATTTTTGTACAGCGCTACATCACCGACAAGCGTATGCACAACAATGTGCGCCAGCTCGGCGAGCCGTATACCGGCTACAGCAAGGACTTTGTCGAATCTTATTTGTGTACCGACGGCCTCCCGATTGCGATCAGCCCGCTCTATAAAGGGGATAAGAAATTTGCGGACGAATTTGTGAACAGGGATCCCCGCATGGAGCAGTCTATCTACCAGGAGAAGCGCCCCTACCGTATTTTCGACGACGGGACGACCAACTACAAAACCATGCCGGAGTTCCAGAATAATTACTGTCCTACGAGCTACTACATCATCAAGGGGTACAGCCCTTATGAACGAGACAGGCTTCCCAGCACTTCGACCACCGACGACTTCGTCTACAGGTACGGTAAAGTCCTGGTTTCCTACGCCGAAGTAAAAGCCGAGCTCAACGAATGTACACAGGAAGTGCTGGATAAAACGGTAAACCAACTGCGCGACAGGGTAGGCATGCCGCACCTGAAGACGACGGTAGGGTTTACAGATCCGAACTGGCCGGACTGGGGTATGGCGATATCGCCGCTTCTGAACGAGATCAGGAGGGAACGCCGCCTGGAGATCTGCGCTGAGGGCAACCGCTGGGATGATTTGGTACGGTGGAAAGCCGGCAAGGTACTTGAGAATCCAAAAACGATCCAGGGGGCGGTAGACCCGGCAACGGGCGCCAACAGGGTCCTGTACCCGGGCTATACGGCCAGGAAATGGGACGATAAGCTTTATCTCAATCCTATTCCTTTGCAGGAGATTACGCTCAATCCGCAGCTGACTCAAAACCCGGGATGGTGATCTTTTTTGTTGATAGTTGGTAGATGGTCGATAAACCTATTCTCCTTCAGAACGAAGGAGATAGGTTTATTTTAAAAGTAGCGGTGAGTATGTAGGGCGCCGGTTACGTTTTTCATTATATAGTTAATCGTTTTTAAATAAATGATCGAAAAAAAGTACTAAACCATTTAATCTTTAACAGTTGGCAAATGAAAAAAGGATACATCGACAGCCGCAGGGACTTTCTTAAAAAATCTTTGGCAGGAACGTCCGTCCTGGGGCTGGCGGCCGCAGGCATGTCTGAAGCCGGCGCCCGGCCTGCGGTAAAGCCTTCCGCCGGGCGGCAGGTATTGCAGGATGCCGCAAGGGCAGGGTTCTCCGAGCAGGACATAACCCCCAAACTGGGCATGGAGCAGCCGGGCGGATACGGGAAGGTATTCCATAAAACGATCCACGACCCCTGTAAAGTAAGAGCTTCGGTATTTAAGGACGGTTCGGGAAGCGTGGCGGTCGTTGCGGTAGATGCGCTGATGGTGCCGGCGTCGCTGGTAGCTTCGGCCAGGAAAAAGATAGAGGCACAAACCCGGATCCCGGCAGACGCCGTCCTGATCGCCGCTACCCATTCCCATTCTTCGGGGCCTACCGGGATGGTTCAGCCCGGGGAGTTCGACTGGGCGGATCCGCTTGTGAAAGAGCTTGCATACGAGAAGTCTTCCTGCGCCAATGCCGACTACCTGAAAACCGTCGAGGAGCAGGTGGTAAAGGCAGTGGTGGAAGCCAACGGCAAAGCCGGTCCGGCGGAGCTGGGCATTGGTCGCGGAATAGAGGACAAAGTTGCCTTTAACAGGCGCTTTTTCATGAAAAACGGGCTCACTTATACCCATCCCGGTCAGCTGAACCCGGAGATCGTAAAACCTGCCGGCCCGATAGACCCGGAAGTTGGCGTGATAGGGGCCTGGGATGAGAAGGGAAAATGCATCGGCTGCATCGTTAACTATACCTGTCATACGACGACCAACCCGGGCGGCGCCTCGGCCAACTGGGTTTATTACCTGGAGCAGACCATCCGGGGTGCATTCGGGCCCGACTGCGTCGTGGTGTTCATACAGGGAGCGGCAGGCGATGTGACGCAGGTCGACAACCGGAATGTATTTGTCAACCGTGCCGGCGAGGAATGGGCCCGTTTTGTGGGCGCCAGGGTAGGGGCGGAAGCCGTGAAGGTGCTGCTGGACATGCCCAGGGGAACATTGGCCCCGGTAGCCTATAAAGTTCACCGGGAAAATATGAAACGCCGTCTGCCGTCGCCGGAAAAGGTGAAGGAAAGCGTGGCCATTGTCAAAAAGAAGCCCGAAGAAGTAGGCACCACGGTATGGACTTTTGCCAAGGAGACGGTCATGCTGGACGCAATGGCCAAAAGACAACCGACGGTACCGGTCGAGGTCCAGGTTATCCAGATAGGCCCGGCAGCCATTATTACAAACCCCGCAGAATATTTCTGCCAGTTCGGGCTGGACATCAAATTGAACAGCCCGTTTGAATATACCTTCATATCGATGCTGGCCAACGGATGTGTAGGCTACGTACCGACCGAGCAGGCGCTGGCGGCCGGGGGAGGAGGCTATGAAACCCGCCTGACCTTGTACAGCAACCTGGTACCCGACGCAGGAACACGCATGGCGGCGATCGGGGTAGATCTTGCGCGGCAGCTGAAGCCCGGCGAGGCGCCGAAAGGCAGGCCCGCCCCGGAATTCAAAGGTAAGCCCTGGGAGTACGGCAGCGTGGCTCCCGAGCTGAGCTGAGCTGACGACTTTGTATGCTCATGAAGACAAATGGTTTCTGTAGTATATCTGTATCCTGGCGGATAGCAGGAATTTTCCTGGCATATTGGATCATGGCCGGTAATGAAAGAGCGAATGCTGTCTCTCCCTCTGATCGGCCCAATTTTATCATCATCCTCTGTGACAATCTGGGCTATGGGGATACAGAGCCTTTCGGGTCGAAAGTAAACCGTACCCCTCATCTCAGCAGGATGGCAAAGGAAGGCCGCAGGTTTACCCATTTTTATGTAAGCTCGGGTGTCTGCACCCCCTCACGGGCGTCGCTCATGACCGGTTGTTATGCCCAGCGTGTCGGGCTGCACTGGAACGACCGGGACGGAGCCGTGCTTCGACCGTTGTCTCCCTACGGACTCGACATCGGGGAAATAACTATCGCGGAAGTATTGAAAACGGCGGGATATCGTACAGGAATAATCGGGAAATGGCATCTGGGAGATCACCCGGACTTCCTTCCGGTAAAGCAGGGGTTCGATTATTTCTACGGGATCCCGTACAGTGACGATATGACCCGCGAAACAGGCAGGAAGCTCGGAAAACGATATGACGGCGATCGATGGCCCGAGCTGCCGCTCATGGTGAATGAAGAGATAGTAGAATGGGGCACAGATCGCAATATGCTCACAAGGAAGTATACCGAAAAAGCTTTGGAATATATTTCCGAAAACCGGAATGCTCCTTTTTTCCTGTATATGCCCCAGGCTATGCCAGGCAGCACTACCCAGCCTTTTTCTTCAGACGGCTTCCGTGGCAAAAGCGCGGGCGGCCCGTGGGGCGATAGCGTGGAAGAGCTCGATTGGTCTGTAGGAAAAATAATGGATAAGCTGGTGGAGCTGGGAATTTCGGGGAATACGATCGTGATCTTCACTTCTGACAACGGTTCTCCAATGGGGAAAGATCCGGAGAGTGTGGAAATGGGTACAAATTTGCCTTTGCACGGACGGGGTTACACTACTTCAGAAGGAGGGTTCCGGGTGCCTGCCATTATGTGGGGGCCTGGCCGGATACCTGCAGGTACTACTTGCTATGAAATGGCAAGCACTATGGATCTGCTGCCGACTTTGAGTTATCTGGCCGGCGGGACCATCGGCCGCGCAACGGATGGGTTCAATATCTGGCCTTTGATAGAAGGTAAGTCAGGGGCAGTTTCCCCTTATGACGCTTTCTTTTACTATGAGCAGCAGCAGTTACAGGCCGTTCGCAGCGGCTGTTGGAAACTCTTTTTACCTCTTGAAACTTTCGACCGACACCCGTTTTTTAAAAAAGGGCAGGGCGATCAGCCTCTTCTTTTCAATGTGGTAGAAGATCCGGGGGCCAGGCACAACCTGGCAGCAGATAATCCGGACGTGGTCCGCAGGCTAAATGAGCTGGCCGGGCGTGGAAGAAAAGATTTGGGCGACCTCGGACAGCCAGGTGAAAATCAGCGGCCTGCGGGAAAGAAAAAGGCATTCAATTATTATAAAAGGTAATGTTTTCGACGAAACATAACGTAAAAAGAACGCTGCCGTCAACAACGCGTGTTGCAGCTGAAATTCTTTACTTATCAAAAAAGCCGGTTTGTTGATTTTATTAGAATGGATCCCATATATTATCCCGATAATCAATCCTTTCCCTTAAAATGCATTACTCTCAGTATAACCTTTTACCGAACCACTACGATTATTCGCATTTATGATAGAAAATTTCAAGTGAAGTTTTCGGTGCGGAATTCTTAATCCCGGCTGTCCCGACATTCCTGCAAAAATTCAGGGCCGGTTGTAAACACATTATTTAAAAGTTGAAAAGCCTGGTATTTACAGGCAGCTACAATGAAGATTAAAATCTTATTTCTCCTGGCATGCATGTGCACTTTTGCTTTGACAACCAAGCATGGTGTGAAGATGTTGAATGACGACAATTCCGACCGTTTGAAGAAAGCCCTGGAAAGCTTCAGGCTGGAAGAGGGGCTGGAAATAGAACTGGTAGTTTCGGAGCCCCTGGTCATTGATCCGGTGGCTTTTGCATTTGACGAACGTAATGACCTGTACGTGGTCGAAGACCGGGGCTATCCCGATCCCATAGACGGCTCGAAAGCCCCCGCGATCGGAAGGATAGCCCTGCTCAGGGATACCGACAAAGACGGGAAGTTCGAGACCCGCTACGAATTTGCGGAGGGGCTGACTTATCCGAACGGGGTGCTCCCCTGGAAAGGAGGGGTATTTGTTACCTGCGCTCCCGATATTTACTATTTCAAGGATACCGACGGCGACGGCAAGGCCGACATTAAGGAAGTGGTGCTGACCGGCTTCAACTCCGACAAGACGGCGCAGATCAGGGTGAGCCACCCTATACTGGGGCTGGACGGCTGGGTGTATGTGACCAGCGGGCTGAACGGCGGCAAGATTACCTCTCCCAAATATCCCGAAAGAGAAGCCGTAAGCTTTACCTCTGCCGACGGCAGGTTCAACCCGGAAACTTTCGTATTTGAAAATACCGGCGGGAGAAGCCAGTTCGGGCTTGCATTCGACCCCTTCGGACGGCGTTTCGGGACTTCCAACCGGCATCCTGTCATGCAGATGATGATCGAGCCGTGGCACCTGAAACGAAACCCATCCCTGATGTTTACGGAAACCTACCAGAACGTTTCCGATGTCGAGGCCAATGCGAAGGTATTCCCCATCAGCGGGGCCGTTACTACAGCTGAGTTCATACCCAAGCTGATGGGACTGTCGCATACGGGCACTTTCACTTCGGCGTGCGGGCTCCTTATCTACAACGGCGACCGGATGAGCGGCGACCATAAAGGCAACGTCTTTATTTGCGAGCCGGCCCAGAACCTGGTGCAGCGCCAGGTGATGAAGCCTGAGGGGGCGGGATTCCGCTCGGCGCTGGCCTACGATACGAAGGAGTTCCTCGCGTCTACCGACGAATGGTTCCGCCCGGTCTTCCTGACTCACGGTCCCGACGGGTCGCTGTACCTGGCGGATATGTACCGGAAAGTGATAGATCACCCGTCGTACGTTCCCGAAGAGGCCAGGCACCTGCTCGATTTTGAAAGCGGCAAGACCGACGGACGCCTGTACCGGATCTACAGTAAAGGTCAAAAGGAAAACGCGCTGGCTAAGCCGGATTTTTCAAGTATTCAGAAAGTGATGGGCGCCCTCGGCTCGCGTAACGAATGGCACAGGGAAACCGCGTTCAGGATGATCCTGCAGGATAAGGGAAATGAATATAAACAGGAGCTCAAAGTGATGGCTGCCCACTCTGCCGTACCAGAGTCGCGGGCTGCCGCTTTATGGCTGCTGAGCCACCTGGATGCGCTGGATGCCTCACTGCTGGTCAGGGCGCTTGACGACCCCGATCCGGGTGTGCGGGAGCAGGCCGTCAGGCTGACCGATAAGAACAGTTCGATCGATGGGTTACCGGGGGATTTACTGGCCAAAAAAGCGGACGATCCCGACAAAAGGGTGAGGTTTATGACCGCCCTTGCGCTGGGCAACCAGAAAACCCCGGCTTCAGTAGAAGCGTTGGCGAAAATTGCCGCACGTGACGGGGAAGATAAGTGGTGCCGGAATGCCGTATTAAGCGGGATTTCCGACAGGCTGCCCGAATTTCTGGCCGCATTCCGGAAGCAGAAAGGAGGAGACGCACGCGCTTACGCCCTTGTCATGCAGGATATGGGAAAGCTTTTCGGAAATGCCGCGACGGTCGATGCGTGCAGAGCGCTGCTGACCGAAACGCTTAACCAGAAAGGAGGAGAAGACTGGCGCGCTGCCACGGTATTGGGTCTGGCCGAAGGAGTGTCAAAAAGAAACGAGATCAGCAGCGGAAACAAGCCGGCGCTGCAGGCATTGCTGGAAAGCGGGCCCGACCGGACGGGCTTAAAGCAGCTCGATGCCTTTATGAAAAGCATGAACAGCGTCGCGCTTCGGGAAGACCTTCCCGTTTCGCAGCGTAAAGATGCCGTGGCTTTGCTGGGGTATTATGATTTTGCAAAAGTAAAATCTACCCTTCAAAAGACGCTGGATGCTAAAAACCCGCCCGAGCTGCAGATCGAAACTGTTTCTGCCCTTACCAAGCTGGGAGCGCCTGAAGGAGCGGCCCTGATGACCACGAAGAATACCTGGTCGGCCTATACTCCCCGGGTGAAGAACTCCGTCATAGCGGCGCTGGTTTCCAATCCTGATTTTATCAACGTCCTTTTTAACGGACTGGAAAGCAAGGTGATAGGCGCGGCAGAGATTACTTCAAACGATCGCCAGCGGCTCATCAAGCACAAGGACGAGTCGATCAGCAAGAAAGCTGCCGCCTATTTTGAAGAGCTCGAATCGGGCGGACGGATGAAAGTCTACCAGGACTTCAGGCCTAAGCTTGCCGAAAAAGCGGTAGCTGCAAACGGGAAAGAGGTGTTCCAGAGGACCTGCACGGCATGCCATACTTTTGCAGGCATGGAAGGAGGGAACGTTGGTCCCGATCTTTCGGGTATCCGCAACCAGCCGCCGGATGCGATCCTGCTTCATATCCTGGTCCCCAATTACGAAGTATATCCCGCTTACCAGGCGCTGAATGTAGAAACGAACGACGGGAATACCATTACCGGCTGGCTCGTGTCGGAAACTGAAAACTCCCTGACCATCAGGACTGCCTTTTCGACGGAAGAAACGATTTTGCGCAAGAATATCAAGACCCTGAACAATCCGGGTGTTTCATTAATGCCCGACGGGCTCGAGCAGACCATGAGCAGCCAGGATTTACTGGATCTGATCGCTTTCCTGAAAGGAGCGAATTAAGCAGCAGGAACTCTAAACCTAAACCACATGAAAACCCCATCCTTAACGCGTATCCGCTCTGCCGGTAGGCGCACAGCTGCTATGCTGGCAATCATTCTAGGCGTTTCCCCGCTGGTCTTGTCCGCTCAGCATAAGCCGGGGCCGCTGCGCGCGGGCGCTTCGATGAGCAATATTACGCCGTTCCTGGATAATGTGCTGATCGGAGGCTTCGGATCGCCGGTTGCCAAATATATTCATGACGAATTGTATGCCAAAAGCCTGGTTTTGGACAATGGTTCTGAACAGATTGCGATAGTAATTGCCGATAATTGCCTGATACCGCGCGAGGTGTACGATGAGGCGCGGGAGATCATTCAGAAAAGCACGGGAATAAAAAAAGAAAATGTGCTGATGGCGGCCACTCATACGCATTCCAGTGTCAGCGCTATCAAGACCGGAGAGCAAACCGGAGATTTTAGCTATGGCAAACAACTGGATGAGTACCAGCAGTTTGTAGCGCGCCGGATTGCGGATGGCGTGCAGCGGGCATATTATAGCCGGGAACCCGCCCAGATAGGGTGGGGCTCGGTAAACGCCCCGGAACACGTGTTTAACCGACGCTGGTTTATGAAACCGGGTACGGATATGACCAACCCTTTCGGTGTCCAGGACAAGGTAAGAATGAACCCGGGTGTGGCGAATCCTGCGCTTGACAAACCGGCCGGTCCCACCGATCCTGAAGTGTTTTTCGTATCAGTCCAGGCGCTCGATGGGCGCCCGATTGCGTTGTTGGCGAATTATAGCCTGCACTATGTGGGCGGCGTTCCGGGCGACCATGTTTCATCCGACTATTTCGGTGTATTTGGCGATTACTTCAAGAAACTGGTGGGCGGCGATAAAGCAGCGCCCGGATTCGTGGCGATGATGTCTAACGGTACTTCAGGAAATGTCAATAATATCAATTTCAGGGGGCCGGCGGAAAAAATGGGCGCTTACCAAAAAATGCAGCTTGTTGCGAAGGATGTAGCTGATAAGATCTTTAAGCAGTATTCCCGGATTCAGTACAGGACCAGCGTAGCGCTGGGGGCTTCTTTTTCGGAACTGGACCTGGAAGTCCGGAAACCTACTCCCGCAATGCTCGCACGCGCCCGGGAAGTACTGGCAAACCCGGATAAAATTAAATTGTATCACCCCCTGGAACCTTTTTATGCCCAGCGTTTGATCCGGGTGCAGGAGCGATGGCCGGAAAAGGTAAAGGCTGTCATGCTTGCCTTGAAAATTGATGACCTGGCCATTGCTTCCATTCCATTTGAAACCTTTGCGGAAACAGGTCTTGAGATCAAGGAAAAAAGTCCTTTTAAGTCTACGTTCACAATTTCACTGGCCAACGGATGGTACGGCTATCTGCCTACTCCCGAACATCATGAGCTGGGCGGGTACGAAACCTGGCTTGGGACCAATTATGTGGAAAAAATGGGATCCCGTAAGATCACCGACAGGCTGTTGGAACAGTTGAAGGCATTTAAGTGAGAGGATAGATGTTTTTTTAATTTTTATACTAGTCCAATGAAAACCATTTACCTTAAATTCAAATTTTGCAGCAATCGTGCTTCGGGGCTGTTATTGGCGGTACTCTGCCTGTTTGCCGGTAGCTTGCCGGCGCAGCCCGCGACCCCCGTGCTTCAGGCAGGCGCGGCGCTCAGTAATATCACTCCTTTTCTGGGAGGAGGAATAGTCGGGAATTTCGGCATTCCTCCCGAGGCCAAGTACATCCACGATGAATTATATGCCAAATGCCTGGTACTGGATGATGGGCAGGAGCAGATAGCGATCGTGATCGTCGACAACCTGTCTATCAACCGGGAAGTGTTCGACTATGCCAGGAAGCTCATCGGGGAAAAAACGGGCATGAAAGCCGAAAATGTGCTGATGGCCGCTACCCATACCCACTCGAGCGTGAGCGCGAGCAGCGTGGGGGACGAGCGTATGAACTACAACTACGACAAAGGGCTGGACGAATACCAGACCTTTGTCGCCAGGCGGATCGCCGACGGCGTCAGGCGGGCTATCTACCAGAAGGAGCCGGCTAAAATAGGGTGGAGCTCTGTAGATGTCCCCCAGCACGTTTTCAACAGGAGATGGCTGATGAAGGACGGGACCGACGTACCCAACCCTTTCGGCGGCCAGGACAAGGCAAGAATGAACCCCGGGGTGGGGAATCCGAACCTGCTGAAGCCGGCCGGGAAGACCGACCCCGAGGTGTATTTCGTATCTGTCCAGGCGCTCGACGGGCGGCCTATCGCGCTGCTGGCCAATTACTCCCTGCATTATGTGGGAGGTGTTCCTGCCGATCATATCACTTCCGATTATTTCGGTGCTTTTGCAGAGCAGTTTTCAAGGTTGATGGATGCCGGCAATAAAGCGCCGTCGTTCGTCGCTATCATGTCTAACGGTACTTCCGGAGACGTCAACAACATCAATGTAAAAGGGCCGGCAGACCGGATGCAGAGCTACCAGAAAATGCAGATCGTAGCCCGCGATGTGGCAAAGGCGATATACGATAACTATAGCAGGATATCCTACCAAACTGACGTGAGGCTGGGCGCTGCCTACAGCAATCTCAACCTGAAGGTAAGAAAGCCGACTCCCGAAATGCTGGCCAGGGCGAAAGAGGTCGTCGCCAACCCGGACGGCATCAAAAAATACCATCCCCTGGAGCCGACCTATGCCAAAAGGGCTATCCAGATGCAGGAGAAATGGCCCGAAAATGTCGATATCGTCATGCAGACCCTGCGCATAGGCGACCTGGGCATCGCTGCGATCCCCTTCGAAACGTTTGCGGAAACCGGCCTTGAAATTAAGGCGAAGAGTCCTTTCAAATCGACTTTCACCATTGAGCTTGCCAACGGGAACTACGGTTACCTGCCTACCCCTGAGCAGCATGAGCTGGGCGGTTATGAGACATGGCTGGGGACCAACAGGGTAGAGAAGGAGGCTTCGCGCAAAATCGTGGCGCGCCAGCTGGAGCAGTTAAGGGCGCTTAAGAAGTGAGGGGAGGAAAGGAGACCCGGGGGTGAGGTCCTCATATTATTTTACAACTATTCGATAACAAATCTTAATACCCGGATGAAATTAAATAAACTCTGTATTGTCTTCGCCCTGGCTTTTGCAGGCGGTGCGGGCCATGCCCAGGAGCAGGTGTTCAGGGCGGGTGCAGCCGTCAGCGTGATCACCCCGCCCATCGGCTATAGCATAAACGGAAATATGCAGGATGGCCTGGTAAAGCATATCCACGACGATACGCACGCCAGGGCCATCGTGATGGACGACGGCAGGACGAAGCTGGCCATCGTCGTGTCCGATCTGTGTATGGTATATAAAGAGACGCTCGATAAAGCCAAGAAGCGGGCTCATGAACTGACGGGTATTCCCGTCGAAAACATGATGATGTCGGCAACCCATACGCACAGCGCCGGAACTGCATGCAGCGTTTTCCAGAGCGACCCTTCGCCTGCCTACCTCGATTTTCTTTCGGAAAGGATCGCCGATGCGCTGATCAGGGCCAACAACAACCTGGTGCCTGCCGAAATAGGATGGGGCAAGGGTTACGAGGCGTCGCAGGTACATAACCGCCGCTGGTTTATGAAAAGTGAAAAAGGGATGACCAATCCGTTTGGCGGCGTAGACAAAGTAAGGATGAACCCGGGCGTCAAGAACCCTGACCTGAAAGAGCCTGCCGGACCTACGGATCCGGAAGTAAGCGTTCTCGCCCTGAAAGCGCGGACAGGCGAACCGATAGCGGTGCTGGCCAACTATTCGCTGCATTATGTAGGCGGTACAGGCGGAGGTGAAATTTCGGCGGATTACTTCGGGATGTTCGCGGGGCGTCTGAAAGAGATGGTAGGGCATGGCAACCCGAACCGTCCTTTTGTAGGCATCATGTCCAACGGTACAAGCGGCGATATCAACAACATCGACTGGAAATCGGGCAGCTGGAAACCCGACGGCGCCTATGCACAGATGCAGCGCGTGGCCAACCTGGTAGCCGGCGAGGCATACAAGGCGGTGAGCGCCATGCAATTCGTCGGCTGGGTACCGCTCGCCTCCGCTCAGAAGGAGATCTCCCTCGGTGTAAGAAAGCCGACAGCGGCCGAATTGCAGAGAGCCCGCGATATCCTGTCGAAGCACCAGGATAAGGTATTAAAAGACAGGGAGGCCATTTATGCGAGGGAGTCGGTGCTGATCGACAAATATCCCGACAAGGTGCCCCTCATCATCCAGGCATTCCGCATCGGCGATCTTGCCATTTCAGCCATCCCCTGTGAAGTATTTGTAGAAATAGGACTTGAAATAAAGGAGAAAAGCCCGTTTGCTTCCAATTTTACGATTTCCCTGGCAAACGGCTACAACGGTTACCTGCCTACGCCCAAACAGCATTCCTGGGGAGGTTATGAAACTTGGCGGGCCCGCTCCAGCTACCTCGAGGTACAGGCGTCTGAAAAGATCACCGCGACGCTGTTCCCGCTGCTTAACGATCTGAAAAAGCAGCCGTAGACAACTTTCAATTTTCAACTCTCAATTCAACCCAACAATAATGAAAAGAAGAAATTTATTTACCGCAATATTTGCCTTTTTATGGCTGTTGACGGCTTGTTTCCAGGTGCAGGCCCAGAAAAAGAAAAAAGTAGTCCTTTTTAACGGGAAGAATCTCGACGGATGGTACACCTTCCTCAAAACCACCGGTAAGAACAGCGATCCTAAAGGAGTATTTACCGTTTCCAAGGGGATGATTTTCATAACGGGAGAGGAATACGGCTGTATTACCACCAACGAAGAATATGAGAATTATAAGCTTACCGTAGATTTCAAATGGGGAGAAAAAACATATGCGCCGCGGGTAGACCGCGCGCGCGACAACGGGGTGCTGATCCATTCGCAGGGCAAGGACGGCGGGTATGGCGGCGTGTGGATCAATTCCATCGAATGCCAGTTGATTGAAGGCGGCTCCGGCGATTTCCTCGTTGTTGGGGACGGTACCGATAAGTTTTCTCTTTCGGCGCCCGTGGCGCCTGAAAAGCAGGGCGCTTCCTATATCTACCAGCCTGGCGGGGAGCTTGTTACCATTAACAAAGGGCGCATCAACTGGCTTTACCGCGACCCGGAATGGAAAGACGTGGTCAATTTCAGGGGAAGCAGGGATGTGGAAAAGCCGGTCGGAAAATGGAACCGCCTGGAAGTAATAGCAAAAGGCGACAGCATCGATTTATACCTGAACGGCGTGCTCGTCAACCAGGCCGTAAATGTCAGGCCCTCAAAGGGGAAGATACAAATCCAGTCGGAAGGGGCGGAAATGTATGTCAAAAAAGTGGAATTGATTCCGCTTTGAGAAAAATTATCGCCAAATTTGGGTTGATATAATCTATCAGAGGGTCATTTTAATTTAATAACTATTCAATTTCAGAAATGTCAGAATCAACTAAACCTTTGAGAGTGCTGGTAGTAGGAGCCGGTAATATGGGAAGCTCCCATGCGATGGCGTATCACACAGAAGATGGCTTTGAAATAGTAGGTATTGTTTCAAAAGGAAAGAGCAAGGAAGCGCTGAATGAAAAGCTTGGCGGGGGCTATGCGCTCTACAGCGACTTTACGCAGGCGCTGGAAGAGACAAAGCCCGACGCGGTCTGTATATCCACCTATCCCGATACTCATGAAGCCTACGCTATACAGGCAATGGAAGCCGGAGCCCACGTTTTTGTGGAAAAACCCATAGCAGATTCGGTAGCGGCCGCCGCGCGCGTGGCAGCTGCCGCCAAAAGGCTCAACAAGAAGGTTGTAGTTGGCTATATATTGCGCCATCACCCGTCGTGGGAGCGCTTTATAGAGGAAGCCCAAAAGCTGGGCAAGCCGCTTGTAATGAGGATGAACCTCAACCAGCAGAGCGATACGGCGATGTGGACGCTGCACCGCAACCTGATGAAAAGCCTGAGTCCTATCGTGGACTGCGGCGTACACTACATAGATGTGATGTGCCAGATGGTTCGCAGCAAGCCGGTACAGGTGAATGCGATCGGGGCGCGTCTTACGGACGATATACCGGCAGACAACTACAACTACGGTCAGCTCCAGATCAGGTTTGAAGACGGATCGGTAGGCTGGTATGAGGCAGGCTGGGGACCGATGGTGAGCGAAACCGCTTTCTTTGTCAAGGACGTATTCGGTCCTAAAGGATCCGTTTCGATCGTAGCCAAAGATGCGGGAGGTACCGGGAAATCGGATTCGATCGAAGCGCATACCAAAACAGAATCGCTGCTGATCCACCATGCCGATCTCGACGCAAATGAGCGTTTTGCCAAAGAAGATACCTGGATCAACCTCCAGGACGAGCCTGATCACCAGGAGCTTTGCAACAGGGAGCAACGGTATTTCCTTAAGGCTATCCGCGAGGACATCGACCTGACAGATCATATACAGGACGCTGTCAACAGCCTGCAGATCGCCTTTGCCTGCGACGAATCTGTTAAAACCGGTAACGTCGTTAAGATCTGATGGCGGAGCTGGAAACACGCGATATTCAGGTGGGTGTGGTGGGCCTCGGCTTAATGGGGTGCAGCATCACCACCTGTCTGCTCATAGCGGGCCACCCGGTCATAGCCGTGGCGCCCGTAAGCGACGATCTGAAGCTGGCCGGCAGCCGGATAAGAGAGCACCTCGACAAATCCCTGTCAAACGGGCTGATCAGCCGGAGTCCTGAGGAGATCCTGGAAAACCTGACCATTACCGAAGACTACGGGCTGCTGAAGGATGCAAAACTGGTACTGGAATGTACCATTGAGAACCTCGACGTAAAGAAATCGGTGTTTGAAAAGGTGGAGAAGGTCATCGATGAAAATGCCCTGCTGACCAGCAATACCTCCGCCATACCCATCAGTGTTCTGCAGAAGCACACCAGGCATCCGAAGCGCTTTCTGGGGCTGCACTGGGCCGAACCTGCGCATACTACACGTTTTCTGGAAATCATATGCGGGGACGACAGCGACGTCGGCCAGGGGGAATACCTGCAGAAGCTGGCCCTGAAATGGCGCAAGGAGCCGATCCTGGTCAGGAAGGATATCCGCGGGTTTATTACCAACCGGCTGATGTATGCCATGTACCGCGAGGCGATCAACCTGGTCGAGAACGGGTACGCCACCATCGAGGATGTGGACAGGTCATGCCGGAACAATGCCGGGTATTTTATGACCTTTGTCGGGGTATTCCGCTGGATGGACCTGACAGGCGTCAAAGCCTATCATACCGTCATGAAAGACCTGTTCCCGACGCTTTATAACGGTACGGAAGTGCCGAAGCTTATCGACGACATCGTACAGTCCGGCGGCAACGGCGTTTCCAATGCAAACGGGTTCTATGAGTATACCGAAGAAGAGGCGAAAATGTGGGAGGAGACGTTTACGAAGTTCAGCTATGAAATTCGGCAGCTGGCGCTCCGCTACCCGGAAGATATCGTGAAAAGACGGCTGGAGGAGAAAGCAGGAAGCTAGGCGGGGTGCCGGTTATAGCTTACTCCGGCTGAGGTAAAATTCGGTTAAGAATGCAGGTCCCGCAGGGGTGACACTCCGTATGAAAGGTAGTGTCGCCCCTGCGCGGCTTCATCGCTTGAGAGAGCGGGTCCCGCAGGGACCATATCTGCATAGCCGCCGGTGGAACCGGCGGTAGTGAAGGAAAATGCATATTACTAAGAGCCCCGCAGGGGCGACACTCCGTTCATCACCTTCCTCGAACTGGAAAAGTGTCTCCCACGAGCTGTTCCGGCACTTTGCCGGCTTCAGCAATAAGACCGTAGAAGCAACGTATTTTCCTGCTTCCAGCGCATGGATGGTCTGCCGGCTTACACAGAGACGAGCTGCGCCAGTTGCTCCCGGAACCAGCATTTTATAACCCTGTTGATCCGCATATTATTTTTCATAGATTACCTCCCTGTTTAACCTTAGCAGGCTTATTTGAAATATAAGGATATAGGAAAGCAAAAGAAGATAAGGAAACATAAGTGTGAAATTCAGGAAGGATAACCCGTAGAAGAAGATGGCGAAGAATAAAAATATCAGCGTCATAACTGCTACCGACCACGACCAGGAATGTAATCTCAGCGATCTGATCATTTCATCTTCTATTTGCCTCCTGGAGAAGGCAATGAACGCAAGCCCCAGGATCGCAGTTATCAGGATCATCGTAAGACGGATCTCCGTTTCTACAATTTTAAGAATGCTGGTTTCACGGAAAAGAGAATCATCAACGATAGCAAATACTTTTGCACGCAGATCTATACCTCCTTTCTCATTATCGTAGAAGTAAAGCGCAAGACTGAGAAGAGTCAAAACTATTCCAATCCATTTGAAATAACCGGGCAACAAAGGGATCTTTTTCATTAGTTTGGAGAATGTTATGATAATGATCCTATAAAAGTAAAGTTTATTTTATAAAAAGTAAAGTTTGTTTTACATTTTAAAATAAGCGTAGCGCATAGAATAAAGTTTTCCATGACGGGCAAAAGAATCTTAAAAGTAACCGTGGGGCTTATCGCAGGAGGCATCTTCCTG
>MEDT01000058.1 GCA_001724175.1 Cytophagaceae bacterium SCN 52-12 | reverse complement strand
AAAAAGGGGGCCAAAGGCGAAAAAGTCAACATTCAGTATTCGACTAACCTGTCGCTGGCCTCTCCGGTCAGGGTACCCAGCCAGGTCAATTCGCTTACCTGGGCTACGGCATTTAATCAGGCCAATGCCAACGGAGGCCTGGCTGCCGTCTACGGAGAAGCGCAGATGGAGCGTATCAGGGGATACCTCGACGGGACCTATCCCTACGAATATGACCCCGAAAACCCGCCGAATACCATATGGGCAGGCCGCCAGCAGGGAAACGCCAACAACAACTGGCCGCGGCTTCTCATGAAAGATTTTTCTTTCAATCAGAAGCACAACATCAATATATCCGGCGGAAACGATAAGGCGCAGTATTATCTGGGAGGCGGCTTCATCGACCAGGACGGTGTTTACTCTTACGGCTACGATTACTACAAGCGCTACAATTTACTGGCCAATTTCAATACCGGCATTACAAAATGGCTGAGATTCAATTCAAGCATAAAATATGCAGTCAGCAAGACGGATTACCCGGTCGGTCAAACTACTGTTACCAGGGATAATTTTTTTGTGGCAGCGCTCCAGTTCGCCCCGGTGATGCCGTTTTACAACGTCAACGGAACGATCCAGCACCCGATCGTCAGGTGGGCGCAGGGCACCGGGAGGGACAAGACAGAACAGAACGACTTCTTTGTTACGCTCGGAACAGAAATTGAGCCGGTGAAGGGCTGGAAAACAAACCTTACCTACAATTACAACCTGGTCGGTCTCAACAACACGGCCAATCCCAAACCGGTATGGGTAGAGGTCGGGACCGGCGCATTGGGCAATATCGGTAAGCCTTCCACAGGTTACAATAGCTCCTTCTCCAAAAACAACTACCAGCTGATCAATGCCGTCACGTCGTACGAGCTGACGTTCGGCGGGCACTACATCAAGCCTATGCTGGGCTACGAGCAGGAAGAACGCTACTTCACCGGCATCAATGCCACCGGCGTGAACCTGATTACCGAAGAGGTCCCTTCGCTCAGCACATCGCTCGGCGATAAAACGGTCGGCGACGAGATCTATCACTGGGCTACGCGAGGCGTATTCGGCCGGCTGAACTATAACTTCAGGGAGAAATACCTGTTTGAGTTCAGCGCGCGTTATAACGGATCGTCAAGGTTTGCCAAAGCCTCACGCTGGGGCTTTTTCCCGTCTGCTTCCGCCGGCTATAACATTTCCCAGGAGGACTTCTGGGCCCCGATCGAGCCCTATGTAAAAATGCTGAAGCTGAGAGCGTCCTACGGCTCGCTGGGCAACCAGAATGTCAACAACTACCTGTACCTTTCCACCATCCCGGTCTATAACGAGCTGTCGTGGATCATCGACCAGGAAAGGCCGGTATACGCAACAGCTCCGACCCTTATCAGTGACAATCTTACATGGGAGACTATCACTACCCTGAATCTGGGGTTTGATGCCGGTTTCCTCAACAACCGCCTTACCCTCACTTTCGACTGGTTCAGCAGGAAGACAACCAACATGCTCGGACCGTCGATCACGCTTCCTTACCAGCTGGGGGCAGCCACGCCCCAGACCAACAATGCAGAGCTTCTTACCAAGGGATTCGAGCTGACGCTCGGCTGGGAAGACCGGGTTTCTCCAAGCTTCTCCTACGATCTGCGCATCGGGCTGGGGGATAACCGGTCGACGATCCTTAAATACAAAAACGACAACAACCTCATCGACACCTGGTACACCGGGAAGCGATACGGCGAAATCTGGGGATACGAGAGCGACGGCCTTATCCAGACCCCGGGCGAGTCTATGCCCAATCAATCCAGGTTCCATCCCAACTGGGGGCCGGGTGATATGAAATACCGGGATCTGGACGGGGATAATATCATTTCCGACGGCACCCGTACGCTGGACGACCACGGCGATCTCAAGGTAATAGGCAATTTTACTCCCCGCTACAACCTGGGCATCACGGCCGGATTCAAATGGAAATCGCTCGATTTCAACATGTTCTGGCAGGGCATAGCCAAGAGGGACTACTACGCCGACAACAATTCGATGCTGTTCTGGGGATTGACCGGCGCCTGGGGAAGCTCGGCCCTGTTCGAAGATTCTCCGGCGCTCGATTACTGGCGCCCGTCGACGGAGACCAATCTGCTCGGCCCCAATACGGATGCCTATTTCGCAAAGCCCTATTTTACTTCCGAAACCCTTAAAAACAGGCAGGTACAAACCAGGTACCTGATGAACGCAGCTTATATGAGGCTCAAAAATCTCCAGATAGGCTACTCGCTGCCGGCAGGCTTCCTCAAAAAGCTTCAAATCCAGAATACGAGAGTTTACCTGTCCGGAGAAAACCTGCTGCTGCTGTCCAAAATGCCGAAAGTGTTTGACCCGGAGACTGCGCTTTCTTCCGACCCCAAGTACGGCGGCTATTCCAGCAGCGGGGTAATCTACCCTGTCTTCCGTTCATTGTCTTTTGGTCTTAACCTCACATTCTAGAAGTAATAGCGTCATGAAGATTCTCAATATATTTTTTATCCTGATATCGCTTGTCCTGTTTTCATCCTGCAACGACGACTTCCTGCAGCGCCCGCCTCTGGACCAGGTCACATCCCTGCATTATTTCAAGACGCCCAACGACCTGAAGGCCTATGTCAACCAGTTCTACAGCGCCTCGATGTTCCCGAAATACAACGACCACGGGAACGATTTCGACAGCGACAACCAGGTAGGCCCCAACCCCGACGTCAGGCTGCAGGGCACCAGGACCGTGATCACTTCGGGAAGCATCTCTTTCGGGAGCGTGCGTGCCATTAATTACTTTTTCGACCATTACCGCGCCGTTGAAGAAAACCACAGCCTGGACGAATACAAACAGTACCTGGGAGAGGCGCATTTTTTCAAAGCGCTGATCTACTTCAACCTGCTTAGAACTTACGGGGACATCCAATGGCTGGATAAAGAGCTGGGCACGAGCTCGCCCGAGCTTTACAGCCCGAGAGATCCGAGAGAGGCGGTAGCAGATAACATAATCGCCTCCCTCGATACGGCCGCTATGTACCTGTCGGCCGAAAAAGGCAGAGGATCGGGCCGGATCAACAAATGGATCGCGCTTTTAGTGCAGAGCAGGGTGGCCCTTTACGAAGGTTCATGGGAAAAGTACCACGCAGGCACTCCCTTTGCCGCTGCCAGCCCTAAGCCCGAAAAGTACTTCGGAATAGCCGCCGAAGCAGCGTCCAAAATCATAGCATCGGGAGTTTATGATATTTATTCAACCGGCAAGCCTGATGCCGACTACAGGAACCTCTTCATATTGAGAACCTACGCTTCAAACCCCGAGGTGCTTTTCTGGAGAGAATACAACAATGACCTTTCGCGTGGCGAAGCGGCATTTACCAATACCCGGAATTATTACATGATCGCTCCCCAGGGCAAGACCATTTCCAAACAGCTGGCAGACAGCTACCTGTGCCTCGACGGTAAGCCGACAGGCGTAAGCCCGCAATTCAAGGGGTATGAAAGCCTGACCACGGAAAAGCAAAACAGGGATCCCAGGTTTTACCAGACGATCGCTACTCCTTCGGAGGTATGGACCATCCAGCAGGATGGTGCGATACATTACTACAGCGAGCTCTACAACGACATCAATACGTCTGCGAGATTCAACGCGCCAAGCGGCTATATCATCCTGAAAGGCTATAACCCGGATCTGAAATATCACGTATCCCAGTACGAGGAAACTCCGTCGATTTTATTCAGGTATGCCGAAGTTTTACTAAATTATGCCGAGGCAAAGGCAGAGCTGGGTCAGCTCACACAGGCAGACATCGATATCTCCATAAAAAAGCTGAGAGACCGTGCCGGCATGCCTAACCTGATCTTATCGGACATCACAGCCGATCCGGCGTGGGATTTTCCTGATTTATCTCCTGCCATTAACGAAATCAGGCGTGAAAGAAGGGTCGAGCTCTCGCTGGAAGGCTTCCGGTGGGATGATATCGCGCGCTGGGCTGCAGCCGATGAGCTGATCACAGGGAAGAGACCCAAAGGCATGAAGGCGTCACAGCTCAAGACCAACACCTTCCCGGTGGACGAGAACGGCTTCCTCGATCCGTACAGGAATGCCATGCCAAACGGGTACGGGTTTAAAACAGACCGGGATTATCTTACCTCGATCCCCGTATCGGAGCTTGTCCTCAACCCCAGCCTGACCCAGAATCCCGGCTGGTAGACCATCCTAACATTTTCAGGACTTTAGGCTTATGAGACCCAAAATCATCGTCATCCTGCTCCTATCCACATTGACCGGTATCTGCTTTGGCTTCTACGCTGTAGAAGCCAAAGCAGATAATGACCCGGGCAAAAAATACGGCCTGCTTTCTTATACGGATAGCGACGGGAAGAAAAAGACTGTAAAGACCCGGAAAGACTGGGAGAAAAAACGCAGCCGGATACTGTCGGGAATGCAGCAGGCCATGGGAAGGCTCCCCGACCTGTCTGCCGCCGGCCCGGTTACCGCTGTATTTTCAGACAGCCTGGTAACCGATAAGTATACGAGATATTCCGTTTTGCTGACCGTCGCTCCGGGTGAGACCGTGCCGGCCTATTATTATCTCCCTTCCGGGTATTCCGGCAAAAAGCCTCTGCCGGCGATCCTTGCGCTGCACCCGACGGGCGAGGCCGGGAAAGGGTTGGTCGACGGGCTCAGCACCCGCCCCAACCGAGCGTACGGAAAGGAGCTTGCCGAACGGGGATATGCCGTGCTTGCCCCGGATTTCCCGGGCTACGGCGAGCTGAAGGACTACGATTTCTCTTCAGATCGGTACGAGTCCGGCTCTATGAAGGGAATATTCAACCATATCCGCTGTGTGGATTTTCTTGTCGCGAGGCCGGAGGTCGATCCGAGAAACATAGGAGTCATCGGGCATTCGCTCGGCGGCTATAATGCGATCTTCGTAGGAGCCTTCGAACCACGGATCAAAGTAGTGATTTCCAGCTCCGGATGGACTATCTTTGATTTTTACCGCCCCTGGTCTGAGGAAGGCGCGCGGCGGCACGGCGGCAGGCTGGGGCCCTGGGCGCAGGAGGTGCACATGCCTCTTCTCCGGGATCAATACCACCTGGATGGAGATCTCTTCCCCTTCGATCTCCATGAAGCAGTGGCTGCGATCGCACCGCGCGCTTTCTTCTCGAATTCTCCCCGGGAAGACTATTTCTCGGCAGAAGGCGTAAAAGTGGGTATGGAATCGATAAAAGAAGTATATAAGCTGTATGGAGTTACGGAAAAAGCCAGGGCGGTATACCCGGAAGGAGGCCATGATTTCCCGACAGAGCAGAGAACGGCAGCCTACCGGTTCCTTGATTCGGAACTCGGGCTTTCGCCGAATGACCACTTTATAGAATAGTTTTACTCATTATATTGGATCTATCATGAAAAATCAGGAATTCAGCCGAAGGAAATTCATCAAAACCGCCGCACTGACTACCGTTACCGCTGCCGCCGGACTTGGTTCCGCTCCTGCCATATCTTCGTCAAAAGAAGGGCTGGCCGTACTGGGAGGGAAAGCCGTAAGGCAGGGACGCATAGGGCCTTCGTGGCCTTATATCGACGATAAGGTAATAGAATCGGTGATGAAAACCACCAAAAGCGGTATCTGGAGCCGTATACAGTCGGCCAGCGGCACCGTACCTACCTTCGAGCAGCATTTCGCCAAGGTCATCGGCTCGCAGTATTGCGTCGGTACCGGCTCAGGCACGCAGGCGCTCAGCACCTGTGTGGAAGCGCTTAATATCGGGCCGGGAGATGAGGTGATCACGTCGCCTTATACCGATTTCGGTACCATTTCGGCTATCCTGACAAGCAGAGCCCTGCCCGTGCTGGTCGACCTGGACCCTGATTCATACCAGCTGGACCCCGATGAAGTGGAGAAGCATATCAACGCCAATACAAAGGCCATTATGCCTGTGCACATTATGGGTGTTCCGGCCAATATGGAGCGCATCATGGCCATTGCCAAAAAGCATAACCTGAAGGTGATCGAAGATTCCTGCCAGGCCCCGTTTGCCAGGTACCAGGGCAAAGCGATCGGCCTGATCGGGGACCTGGGGTGCTTCAGCTTCCAGGCCAGCAAGGCGATTGCATGCGGGGAAGGAGGCGCGGTGGTAGGAAACGATGAAAACCTGCTCAACGAATGCTTTACCGTTCAGAACCGGGGCGCCAATAAGCAGGGGAAAAATGAGCGTATCGGGCCTAAGTACCGCATGAACGAATTTGAAGGGGCGGTGCTGCTCGGACAGCTGGAAGGGGCGAAGGAAAGGTTCGAGATCAGGAATGCCAACGCCAACTACCTCACCTCTAAGCTCAAAGATTTCCCTGGTCTCCGGCCCCAGAAACATTATCCCGGCACTGAAAGCGGCTCCTACTATCACTATGCAATGTCTTACAACAAGGAGCATTTCAACGGTGCGGAAAGAAGCCAGTTCCTGAAAGCCATAGCGGCCGAAGGGGTGCCCTTCGGCTCCTACATCAAAAACGGCCTGCACCGCGAACCCTGGGTGGATACCATCCTGGCCAAAAAGGAATACAAAACTTTCTTTTCCCCAAAAAGGCTGAAAGAGTACAAGGAAAGTATGAACCTCAAAAACTGCGACCTCATCACCGACCAGACAATGGTATCCATGTGGGGATCGGGTACCTTGCTGGCAGAAAGAAGCGAGCTGGATAAAATTGTAGATGCGATCCATAAGGTACATGAGAACAGGGATCAACTGAGTAAAATTTGATTTTCAAACGACTCCCCCTCGCCTGGTAAGGAAGTCCGACGTTCCGGGAGCTGGCCTATAATAGTTATGAGTGTCTATTTTTCCCGTCGTGATTTTCTCAAGGCAGGTTCGTTAAGTTTGATGGCTGCCGGGTATTCAGGATCCGGCAGCCTTTTTCCCGATAGCAGCTCTCCCGGTGAAACGCTCTATTTTTTTGACGCGTACACAAAAATAGGGCCTGATAAAGTCATCCATCCCGCTAACCGCTGGAAGCTCGAAGCGCTTCTGAAGGAGATGGACTATTGCTCGGTGTCGGCCGCGCTCGTAGCCTATACGCTTTCCGCCAACTACGACCTGCATCATTCCAACCTGGAGCTGAGCCGTATGCTGGCTCCTTACCCGAACCTGTTCCCGATCTGGAATGTCATGCCTCATGCCGGCGGAGAATACCCGGCTCCCGGTACGCTCACACAGCTGGTAAAGGAAAACAATGTGCGGGCATTCAGCATCATGCCGGTTTCCAACTCGTGGGACTGGAAATCTTACGCTTCGAAAGAGCTGTTCGACTGGATCGCTTCCAACCGGATGCTGGTGATCACCCAGGCCAGCGAGCTGGGCAGCTGGTCGGATGTCGACGTTTTCCTGCAAAAGTACCCGGAAGTACCCCTGCTCCTGAACCGCATCACCTATGGAGAGCAGCGATTTATCATCCCGCTGCTCGACAGGTATAAAAATCTGCACATCTGCTTCGACACTTTCCAGATCAATGAAGGACTGGAGTATTTTACGGGGAAGGGCCTCGAGAACCAGCTGCTTTTCGGATCCAGCGCCCCGGCTATGTCCCAGGGCGCCCACAGGACCTACGTCGACCTGGCCAGGGTAAAGCAGGAAGTACGTGAAAAAATTGCCGGCGGGAACCTGAAACGCCTGCTCAGGCTGGAGAAGCTCCCGCCTAAAAAAGACAACCACGCGGAAGACGCGCTTATGGCCGCCGTCAGAAGGGGGTCTCCGCCTCCCACACCCATCGTCGACATGCATATGCACATGCTCGACACCGGCGTCTTCGGTGTCGGGAGGCACTACAGGATGCAGAACGGCGACCCGAAAGGGGTTTTTGAAGCCGTCGGCCAGATCGGCTACCAGGGAGGCGGCATCATGAGCTGGAACGGCATCCAGAGCTATGTTTCGGAAGCAGGGAACAAAACCACCCGGAACGCGCTCGACCTCTCGCCCGGCGGCTTCTGGGGATTGGCAACTTTCGATCCTTCCCACTACACGCAGTCTGAAATAGAGCAGCAGATAAAGGCCGTATATGCCGATCCCAGGTTTATCGGGATGAAGCCGTACCCGTTTTTCGGTATAGAATACCACGACAAGCGGTTCGACGTCTGGTGGGAATACGGCAATCAAAACCACTTCTACGCGCTGATCCATCATTCGCGCAGCGACCTGCAGGAGGTCGACAGCCTGGCACGCAGGTACCCGGATGTGAGGTGGGTGGTAGCCCATACCGGGGCCAGCTACCGGGAAGCCGACCTCGCCATTGAAATGATGAAAAAATACCCTAACGTTTTTGCGGAAATTACCTTTACTGCCGTTACCGGGGGTATCATCGAATACATGGTAAACGAAGCGGGGGCCGACAGAGTCGTGTACGGGTCAGATTTACCGATGCGAGACCCCCGGCAGCAGCTCGGCTGGGTTGTATTCTCCGATTTGCCGAAAGCTGCAAAGGAAAAAATTTTAGCCTATAACGCGGCTGAGATCATTAAACCCTGCATGCGGCGTCTTCCGGAGAAGTCCGTTCCCCGATTTTTAAAGAAATAACAAAAACCTATCTCCTTATGCCAAAATTCATGTCGCTCACGATCAGGCTGATGCTGCCGCTTCTGCTTGCAGGCTTCCATGTAGCCGCCTCCGGGAAAATCGTCGTTTCTACCATAGGGGCCGTCATACCCGGCTACGGCGAAAGGAAAGATATGGACAACGTGGTCAAAGAAATTATCCGCTTCTGGGACGGCCAGATCCAACAGGTGCTCCCGGACCACCCCGACCTTATCCTGCTGCCGGAATTTTTTGACATACCAGCCGGCTATAACACCCGTGTACAGGAAGAATTTATTAAAATCAGGGGGAACCGGGTGATCGACTTCATTTCTGAAAAAGCGAAGCAGAATAACTGCTATATCGCCTTCGGAACGCTGCAATACGATGAAAACGGGGCCCTGCGCAACTCCGCTATCCTTGTCGACAGGAAAGGCAGGCAGGCAGGAACCTATCACAAAAACTTCCCGACCATCGGTGAGATCGAAAGCGGCGTCGTCGCCGGTACCGAAAGCCCTGTTTTCGAATGTGACTTCGGCAAAGTAGGCATGGCCATTTGCTTCGACCTTAACTTCGAAGAGCTCCGCAACCGGTTTGCAGAGCAAAAGCCCGATATCATGCTCTTTCCATCCATGTACCACGGCGGCCATATGCAAAGCAACTGGGCCTATGCCTGCCGCTCTTTCTTTGTAGGGGCCATCAGCGGACGGGGAACGCTCTCGCAGGTGAGGGACCCTCTCGGCGAAATCATTGCCAGCAGCTCCAACTACAATAACTATGCGACGACTACGGTCAACCTTAACTCTCGTCTCGTCCACCTGGGCTATAATGAAGGAAAGCTGAAAGCTATCAAAAGCAAATACGGGAACCGGATAACGATAAAGGATCCCGGCAACCTCGGGCCGGTACTCGTCATCTGTACAGACGATAACCTCCGGATCGACCAGATCCTGAAGGAGTTTGAAATTGAGAACATGCACGATTATTACAACCGCTCGCGGGCAGTAAGAGCCGGACAGCTGAAAAACCAGTAAAGAGTATATAGTCAATCCTGAAGAGATATAACATAAAAGACAGGACAATGACCGATCATAGTACCCGCCTGACGAGACGAAAATTTACCGCCGGCCTTATCTCCTCTTCGCTTTTGATCAGCTCCGGTCTGGCAGGGAGGGAACCAGAACAGAAAGGCAGTTTCGACCTCATGAAAGAGGTGCTGCGCTTCAAAAAGGTGGACGCCTACACGACTTCGGTCTTCACAAAGGAAAGCATCGCGCAGCATCTCGATTATGCCGACCGGTATGGCATCTCCAGGATGTTTGCGGCCAATCCCATGACGCAGATCGAGCTGACGCCGGCGGAGTTCAGGGAGCTGAACAACAAGGTGATAGCCGCTGTCAGGCAGCATCCCGACCGTTTCACCGGCCAGTTTACGCTCAACCCCAGGTTTAGAAAAGAATCGCTCGATGAAATTGACCGCTGTCTCGATGCCGGGATGACGGGCACGCGCCTGTACCAGCAGGTTAAGATCAATGATCCCCTGTATGAGCCGGTGATTGAGAAGCTGGCTTCCAGAAACATCCTGATATTCATGCACGGTGAATGCCAGATGGGGGTCGGCGGGTATAAAATGAAATATGACGCCGGGAAAGTAAAAACTATTTCCACTCCCGACGACTTTGCAGATGCCGCGCGGAAGTACCCCGAAGCCATGTTCCAGTTTGCCCACCTGGGAGGCGGCAGCGACTGGGAATGTATGTGCAAAACATTTGAGCCGTATCCCAACATTTATGTCGACACCGGCGGGAGCAATAACGAAGAATACATGGTCGATTTTGCCCTGAAGCACCTCGGTGAAGACCGGCTTTTCTTCGGCTCCGACAACAGCTTTTACCAGAGCATCGGCAAGATCTTTGCCTCGGAGCTGACCGACGGGCAAAAGGAAAAGCTGTTTTTCAAAAACTACCAGCGCGTGCTGAAAAAAGGAGGATTTCATGTGGATTGATATAAATGCCTATACCGGCAGCTGGCCTTATAAACAGCTCCGTAATAGCACCCTGTCAGGCCTGGCCGGTCGTATGGACAGGTTCGGAATTGACAAGGCAGTGGTAGCCGGCCTCAGCGGCATCCACTATAAAAATACCCAGCCGGCCAATGAAGAGCTCTACCAGGAGCTGAAATCGCAGTCCGGCTACCAGGAGCGCTTTATCCCTTTTGCCGTTATCAACCCGGCTTACCCGGGGTGGAAGCAGGACCTGAAAAAATGCATAGCAAATGGATTCAGGGGTGTACGGATCTACCCGCAATACCATGACTATCTCCCGGACGACCCCGCCTGTATCGAGCTGGCGCGGATATGCCGGGAAGAAGGGCTGATCACCGCCCTTACGATCCGGATGGTGGACAGCCGGCAGCGTTCCTGGCTCGACATACCCCATGTAGCGGGAACCGCCGTCGGGGAATGGACGCTCCGGAATTTCATGCCGCTCATCAGGGCCGTTCCCGATGCGCCGTATTTTATCCTGAATATTGCCAACGGGCTGGCAGTCGACCAGGCAGACCTGCCGCTTCTGAAAAAAGCGAATGTATTGTTTGATACCTCCGGCCGCTCGCTCGGATTTATGCCGGACCTTCTCAAGCAGTACCCGGCGGAAAAATTTGCTTTCGGCTCCCACTCCCCGATCCTCGATTACGTCACCGGTATGCTGCGGATAGCATCCCTCCGGCCGGATGAAGCCGGCGAACGGGACAAAGAGCTGATGCGCTCCGGAAATGCGCTCCGGTTCCTGAAGCAGCGCGGGTAAACCCGATATAAAAGTTAACCAGTTAATACCAATCATATTCCTAAAATGGGAAAGATAAACCGAAGAACATTTTGCGGCGTTACGCTCGGGGCCGGCGTGCTGGCGGGCGTATCAAAGCTCAGCGCCGCTCCCGCCGTTTCCGTTGCCGAAGGGTCTGACGCCGGAAGCCCGGACGCCGATGCCCCCCACATTATCGATACTAACGTGAGCCTGGGCCAATGGCCGTTCAGGCATCTAAAATATGAAGGGCCGAAGGCGCTCGGCGACAAGCTCAGGAAACACCGCATCAGGCAGGCATGGGCCGGGAGCTTCGAGGGCTTGTTCCATAAGAACCTGGACGCCGTGAATGCCGCTCTCGCCGCCGACTGCAAATCATACGGGGGCAATTTCTTCCAGCCGTTCGGCACGGTCAACCTTGCCTGGCACGACTGGCAGGAAGATCTCAGGAGATGTCACGAAGTGTACAAGATGAAAGGGATCAGGATATTCCCCTCCTACCAGACGTTCGACCTTACGCATGAAGATTTCCCGAAGCTGGTGAGCGAAACCGCCAGACGGGGGCTTATCCTCCAGATAGTCGGCGACATGGAAGATTCGCGCAACCATCATCCCATTGTCCTCGCACGCGATTTCAGCTATGCTCCGCTCATCCCGCTGCTGAAGCAGAACCCGGGAGCAAAAGTGCAGCTGCTCTACTGGAACCACCGGGTCAGCGCCAAGCTGATGGACGACCTGGTCGACAATACGAAAGTGCTGTTCGATACGGCCAGGATAGAAAGCGCCGGGGGTATAGACGCACTGCTCGACGGCAACAAAAACCAGAAAACCCGGGTCTTTTCCTTCGGCGGTATGGAAAGGACACTGAGCGAAATACCCTGGGGACGCAGTTCGAAGCCCGTGCCTGCCGAACGACTGGCCTTCGGGTCTCATGCCCCTTTCTTCCCCGTCGAAGCAAACCTGCTGAAGCTGTTCGAATCTGACCTGACCCTCGAACAAACGAAGGCTATTATGGAATCCAATGCCGGAAAACTGGCTACCACCTGAGCCACAACCTGATACCCAACATGCGAAACAACGATTTCATATTAAATCCTGCATTATACGGACTACCCACCAAAGATGAGCTGAAGAGCTACCGGATATGGGACAGTCACTACCACGGCTTCTATGCCACCAATACCCCAATCAAGCAGCACGATGCCATGCTGCATTACGTCGAGCGGATGGGCGTCGAAAGAATCATCTCGGTCGACATAGGCGGCACGCTCGCGCAGCCTCTGACGCCGATGGCGCATGACCCGGCACAGCTCGACATACTGAAAAAATACCAGGAAAGAGTGTTGGGCATTATACCGATCGATCCGGGCTTTCCCGAAGAAAGCATTAAAAAAATGGATCAGTGGATCGCCAACGGTCCTTGCATCGGCATCAAGTATGTGGGCGGCAACAAGCTTGGCGTTACCTGTAACGAACCTCAGAACGACGCGATCATCAGCCACGCCCGCAAGCTTAATGCGGTCGTCTATATCCACACATGGATTAAGGTCGGCGGCGATCCGCGGTGGCCGGGAGGGGGAAACCTCCCGGGAGAATCGGCCCCTTGGGATGTCGTGGAGCTGGCCAAACGGTTTCCGGATATGCAGCTGATCTGCGGGCATGCGGGGGGCGACTGGGAGCTGGCGATACGTACGGTAAGAGGCCAGGAGAACGTAATGTTTGAATTCAGCGGCGCCGATCCCCATTCCGGCTCCGTCGACCTGGCAGTGAAGGAGCTGGGCATAGACCGCCTTGTATGGGGCGGCCACGGACCGAGCAGGTCTTTCTCAACCGAATTTTCCAAGGTGCTGGATGCGGATCTTTCGCATAAGGAGCGTATGAAGATCTTCGGGGAAAATTACCGGAAGCTGTGCAAGCCTGTGTTTGACAGGAAGGGCTGGACTTTGAAAGTCTGAAACATTAACAAGTTCGTCTGAAACATTAAGAAGTTAAGGTCATTAAGATCCAGTTGAAAACCTCTTGGCAAACGGCCTTAATGATCTTAATTCCTTAATGGTTACATAAAAAAACTGTCATAGCTCGACTAAAATGTTAAAAACCGGCAAAGCCATTCTTTTATCCTCCCTCTTAATGATCTGCTTCGGCGCAGCGGGCCAGGGACTCCCGGAAAAAATCGGCATCACGACGCTTCCCGGCCTCCAGTTCGACAAAGTACAGTTTGCCGTAAAGCCGGGCGCGAATGTGGAGCTTACTTTTACCAACAGCGACGACATGAGCCACAACCTCCTGATCGTCAGGCCGGGCAAAAGGGCGGCCGTGGTGGAAGCCGCCATGGCACTTGCCGAAAAAGGGCCGGAAATGGGGTATGTTCCCAAGAGTAAAGACATTCTGTGGCATATACCGGTTATCTCTCCCGGGGAAAAAAGGACCCTGAGCTTCACCGCGCCTTCTGCCGCGGGCGCCTACCCTTTTGTATGCACTTATCCGGGCCACGGGTTTGTGATGTACGGCGTCATGCACGTGTCGCCTACCCTGGCGATGCCTACTCCAGATAAGGATCCCGATGTTCCCGACAGCCGCAAAGGCTCCGGAGATGCGCATGCCGCCCATCATCACGGCGAACCCAGGCTGCATCCTTACGAGCTCAAACCCCCGTATCTCTACCGCGCATTTATGGAAGAGTCGGGGCTCGCAAGCATCGCCGTCAGGCTTCCTCATGAGCTTGCTTTCTGCTGGGATGCGGAGGCCTGCAAGCTCCGCTATGCATGGGCGGGAGGCTTTCTCGATACGAAGGACTTCTGGCACGGGCACAAAAATGCCTATCCCAAAATACTGGGTGAGATTTTTTACCGTGACGGCGAAGCCTATCCCCTGCGGGTAGGAAACCGCGACCTGGTCCCGAGCGTCGTATTTAAAGGCTATCGCATGGTAGACCGGTATCCCGAATTCCTCTACCAGGTCAACGGGCTGGAAGTACAGGAGCTCATTCGTGAAAAGCCCGACGGCTCCGGTTTCGAAAGACGGTTCAGGGTTCCCAATGGACTGGAGCCCGTGTGGTTTTTACACGGGGAAAATGACGGGATGAAATATGATGCTTCCACGGGGGAAGCGGATACCGAAAGATCCGTCAGGCTGTCACCGGCTGAAGCCAGGGAATTTATCATCACCATGACCAGGAAGCAGCCATGAGCCCTCAGCTACAGGAGATCGGAAATCAGCTATCGGCCGCTACAACCGGCAAACCGAACGATGAACAAAAATACCAAATGAACGCCAGGAACCTCTTTTTACTTTGCTCCCTGCTTTTGTCGCCCTTCCTGCTCTCCGCGCAGAAAGGAACGGGAAGTCCTTATAAAGTGGATGAAATCCCGATGCCCGAAGGACTCGACGCCGAAACCGGCGGGATGGGCTTTTTCCCTGACGGGAGGCTGGCGGCCTGCTTTACGCGGGGAGAGGTGCTGGTATACGATTTCAAAACCGGGCAGTGGTCCGTTTTTGCGGAAGGGCTGCACGAACCGCTGGGCCTCCTGGTCGAAAGCGACCGGGAGATCGTAGTGCTTCAGCGGCCCGAGCTCACCCGTATCAAAGACACGGACGGCGACGGCATGGCCGACCTGTACGAAAAAATAACCGACGACTTCGGGCTTTCGGGCAACTACCACGAATTCAATTACGGCCCGGTGAAAGATAAGGACGGCAATTATTTCATAGCCCTCAACACGGCGTCGTCAGGCGCAGGGTTCCGTAAGAACCCGAGGGGTACGGTCAACCTCGCCGGGCGCGACAGCACCGACGGCCGGAAACAAATGTATTCGATAGTCCCCTACCGCGGATGGGTATTAAAAATAACCCCTGACGGGCAGACGATTCCTTACGCCTCAGGATTCCGGTCTCCCAACGGCATCGGCATCGATCCGGCAGGCAACCTCTTTGTTGCCGACAACCAAAGCGACTGGGTGGAAACCAGTAAGCTTTTCCTTGTAAAAGAAGGGCACTTCTACGGCCACCCGGCCAGCCTCGTATGGGAAAA
Source organism: Cytophagaceae bacterium SCN 52-12 (assembly GCA_001724175.1). Lineage (GTDB taxonomy): Bacteria > Bacteroidota > Bacteroidia > Cytophagales > Spirosomataceae > Ravibacter. The sequence continues at coordinate 18,653 of MEDT01000058.1, read as the reverse complement.
AGCGTGGGACGGCCGCAATCCTTTCAGGATACCCGTGAGCGAGCTGAATAAAAAACGGAGCGAAGCCATTGTGTTCTTCCCCCAGGGGATCATGGCAAATTCGCCGTCTGAGCCTGTCTATATACCGGCGGGTACGCAATTTCCCCAGTTTGAAGGACAGCTGCTGGTAGGTGAAATGAACCACGACCGGATCATGAGGATAATGCTCGAGAACGTAGGCGGCCGGCTCCAGGGCGCGTGTGTCCCCTTCCTGGACGGCAACGGGCTTCGCATGGGGAACAACAGGCTGGCTTTCGCGCCAGACGGCAGCCTCCTGACAGGTCAGATCACCCACGGATGGGCGGGCTCTAAAGGCATCCAGCGTATCAGCGCCACTGGCAGAGAGGTAATGGATATCCGGGATATGAAGCTGCTGCCTGACGGGTTCGAGTTTACGTTTACGCAGCCGGTCGACAAAAAATCGGCGCAGAACATCGCCGGTTACCTGATCAGGCATTATGCTTACCTGTATAAGAAAAAGCCCTATAACGAGCCGATCGATCACTCGAACCAGACCGACGTGCAGACCGTCGCTGCCCGGAGCGTAACGTTGTCGGACGGCGGGAAAAAGGTATCCGTAAAGCTTCCGGGGCTCAGGAAAGGATATGTCTATGAATTCAAGCTCGAAGGGATCAAAAGCGCCGCCGGCACGCCGCTGGCAAACAGGCTGGTTTGCTATACGGTGAACGAGGTGCTACCGCCCGCCGGCCGGTAATCCGGAGGCAAAATTTCTAAGCTCACTTTGAGTAGAAATAGTAATAGTATACGATAATATCGAATAGGACACCGGAAACGATTTGCCGGTCACCTGCAGCCGGTCGCCCGACTCCCTGCCAGGTGCAATTTATACACGCCAATCCATTTTATAACTTAACACTTATCCTGCCTATGAGACAACCTTGACTTTCAAACTGCTCCCTATGCTTACTGTACGATAAGAAAATTGCGCTCGGCAACGAATTCAAAAACCACGGATAACAACGTTTGCCGTACATAGCATATACTTGTTCATACGCATGTATAGGGTTATGCCAACTATTACTACCAGTATCACATTTTTTCGAAAGCGATTATGACAAAAAGAAAATTTACTTTTTTTCGCTACGCTTTTCCGGCTGCTTTCGCGTCGCTGTCCCTTTCCGGTCCGGATCTGGCAGCGCAGAAACCAGGCGGATATGCACATCTGCCCAATGACTCCGCTAAGGTAGCATTGCTGGGCAGGAAGGTCGACTCCCGCTACCTGACCGGGGCCGTCTCCTTCATTTCAGGCGAAGAGCTTAACACTGTTCCCGGAAGCAACCGGTTGAACGCTCTCGCAGGACGCCTCCCCGGGCTCAGCGTCATACAGATGGACGGAGTCCCGGGTTCGGAAAATTCAACCATGCTGGTCAGGGGCGCGCATTCTTTCAGAGGGACCAACGCGCCCCTCGTGCTCGTCAACGGCCGGAGAGACGACGCAGCCATGCTGGATCCCTACGACATCGAAAGCATTTCTGTTCTGAAAGATGCGGCGGCGACGGCGCTGTACGGGATGAACTCCACCAATGGGATCATCCTGATTACGACAAAAAGAGGACACGATGGCCCTATCAGGGTCAACTACAACGTTCAGACTTCCCTGCAGCAGCCCACCAGAATCCCCAGGTTTCTCGATGCGTACAACTACGCCACCCTCTATAACGAGGCGGTGCTCAACGACGACCCCGATGCAGTAGCGCCATACGACAATACTGCGCTACAGGCCTACCGAAGCGGATCCGACCCGTATTTATACCCGAATGTGGACTGGACCGGCGAATTTCTGAAAAAGCAATCTTTCCAGACCCGCAACAACCTGAATATAAGCGGGGGAAGCAAGGTTGCCCGGTATTTCTTTTCGGGAAGCTACCTGACAGACGGCGGCATCTTCAACGTGGACAAGAGCGTTAACACCTACAACACCAATACCAACATCAACGTGATGAGCGCACGTGCCGGCGTCGAAATCAATATTGGCAAGAACTTCTCGGTCATGACCGATATCCGTGCCAAAAGAGACAAGCGTAACGCCCCCGGCGCCTACTCGGCCAGCTACGACGAGTCGCTGTTCGGCGCGCTTTACGCCCTGCCTGCCAATGCGCACCCGGTTTTCAATAAAGACGGATCGATGGCCGGGACCAACGACTACCGGAACAACCCCTACGGGCTGCTGAACCACCGCGGCTACTCCAATTACCTGACCACTTCCTTCTCAAGCCTGACCGAGCTGCAGTACGACCTGGACGGCCTGGTAAAAGGATTGAAGCTGAAAGGCGACATCGGGTTTACAAGCTTCACCGAATTCTATATCAACAGAACCAAGAACTTTGCGGTTTACCAGTACCTGCCGGGCGATAACATGTATACCAAAATCGGGCTCGACAGCCCTATCGCCAGCGCAGGAAATTACAACAGCATCGTCCGCCTTTACGACCATTCGCTTTCCCTCACCTACGACCGCGCCTTAGGGAAGCACAATATTTCCGCCATGGTCAAATACCGGCGCGAGCAGATCGACGAGGCCCGGTCGCTCAACCTGACCCAGAATTTCCAGGGGCCCAGAGCTTTGCTCTCCTACCGGTTCAACAACCGCTACCTGTTAGACCTGGCGGCATCTTACGAAGGAAGCGAGCAATACCCGAAGGGCAGCCGGTACGGCTTCTTCCCGGCAGTTTCCGGGGGATGGATCATCTCCGAAGAAAATTTCCTGGAAGACTCAGGAATCGATTTCCTGAAGCTCAGAGCATCTTACGGGCGTACCGGGAAACCGGCCAACACCTACTTCGAGTACCTCAGCGCCTACACGCAGGCATCCGGCTCGGGGGGAGTGCTGGGAACGACGCCGGCAGCGACAATCGGTATTTACGAGAGTAAAATTGCCAACCCGCTTATTACCTGGGAAAAAAGCCTGAAGACCAACGTCGGGCTCGACCTGGCAGTGCTCAGGAACCGCCTGTCTTTTTCGGCGGATATTTTCAGTGAGCGGAATACCGATATCCTGATTGCCAACGCCATTTCGGCTACCTACGGCGCTTCTATCAACACGCCCGACGGGAAGTTCAATAACAAAGGCTGGGAAGCCCGTATGAGCTGGAACGATGCGGTCAAAGACTTCACCTACTTCGCCGACATCCACTATTCCAATGTAAAAAATGAAATTGTTTACATGGCCGAGCAGCTCAGGGAGCACCCCTGGATGTACCAGACGGGGCATCCGGTTAATACCAGGATGGGGTATGTCTTCGATCGCTTTTTCACCGAAAACGACAATATCGCATCGCTGCCTGACCAGTCCATCCTGGGAACGCAGAAGCCGGGAGACCTGAAATTCAAGGATCTCAACGGCGATAACGTGATCGACGAGAACGACATCACCCAGATCGGCTATGCCAATATACCGCAGATAAATTACGGCGCCCAACTGGGAATGGGCTACAAAGGATTTGACCTGCGGGTTTTCTTCCAGGGCACCCACAAAAGCACGACGTACAATTCGGGAAGCGCCTTCTGGGAATTCAATAACCGGACTGGGAACGTGGTAGAGCAGCACCTCAACCGCTGGACGCCCGGCGCCGGACAGGATGCCTTATACCCTCGCCTGACCCTCAGCAACCGCAATAACTTTGTAAACAACTCTTTCTGGGTACAGGACAATTCCTTCCTCCGGTTAAAGTTCATGGAACTTGGCTACACCTTCGATTCGCTGGTGCCGGAAGATTTCTGGCTCAAAGGAGCGAGGCTCTTCGTCAATGGCCACAACCTGCTCGTCTGGGATAAGGTGAAGCATAAAGATCCCGAGATACAGGATAACGGGATTGCCTACCCGATACTGAGGACATTTAGCATAGGATTGCAAGCCAAATTTTAAACCTGGCACAGAAGCATATGAAAGCATTTAAATACTTTTTAGCATCGCTGACGATCGTCGCCGTTTTGACGTCCTGCTCCAATGAGACCATACAGAACGAGCCCGTCCAATACGTCAGCCCCGATATCGTATACGGGAACGTAGTTCTCATCACGCAGATGGTCAACCGGCTTTATACCCATATCCCGGGAGGCTACAATCGCCTGGGCGGCAGCTCCATGGTAGCCGCCGCCACCGACGAAGCCGTAAACGCGGCCCGCGGCTCGGAAGCCGAGCTATGGGGCACAGGGTCGTGGGGCACTACCCCGGCTACCCAGCGGGACGACCTTTTTTCGGCGCTGTATGCCGGTATCAGGGCTACATTCGTCTATTCCGAAGAAATACACCCGAATATTGTAGATGCAGTGATGGGTAAGGCAGACCGCGACGTGCATTATGGCCAGGTGCTGTTTGTCAGAGCCCTGCTCAATTTCGAGCTCCTGAAAAGATACGGCGGCTACCCGCTGATCCAGAGGAGCCTCAAGCCTTCCGACGACCTGAACATACCGAAAAGCAGTTATGACGAATGCGTCCGGTACATCGTGTCGCTGTGCGACGAGGCCATCCCGCTTTTAAATATTGTGTACCCGACTTCGGATTTCGGCCGGGCTACCAGAGGAGCAGCCATGGCGCTGAAAGCCCGGGTGCTGCTGTATGCCGCCAGTCCGCTGCACAACACTTCGTCGGACGTGAGCAAATGGGCGGAGGCTGCGGCAGCAGCCGAGCAGGTCATCAGCCTTACCAACGCCGGAGCCAAGGTATATGATCTCTATACGGCCGGCACCGGCTACGACGCCTTCTTCAATACGCTTGCAGGCAACAAGGAGATTATCTTCTCCAAAATGGAAGTCCGCAGCAATACCATCGAGCAGCTGAACGGCCCGGTCAGCCTGGTAGGAGGCCGCGGCGGCACCAATCCCAGCCTGAACCTCGTCAATGCTTATGAGCGCATAGACGGTACGCCTTTCGACTGGAATAACCCCGAGCATGCCGCCGATCCTTTTGCAAACCGCGACCCCCGCTTTGCCAAGAGCATATTGTATAACGGGTCTTCCTGGATGGGCACCACGATAGATACTTTCGAAGGCGGCAAAGACCTCCAGACCATCAACGCCACCCGCACCGGCTTCTACCTGAGAAAATTCCTCAGCCAGAACGCCCGTTTTGTGGCGCCCACGGGGGTAGCCGATCACTGCTTCCCGTTGTTCCGGTATGCCGAAGTCCTGCTTAATTATGCGGAAGCGATGAACGAAGCCTACGGACCTGACGCCCCTGCGGCTTATTCCATGAGCGCCCGGCAGGCCCTCACGCTTATACGCAACAGAGCCGGCCTGACCGGTAACCAGTCCGTCCCGTCTGCCAAAACCAAAGAAGAAATGAGAGATGCCATACGCAGGGAAAGAAGGATAGAGCTCGCATTCGAGGAGCACCGCCATATGGATCTCAGGAGATGGAAGCTGGCCGAGGAAGTCCTTACCAAGCCGGTGACAGGGCTGAAAATCGTCAAAACCGGCGATTCGGAGTTTAGCTACAGCGTGCAAACGGTAGAAAACAGGGTGTTTAATCCCAAGATGTATTTCTACCCCTTCCCGCAGGAAGAAATCAGCAGAAATTCAAGCTTAAACCAAAATCCGGGTTGGTAGTAAAATAATTTTCAAATATGAAGAAATATATAATACTCCTGTTGCTTCAGATAAGCCTCGGCAGTGTGCTCGCCCAGGTACGGCAGATAAGCGGTACCGTCAGAGACCACAGCGGATCGGCGCTGCCGGGTGTAAGCATACTCGTGAACGGAACCAATATCGGGACAATGACCGATACCGACGGCAAGTATACGATCACGCCTAACGACAATGAGTCGGTGCTCATTTTTTCTTTCGTAGGCTTCGAAACCCAGAGAGTGCCTATCCAGGGAAGAAGCCGGATAGACGTCAGCCTGGTGGAAAGCAACCAGTCGCTTGATGAAATCGTGGTAGTTGGCTTCGGAACCCAGAAAAAGGCCAGCCTCGTCGGGGCCGTGGCCAACGTAGATATGGCCGAGCTTCGTAAGGCCTCCCCGAGTAACCTGACCAACGCCATAGGCGGCAGGATCCCGGGCGTGGTCACCCGCATGATGGACGGCGCTATCGGCGGTACACAAAACCGCTACACCAATGGCACCGAAGACGACGCCCAGTTTTTCATACGAGGCAAGGCGACCACCAACGGGCAATCGCCGCTGGTGCTGATCGATGGTGTGGAAGGATCATTCTCCCGCATCAACCCCGAAGATATCGAGCAGTTCAGCGTGCTGAAAGATGCATCGGCTACCGCGGTATACGGGGTACGCGGCGCCAACGGGGTGATCCTGATCACTACCCGAAGGGGAAAAATAGGAAAGCCGAAGGTCAATGTGATCAGCCAGCTGAGAGTGCTGCAGCCGCTTAAGTTCCCGAAATTTCTCGGTTCATATGACTACGCCTACCTTCACAACGAAGCCAGGCGCAACGTCGGGCTCACTCCTGTTTATACTGACGAGGACCTGGAGCACTACCGCCGCGGCGACCAGCCTTTTACCCACCCGGATGTGAACTGGTATGATCTGCTGGTAAAAAAATACACTACCGAGCAGCAGCACGTCGCCAATGTGACCGGCGGTACTGAAAAAGTAAGGTACTATATTTCGGGCGAGTACAACCAGGCGGGCGGGCTGTTTGTCGCCAGCGAGCAAAACAAATACAACTACCGGCGCTTCAACCTGCGCAGCAACCTCGATTTCACCATTACGCCTACCACGCAGCTCGACGTAAAGGTCAATGCCCGTATCAACGACCTCAACTTTGCTGCCAAAGGTGAGAGCAGCGGGCAGCGGGTGAACGGCACGGCATGGGGCGATATCGTGAACCGCCTGCCCAATACGAGCCCGCTTTATAACCCGAACGGCACCTATGCCGCCGGCGACGGCGTGGTAGGCTGGAACTCCCTGTCCGACCTGTATGACGGCGGTTTTTATCGTCGCTTGTTCAATACGCTGGAAGCCAACTTCGCCCTGACCCAAAAACTCGATTTCCTCACACAGGGACTTTCTTTCAGGGGTAAATATGCCAACTCTTTCGGCTCCGGCTCGACCAAGTACTTCTATGCGCAGCCCGATATATGGCGATACAACCCTTCTTCGGACACCTATACCATGCACCGGGCCGCGATCATCCCGTCCTACTCGCTCAATAACGCATTCCAGGATTACAACCGGACCCAGTACGTGGAAGCGTCCGTTAACTACGAGCGGTTGTTCGCCGAAAAGCATAACGTCACTGCAATGGCGGTATTCATACAGAACACCAACGAAGCGCATTACGCCGTGCCCAACTCTTTCAGGGGTGTTTCGGGAAGGGTTACCTACGCATTCCGGGATAAATATCTTGTAGAAGCGAATATGGGCTACAACGGTTCAGACCGGTTCAGCAAGCACAAAAGATATGCGCTCTTCCCGGCTGCCGCCCTGGGTTGGGTCATCTCTGAAGAAGGGTTCATTAAGGACAACCTGAAATTCATCGATTTCCTGAAAGTACGCGGATCTTACGGCGAAGTGGGCAACGACCAGATCGCCGGCTTCCAATACCTGTACCGGTATGAATTTACCGATCCGCCGCAGCCGGGATCTTCCAACACCAACCCCAGCTATTTCTCGCTGGGAACTTCTCCGGTCGCCCAGGTCGGACTTATCGAAGGGCCCCTGGGAAATGACCAGGTATCATGGGAAATTGCCAAAAAATCGAATATCGGTGCGGACATGCGCTTCTTCAAAAGCCGCCTGACCTTTACGTTCGAATTCTTCCGGGAAAAACGGAACAATGTACTGGCCAGGAGAGAGGATCTGCCGCTTTATACCGGCCTTATTTCCTCGAAGCTTCCCGCGCTGAACATCGGGCGGGTCACCAACCGCGGTTACGAGCTGGAGGCTGCCTATAACGACCAGATCGGGAAGCTCGGCTTTACGATCGGAGCCAACTACACTTTTGTCCGCAACACCATCAACTATATCGCCGAAGTGCCGCAGAAATACCCCTACCAGGTCCGCGCCGGCAACCCGATCGGGCGGCCTATGGGCTATATATGGACGGGTAAATTCTACGATCTCCCCGACCTTTCGAACCCCGACATTCCCAAACCGGCAGGGGCTGCGCCGATTCCCGGCGACCTGATGTTTAAGGATCTCAACGGCGACGGGATCATCGATGCCTTCGATCGTTCCTACATCGGCTACCCGGATATACCGGAGAAAATATTCGGCTTTAACCTGAGCCTCGACTACAAAAGCTTCTACCTGTCTACCTTCTGGCAGGGGGCATCCAATGTCAACATGCGGCTATCAGGGCCCCTGAGCTTCGAATTCGGCCCCAACGTACAGCCGTTCCACAAGGAGGGGCGCTGGGTATACAATCCTGACATGGGGCTCGACACCCGTGCGACCGCCACTTATCCGTCGCTGCAGGTAGGAGGCTCTTCGTATACCCGCGAGGCATCGACCTTCAATCTGCTGAACGCCGAATACCTGCGTCTGAAAACCGCCGAGATCGGCTACAACCTGCCTGCTTCCCTGATCCAGAAGGTCGGCATGTCGGCTTTGAGGATATTTGTCAACGGTTCTAACCTGCTGACATTCGATCATCTCGGGAAATACAATGTAGACCCCGAATATTTCACTGCGAGAGGATCTGCCAACGGAGCAGGTACAGGAGCATATTCTCCCCAGAATAAGTTTTATGCAATTGGTATAAACGCAACATTTTAACATAGCCATGAGCCGTAAAGTTTTAGGTTTTAGGCCTTAGCGCCACACAAACCGGCGATAAATGAGTGCTAACACCTTACGGCTAACAGCTCAAACCTTTTTTCAGATGAAGACATTATTAAAGCTCGGAGTCCTTTCCATTTGCCTGGCTTCCTGTACCATGGATGGTGACGACCTGCTGGATCCCGTCACGACGGGACTGACGGAGCAGGACGTTTTCGGAAGTCCTCAATACAGCGAGCGTTTCCTGGTAGACATCTACAGGCAGATTCTCCCGATACTGGCACATACTGACTTCGCCGGTCCGCGGTGGAGAAACCTCGCCCATCTCGACGTCGCTTCCGACGACGGCACGACAATCCTTGGCGGTAGTGATAACGTAAGGATATTCAACTCCGGAGCGATGACGCCGGCATCTACCAATATGTTCTGGTATAACGACTGGATAAACAGCTTCAGCGCTATCAGGGCATGCAATCTCTTCCTGTCTCACATAGACAACGTGCCGGTCGACCCGCAATACAACTTCAGCGAGAATACCCGGAAAATACGTAAGGCGGAGGCTAAATTCCTGCTGGCGTTCAACTTTGCCGAGCTTACCAAACAATTCGGCGGGCTGCCGCTTATAAAAGAAGTCGCTTCTCCTTCGTCTGATAACCTGCTTCTTCCCAGGAGCACTTTCGACGAGACCATCGCATACATCACCCAACTGTGCGACGAAGCGGCGGCAGACCTGCCGGCCGTTCACCCCGACAATGAGCTGGGAAGAGCGACCAAAGGAGCTGCCCTCGCCCTGAAAGCCAGGATGCGCCTCTATTCGGCCAGCCCGCTCTGGAACGACCCTTCGAATCCCGAAGCTACTCCGTACAGCGGCAAATACGATATCGCCAAATGGCAGGAAGCCGCGAAGGCCGCCGGGGATGTGATCAGCATGAATGTCTATTCGCTGCATCCCGACATCGCAACGCTTTTCCTGACCCGCCAGAACTCCGAAGTCATTTTTGCCCGTATGCAGGAACCGATGAACTACCACAGCGCTACACACGTGCCCTATACCTTATATAACGGCTCGGGCGCCTACGGGATAGGCGGCGTGACCCAGGCTTCTTATAACCTGGTGAAACAGTACGAGATCCTCAAAAACGGGGCGGCCTACCTACCTGAAGATCCGGCATCGGGCTACGACTTACAGGATCCGTTCAAAAACCGGGATCCCAGGTTCTACCGCGATTTCGTGGTCAACGGCTCCCGGATACTGGGTAAGACGGCAGAATTCGGGAACCCGGAGCCTGGACATAACAAATCCGGGGCCCATAATATGGGCTACCTGATCGCCAATCAGGGTTATAATTCGTTCGCATACGTCATCAAATTTGCAGATCCGACCCTCAACGTGACCTGGGATGCGCGCAACCCCGGCGGAGGGCCGAGGGTGCATCAGAACTTCGCATATTTCCGTTATGCCGAGGTATTGCTGAATTATGCTGAAGCCATGAACGAGGCCTATGGTCCCGAATCAGACGCGCTCGGCATAGGCAAAACGGCGCTCCAGGCCCTGAACGAAGTCCGCGAAAGAGCCAAATACCCGGAAGGCAGGGCGGAATATATGGGGCTGAAAGGCGGCATGCCTCCCGTACCCGCCGGTTTGTCGAAAGACCAGATGAGGGAAAAGATAAAACATGAGCGGCGTGTCGAGCTTTCTTTCGAGGAACATCGCTTCTGGGATTTCCGCCGCTGGAAGGATATTCCTGATACGGAGATCCAGGGGCAGATCCCGATCTACAAAAAAGACGGTACCATGGAATACCAGATCAGGGCAATCGACAACCGGTATTTTAATGAGAGACTCTACCGTATGCCTATTCCCCAATCTGAACTGCTCGCCAACCCCGAGCTGGTGCAGAATCCCGGGTGGTAGGTAACCGGCTTTAAGATTTCCCCGACATCCTGTTGGCCGGGAAAAAGATAGTATGTATATTGAGGTTCATTTTTGAAATCATATACATACTATCTTTTTTATGAATGAGGACTTTCTCGCCTTCGTCTGGCAACATCAGTATTTTGACCATTCTGCGCTGAATACACTATCGGGCCACAAAATCACAGTGCTCCGTCCCGGGTACAGGAATACCAATGCCGGTCCTGATTTTTTCGAAGCCCGGATCGAGATCGGAGGTATGCTCTGGATCGGTAATGTGGAGCTCCACGTCAGGACATCGGGCTGGAATCAGCACGGTCACTCTTCCGACAAGAACTATGACAGCGTCATCCTGCATGTGGTATGGGAAAACGACCTCCCGATGGAAGATCATCCCAATACGCGCATCCCGGTAATGGAGCTGCGGCACCGCGTCGATCCGGGTATGACAGACCGTTACCTGGCCATCCTGGAAACGATGCAGGATATTCCCTGCGGACGCCAGTTCCCGGGCGTTCCGCCGCTCGTCAAAAGCAGCATGACCGACCGCGTCCTGGTCGAAAGGCTGCAGAACAAATCTGTCGTTATTTCGGACATGCTCGCCCGCAATAACGGGGACTGGGATGAAACCGCCTGGCAGCTGCTCGCGCGGTATTTCGGGGCAAAAGTAAATGCAGACGCATTCCAGAGCCTTGCAGAACGCATCCCGCTGAAGATATTGCTGAGGCACCGGGACGACTTCCTGCAGCTGGAGGCGCTTCTTCTGGGTACCGCCGGCCTGATCCCGTCCGCGACAGCCTCGGGGTATGTATCAGACCTGAAGCGTGAGTATACTTTTCTTTCAAAGAAATACGGGCTCGAAAAAAAGAGGCTGGATGCGATCGAATGGAAAATGTTCAGGCTGAGGCCCGCGGGTTTCCCTGCTGTCAGGATCGCCCAGCTCGCCTCGCTGGTCAGCAGGAACGGGAACCTGTTCTCACTGCTGACGTCTTTCGAAACCACCTCGCAGTTCGTCACATCGCTCAGGTGCATTCAATCGGCCTACTGGCATACGCACTATCACTTCGGCAGGCCTGCCAGGACTCTGGTTCCCCCGATGGGTATCGAGGCGGTTTATACGCTTGTTATCAATGCAGCAGCCCCTCTCCTGGCGGCTTACAGCTTTAAGACAGACAACAGGAGCTATCTGGACAGGGCGGTCAGGCTGCTGGAGGAAATACCGGCGGAAAACAACAGGATCACGCGGAAGTGGAAGCAGCTCGGCCTGGAGATGTCTTCGGCAGCTTCCTCGCAGGGAGCCACCGAATGGTACCACCGCTACTGTATCCTGAAGCGCTGCCTGAGCTGTGCTGTGGGGAATGTACTCCTGAAAAAAAAGGCGCCCTAGGAATTGCTGATGAGGCTCACGCCGGGTATCATGAATAAGGCGCCCACGATAAACGGAACGAGAGTTTCCCATTTGGTTACTTCCAATCCCAGTACGGGTTTATCCGATAAAAAGGCGACGCACGCAAACAGTATCAGGACAATACCTATGATGGTCAGAAGTGCTCCGAAGAAACGCTTGAAACGGGAACTTTCCATAGCGGGATTTTATGTGGCTTGGCTTGGGAATCTGATCCGTTAGATCCCGTTGCAAATATATGAATAACGTGATTGAGATCGGGATAAAAAAGCTCTGATACGTGGAACGTTACACGTTACAAATATGTTATGATAATAAATTACCGACACAAAGGATTACAGCTCTATGCTGAAAAAGGAGATCGCTCAAGGCTCCAGCAGAGTCACATAGCTAAAATAAAGCTTATCCTGACTCGTTTGGATGCTGCCAGTGTGCCGGAAAATATGAATGAAATAGGTTACCGCTTTCACGCTTTGAAAGGCGATTTAAACGGTTTTTTCTCCGTCAGAGTATCAGGAAACTGGCGAATTATTTTTCGTTTTGAAAACGGGAATGCCTATGATGTTGACTATATAGATTACCATTAAACAAGGGACTATTATGGCTTTATTTGATCCGGCACATCCGGGTGACCTTATCCGGGAAACATTAGACAATTTGCGGGAGGAAACAGGCCGCAGATTCACCGTTGAAGAAGTGGCGCGGCATTTAGGGACAACGCGCAAGACGCTTTCCGCGATCATAAACAGAAAGTCTGCAGTTTCTCCTGAAATGGCTATCCGTTTAGGGGCGTTGTTCCCTAACACAGATGCCGATTTTTGGTTGACCGTACAAAAAAATTACGATCTGGCAGAGGCTAAAAAACGCGTTGACACGTCTAACATCCGGGCAATTTTGAAGCCCAAGACACTTCAACCGGCTTAAACGGCCAAACATACGCCTCAAACCTCCAACACCAGCCCCACCGGGCAATGATCGGAATGAACCGCGTCATTAAAGTGCCGGCAGTTCACTATTTTAGGCCGTAGCGCTTCCGAAACCGAGAAATAATCGATCCTCCACCCCTTATTGTTGGTCCGTGCATTCGCACGGTATGTCCACCAGCTGTATTCGATCCTATCGGGGTGGATAGCACGGAAGGCATCTGTAAACCCGCTCCCGAACCACTTTGTCATCCAGGCCCTTTCTTCGGGAAGAAAGCCGGAGCTTTTTTTATTCCCGACCGGGTCATGAATATCCTGAGCCGTATGGGCGATGTTAATGTCTCCGCAGATCACCAGCCGGGGCCGCTGAAGATTCAGTTCATGGGCAAACTCGTAAAAATCATCCAGGAACTTCATTTTCACCGTCTGCCGCACTTCCCCGCTTGTCCCGGAAGGGAAATAGCAGTTTAAAAGCGTGAGATCTCCAAAGTCCGTCCTCAGTATCCTGCCTTCGGCATCATAGAACGGTACTCCGCAACCCGTTACAACCAGGTCGGCAGCTGTTCTGGCAAAGGTCGCAACGCCGCTGTAGCCCTTTTTCCCTGCCGCATGCCATCCGACGAGCTGGTACCCCAGGTCCTTCAACGGCGTAAGGTCCACCTGGTCTTCCATGGCTTTCACTTCCTGGAAGCATAGCACATCGAATGGCATTCCTTCAAACGTGATATGGCCGAGCCAGTCGGCCAGCCCGTTTTTCAGGGCTGCCCTTATACCATTGAGATTATAGGAAAGGATACGCATGATCAACTGGCGGTTTCGGCCGGGATCGCTTTTTTATCCCTGAAGAAAAGAATGAAAAGCAGCAGAACCACAAAAGAAATGCCTGCTGGAACCAGCCAGATGGACGTCCAGTCCTTGCTGCCGTCTGCAAGAGTATAAGTATCGGCTACCAGGCCTGAAACCCATGAGCCGATCCCCATGCCGATCCCGTAAGTCGCCAGGTAAATCAGTCCCTGCGCCGCGGATTTCACCTTTTCACCTGCCTTATTGTCCGTGTAGATCTGTCCCGTGACAAAAAAGAAATCATAACATACCCCGTGCAATACGATGGCAAGATAGAGCAGCCATTCGCTCGTGCCCGCGTCTCCGTAGCCGAAGCCGACAAAACGGACGATCCAGGCCAGCAGCGCCGAGATCAGCATCCACTTGACGCCAAACCGGGCATAGATAACCGGTATAAGCAGCATAAAGATAATTTCGGAAGCCTGTCCCAGCGACATCTTGTTTTCCACGTTTGTCATTCCCGAGTCGGTAAGCGAGGGATTGGCCCATGCATAGTAAAATGACAGCGGGATGCAAATCAGGATGGAGGATATAACGAAAATCAGGAAAGACCGGTCTTTCAGCAAACGGAACGCATCCAGGCCCAGTATATCTCCTATAGAGGCATTCTGGCTGGCTTTCGGCGGCGTATCCGGCAGAAAGAACGCATACAGGCCAAGCGCGATGGACACATACATCGAAATTTCAAAAATGGCGACCTTATCCCCGAAATTATAGAGCCCGACAATATTAGTCACTACGATCCAGGCAATAGTCCCCATCACCCTGATGGCCGGAAATTCCTTTTCGGAGCTCACCATCTGCTGCATGGCGATCGAATTCCCGAGGGCGAGCGTCGGCGCATAGGTAATGCAATAGAGCAGGATCATCCAGAAAAAAGCGTCCGGGTCCCTGGTTTGTATCAGGAAGTAAAGCACTACCGCGCCCAGAATATTGAGAGCGCCGAGCACCTTCTGGGCGGCGAAATAGCGGTCGGCGACCAGGCCTATGAAAAAAGGCGCGATGATCATCGCAATTGAGAAAGCGGCGTAGGCATTGCCTACCTGCAAGCCGGTTGCCCCGAGCTGGGTTACCATATATTTACTCATTTGTCCGTACCAGGCTCCCCATATCACAAACTGGAGAAACATCATGAGCATTAATTGAATTCTTACAGTGGCTTTCATTCCAGGTTATTCTTGGTAAAAATGAATTCTTGCGGGTTTGTTGTTATGAAATGATCTTTTTCAGCTCGTTCAGCTTAAGCAGCGCCTCGATAGGCGACAACGTATTGACATCCATCGCCTCAAGCTTGTTTTTCAGCTCTTCCATCCGGGGGTCGGCAGCTTCGAAAATACTGAGCTGATAGTTATTTTTCGGCATTTCCCTGATCCGCTTCCTGTGCTTTTCGGCTACATGGTCTTTTTCCAGGTGCCTCATGATCTCGTCGGCCCGCAGCACGATAGGCTGCGGCATCCCGGCGATCTGCGCGACATGGATACCGAAGCTATGCTCGCTTCCGCCCGGCTTCAGCTTGCGCAGGAAAATAATCTTGCCGTCCACCTCCTTTACCGACACGTTGAAGTTGCGGATACGCGGAAAATCTTCCGCCAGCTGGTTCAATTCATGGTAATGCGTGGCAAATAAAGTCCTGGCCCGGCATTGGGGATGCTTATGAAGGTATTCGGTAATGGCCCAAGCTATCGCGACGCCGTCGTAGGTGCTCGTTCCCCGCCCGATCTCATCCAGCAAAACCAGGCTCCTGTCGCTCAGGTTGTTCAGGATGCTGGCGGTCTCGGTCATTTCAACCATGAAGGTACTTTCGCCCCGGCTGAGATTATCGCTCGCCCCTACCCTTGTGAAAACCTTATCGACGAGCCCGACCGTAGCCGACTTTGCCGGCACAAAGCTTCCCATCTGGGCCATCAGCACGATGAGCGCGGTCTGCCGCAGAAGCGCCGACTTACCGGCCATATTGGGCCCGGTAATGATAATGATCTGCTGGCTCTCCCCGTCCAGGAAAACGTCATTGGGAATGTAGCTTTCTCCCAAAGGCAGCTGGTGCTCGATGACCGGGTGTCTTCCGCCCCTGATGTCCAGGACGTTTTCTTCCGTCATCTCGGGCTGCGCATATTTGTTCCTGACCGCCGTAGTGGCAAAAGACAAAAGCGTATCCAGCTCCGACAGGACCCGGGCGTTTTGCTGGATAGCCCCGATATATTCTGTTGCGCAGAGCATGAGATCGCTGTAGATGCTCTGCTCGATCGCAAAAATACGGTCCTCGGCATTCAGGATCTTCTCCTCGTAAGTCTTGAGCTCCATGGTAATGTAGCGCTCGGCGTTCACCAGCGTCTGCTTCCGGATCCACTCGGCAGGTACTTTGTCCTTGTGCGCATTGCTCACCTCCAGATAGTAACCGAACACTTTGTTATAGGCTATCTTCAGGGAAGGTATCCTGGTATTTTCACTTTCGCGATTCTGGAGCTGCAAAAGGTAATCCTTGCCGGCATAGGCTATTTTATGCAGCTCGTCAAGCTCCTCGTGCACGCCGGTCTTAATCAGGTTCCCCTGGTTGGTAACGATCGGCACCTCGTCCTTCAGCTCCCTCTCGATCCGGGCCAGAAGCGCCTCACATGGGCTCAGCTGGTCGAGAAAGCGCTCGAGCGAGCTCTTTTCCGGATGGGCCTCCGGCGCATCCGCTGAAGGCGCGGCGGGGTCTGTGCCTATGACTTTCCTGAGCTGTTCCTTAATAGGTTCGATCTGGCGGAGCGCTTTTTTCAGCTGGCCCATTTCCCGGGGATTGATCCGCCTGACGGCTACTTTCGAGATAAGACGCTCAAGATCCCCGATAGGCTTCAGCAGTTGTACCAGCACATCGTGATGCTGCTTGTGCCGGGTAAACAGCGCTACCGTCTTTAAACGTTCTTCAATTGCACGCTTCTCCTTCAATGGCAGGACCATCCAGCGCCGCAGGAGCCTTGCCCCCATAGGGGTCACAGTCTGGTCCAGCACCTCGATGAGGGGCACGCCGCCCTCCTGCTGCGGGTATACCAGCTCCAGGTTACGTATGGTAAACCGGTCGAGCCAGACATGGTGATCTTCCTCCAGCCGCATGATGCGGTTGATATGGGAAATTTCACGATGCTCGGTTTCAAGCAGGTAATGAACAATGACGCCGGCGGCCACGATCCCCAGAGGGAGATTATCGATGCCAAAGCCTTTCAGCGTGCTGGTCTGAAAATGGTTCGTCAGCTTTTCCTCGGCAAAGTCATAGCCGAAGCACCATTCATCCAGCTGGAAGGTGTGAAACCTGTCGCCGAACGACTGGAAAAAGCGTTCCTTCTCCTTTTTGCAGAAAAGCACCTCGGTGGGCACCAGGCTCTGCAGCAGCTTGTCAAGATAGGCGGCATTACCCTGGGCGGTCATAAATTCGCCCGTAGAGATATCCAGGAAGGCGATCCCGTGCCTGTCTTCTTTTCCCAGATGAACGCAGGCCAGGTAATTATTCCTGCGGGTATCGAGCACATTATCGTTGAGCGATACGCCGGGCGTTACCAGTTCCGTAACGCCTCGCTTCACAATGCCTTTTGCCGTGGCCGGATCTTCAAGCTGGTCACATATGGCCACCCGCTCTCCTGCCCTTACCAGCTTGGGGAGGTAGGTATCCAGCGAATGGTGCGGGAATCCCGCGAGCTCTTCATGCGCACCGCCATTGTTCCGGCGGGTGAGCACAATCCCTAATATTTTCGAAGCTTTGACTGCGTCCTCTCCAAAAGTCTCATAAAAATCGCCTACCCGGAAGAGCAGCAGCGCCCCCGGGTACCTGGCTTTAATCTGGTTGTATTGTTTGCTTAGAGGCGTCTCTTTAGGGGCAGAAGGTTTTGCCAAGGCTTAATCTTTTAAATGGTTCTCCAGAGAAATCATCCCTGAACGCTATTTACAAAAATAAGCGATTAATGCCTAAAATAATCGCAACTGCCCGCCCTTTATGAACAGCGTTTTATCCAATTCCGGGGCTGAGCGACCGGCCAGGAACCTCTGGCAGGCCAGCCTGTGCATCTGGTGGATGCTGTCGGCCAGCACGCCTTCTCCGCGCATGCGCTGATGGAAACGCGAGTCGTTCAGCGAGCCGTTGTGACAAGCCCTGATCTGGTTCAGTATCTTGTCGGCCCTGTCGGGATAGCTGCGGTATACCCATTCTTTAAAAATTTCATCTATCGCGCCGTTCAGCCTCACGATCGTAAGGCCCGCCCAGCATGCACCGTTTTTTGCGGCCGCCTCTATGATCCGGGGCACTTCGTGGTCGTTGAGCCCGGGAATCAGCGGGGCTGTCATGACCCCGACCGGCACACCGGCTTCGTGCAGGGCCCCGATCGTCTGCAGGCGCTTCTGACCTGTCGCGGTACGCGGCTCCAGCAGGCGTCTCGTATTTTCATTGAGCGAGGTAACGGACAACGCCGCCGACACCAGGTTCAGCCCTGCCAGCTTCGTTAGAATGTCCAGGTCGCGGCAAACAAGGGAGTTTTTTGTAAGAACAGAAACCGGATTGCGATACTGAAGGCATATTTCCAGCAGCCGCCGGGTCAACCGGAACCGCTTTTCAGCGGGCTGATAGCAATCGGTATTCCCCGATAAATGAATCGTCCGGGGAGACCAGCTTTTGGAGTTGAAGAGCTTTTCAAGCAATTCGGGCGCATTCTTTTTAACAATTATTTTTGTTTCAAAATCCTCTCCCGCCGAATACCCCCAGTATTCATGTGAATTCCTTGCATAGCAGTATATGCAGCCATGCTCGCATCCCCTGTAGGGATTTATCGAAGTATAGCCCGGCAGGTCGGGGCTATCTG
>MEDT01000057.1 GCA_001724175.1 Cytophagaceae bacterium SCN 52-12 | reverse complement strand
TATCGGGCAAGGGCCGCCATTGCTTCCACGTTGTCAAGCACTACGTTGGCACGTCCTATACCCAGATACGGGATCCTGTAAAGGTCGAGGATCAGGGCCGAGTTGGGAGGCAGGTTCAGTGTAGAAGCGGCAAGCATGAGGGCATTGCCGTCCATCGGGTACATATCTCCGGTCATCGACCATTCTATAAACGCCGCGTCGCGTATGTTGCTGTACCCCGATTCATCCTGCAGTATCGCGTAAACCCCCGTCAATGCCGACTGTGCGTCATTTTCTGTGAGAAAAAAATTCGACTCGGTCAGCACGTCCTGGGGCTGCAGGCTTAGAAACCGGTCGCCGCAGGACATGCAGCATAACGTCAGCGAGAATAATATTATTCGTTTCATAATCACCAAGATTTGCATTTTGTAAATCACTATATTCCAACCCTTACCCCCAAAATAAATGTCCGGGGCAACGGATAAACACCGTCGTCGATCCCGGCTCTGATGGGGTTGTTGCTTCCCACCTCCGGATCGAAACCCGTATACCTGGTCAGCGTATACAGATTCTGACCGCTGAGATAGAGTCTCAGGCTTTTCAGGCCGGCTTTGATGACCAACGCCGGGGGAACGGTATAGCCCAACGTTAAATTCCTGACCCTCATATACGACCCGTCTTCGATATAAAATGTGGAGATCGTAGTATAGTTACCGTTCGGGTCGTTGTATTTCAGCTGCGGTATCTCATTTCTCCCGCTTCCGGGAACCCACCTGTCGAGTACCGCCCTCGAGGCATTGACCACGCCTGACCCGCCGAAGTACTTGATAGGATAAATAGAGAATTTATTGGCATGAAACAGCTCATTCCCTGCAATACCGTTAATAGCGACATTCAGGTCAAATCCCTTATATGCCAGGTCGAGATTAACGCCATACATAAGATCAGGCCAGGGTTTCCCCATATTCACCCGGTCGGCGTCAGTAAGCCTGTTATCACCGTTTACGTCCCGGAAGTGAAGATCTCCGGCAACGGCATTCGGCTGAAGATTTTTGTCGACTTCTTCATTACCTTGAAAAATCCCGTCGACGATATAGCCGCGATAGAACCCGATCGGCTGTCCGACGGCCGTATAGGAAGCGCTCATCCCGGTAAATGCGATGGTGGGACCCACGATCGGCTGTCCGACTCCCAGGCTTGTTACTTTGTTGTGCAGCGTAGCAATATTGCCGCTGAGGTCGAAGCTGAGGTCGCCGGTCATTTGCCGGAAGCCCGCCTGGAGCTCGATGCCTTTGTTCCTTACAGCTCCACCGTTGACAGATGGGGCCGTTCCAAAGCCGGATTCCAGCGATACCGGCAGGTTAATGAGCATTCCTTTGGTGTTCTTTACATAATAATCCGCCACCACGTATAACCTGTTATTTAAAAAGGATGCATCTACACCTAGGTTGAACTGCTCGCTGGTTTCCCATTTAAGCTCTGGGTTACCGGGCCTGACCAGTGAAGTGCCGGTGAGTATCTGCTGTGTTGCTCCGAATATGTAGTTGTCGGCCGCGGTACCGTTCTGGAGCGTGCTCATATAGCTGAAAGCGCCGATCGCATCGTTGCCAAGCTGTCCCCAACTTCCCCTGATTTTCATCTGGGAAAGCCAGTTTGCATTTTCCAGGAAAGACTCCCGGTCGATATTCCATCCAGCGGCTACGGAAGGGAAATTGCCCCATTTGTTCCTCGGGCCGAAATTGGAAGACCCGTCCCTTCGCAAGCTGACCGAGAAAAGGTATTTGTCTTTATAAGCGTAGTTGACCCGGCCCAGGTAAGACGCGAGCGAATAAGCGCCGGCCGCACCGCCTGCCTGCCGCTGGTCTGCCTTACTGCCGTTGATGACCTGCAGTTGTTCATTCGCAAATTCCCTCCCGATCGCGGAGATCCACCTGCTTTCGTTTCTCTGCGCAGTCTGACCTATAACAGCGTCGATCCGGTGGTTGTCCAGCTCTTTCGAGAAAGTCAGCGTGTTTTCGATGAGCCAGTTGAAACCGGATGAGTAGGTCTCGCTCAGGTAGGCCTGCAAGTTGCGGTAATGCCCTCTGATGGCTGTGGGTTCCCAGGCCATGGTTCTGCTGTTATTGCCGTCGATCCCGATATTGGTTCTGAATTTCAGGTTTTCCAGGATTTTCAGCTCCCCGTAAATATTGCCGAAGAGGCGAAGATTACGCAGCTGATTGTCCATAGACCTCGCCCTCATGACCGGGTTGTCGGCCTGCGTGGTATAATAAGCCGACGAGCCGTCGATAACAGAATTGACCCCTAATGTGGGATAGTATTGCTGGGCCAGGTTAAATATCCCGTAGTTGAGCACCTGGTTTTGCTGCGCCTTGGAAATAGTGCTGGCGAAGGCAAGCGTTCCTCCGAAGCTCAGCCTTCGATTTACCTCCAGGTCGGTAGTAAGGCGCCCGGTATATCGTTTGTACCAGGTTTCGATCATGGTGCCGTCTTCGTCGGTGTATCCCAGCGAAGCAGCGGCCTTGAGTTTTGCCGTACCTCCTCTTATGCTGAGATCGTAATTTTGCAAGGGGGCATTCCGAAAAACCTGTTCGATCCAGTTGACCCCTTCTCCCAGCCCCGCCGGGTTGCTCCATTCCGGGTTGGGGGTCATGCCGGAATTCTGGTAGAGCTCATTGGCTAGTGTTGCAAATTCCTCCGCGTTCAGAAATTCCGGCTTTCTCCATAGCTGCCTGAATCCTGTATAGGCATTCAGGTTTACTTCAGCTTTTCCTTCCTTACCGCGTTTGGTTGTGACCAGGATCACGCCGTTTGCCGCTCTCGAGCCGTAAATTGCCGCGGCCGACGCGTCCTTAAGCACCTCTATCGATTCTATATCGGCAGGATTGATGATGGACAGCCCGTCTACCTGGTCAGTGCTTCTTTCCATTCCCATACTGCCTCCGCCTACAGGGAGCCCGTCTATGACGTACAACGGCTGATTGCCTCCGGTCGAGCCAACGCCGCGGATACGCACAGATGCGGAACTTCCCGGCGATCCGCTCGTTTGGGAGATCATGACTCCGGGTACTTTCCCCTGAATGGCAGATGTAAAACTGCTGGCTGCGACCTTCTGGATGTCTTCCGACTTCACAGACGAAATGGCCCCGGTAAGATCTCGTTTTCTTTGTATCCCGTAACCGACTACGACAATCTCGTCCAATTGCGATAAGCCGGCTTTCAGTACTATGTCACCGACTGCCGGCCGCGCCTGTACGATTTCCGGCAGGTAACCTACATACGTGATTTCCAGCAATGCGTCATCCGGCACGTTACGGAGCACAAAATGACCGGTGTGGTCGGTCTTTGTTTGCAGATCCCCGCGTTTTTCTGCATCACTCACAACGCGCACAGTTGCATCGGCCAATGCGGTGCCCAGTTGGTCGGTCACTCGCCCTCTGACTTCCGGGTACTCCCGGAGAAGGCCTTCCGATACTGAAGACGATTTCGGGTTTCCCACGGAGGGAGGGGTACGTTTGGGTAAAATGGTAATGACTTTATCATTTACGATATAGTTAAATGGCTGATTGGTGAAAATAAGCTGCAGGGCTTCTGAAATCTCCTTTTTCTCTATTCTCAGGGAAATAGGATTTGCCTGCTTCAGGTAGCTGGAATTGTAGACAAAACCATAGCCGCTTTGCTTACGCAGAATTTTAAGAACGGATGCCAGGGAGGCTTTCTCCACATCCAAAGTAACGTGCTGTGCCAATCCCCCTGCCGAGGCGCTAAGAGTAAAAACCCAGATAAGTGTCAGCGTTAATCTCATAAAAGAAAAAACACGTAATGAGAGTCGGGTACCGACCCGATGCAAACGGTATATTGCACGAGCCGGATCCGGAGGCATTGTATTATTCATTACTTTTACATGTTTGGTTAGAAAATAATATTGCTTCAGAGGTAATTTTATTCATACCAGGCACCAGCCGGACCCCGAGGGCCAATCGGGTCCGGCTTCTTGTGCTAAACCTGAAAATGTTCAGGTCATCAGTCTCTTTTTTCCATCACTTTTCTTTCTTTGATATATAATTTTTTCCCGGTATTCAGTTGCAGTGCTTCCAGCACTCCCGACAGTTTTGTGTCCCGGGGCAGTTCTCCGGTCAGCCGCAGGCCTTCCGGCCAGCCGCTGACCTCAAAGCTGACGTCGTACCAGCGTTCTAACTGGCGAACGACTGAAGCAATGTCGAGATGGTCAAGGGTAATAAAACCATCTTTCCAGCTTGTATAAGATTCAGTATCAACCTGTAAGACATCAATCCCTGATCCGCCGGTAACGGCCTGCTCCCCTTGGCTGAGGATACGGTTTGCTCCGGCAGCACTTTTGGCGCCGGGTATTCTGACTTGTACCGACCCTTCCACCAGGGTTGTTCTTGACAGCGGTTCATCGGGATATGCGGATATATTGAACCGGGTCCCGAGCACCTCGATAATTTGCCCGGCGGTGGATACCCGAAAAGTGGAAGCAGAGGGTGTAACAGAAAAGAAAGCCTCCCCGACCAGGTCTACATGGCGCTCGTTCCCGTCGAAGTGAAGCGGGTATTTAAGACTTGAAGCCGCGTTTAGCCAGACTTTAGTGCCGTCTGAAAGAGTGACCTGGTAAGTGCCGCCCCGGGGAGTTGACAAAGTAAGCAGTTCACCGGGTAAGTCCTTCTTTCCATCTTCAGACCACGGGACTATCAATGGGCCGTCATTGTAAGTAATGGCCTGGTCGGAGATCACAATGCCGGACCGGGCTTCGTCCAGCGAAATAGCCTTGCCATCAGAGAGCGTCAGGGTAGCCCGGGTCCCCCCGGGCTGAATATCGGCCGCTCCGATGCGCTCGACAGCCGGCTGTCGCGGAATGATCGCAACCCAGGCGATCACCAGGACAAATACCACGGCGGCCGCATACGGAATCCATCTTCTTATAAAGTGTAAGGTCCTGAGCCGGTGGATCCGTTGTGATATGACCCGCAATAACCTGGCTTGCCTGTCGCCGGGCGGACCAAGCCGGGCCTCATCCCATTGCTCGAACGACGACTCCCGGCTCCGGTACCATGCCGTATATTCGGCAAGCTCACTTTCCGTAGCGATGCCGTCGCTTACTTTAGCCGCCAGTTCCTGCAGACTATTTCTTTTCATTCGATTTTGTTTTCTGTTTTTCTTCCTCTCTCCTACAATAGCACTTCAGAGGAGGTCAGCACCCAAAAAAGAAACGAAAAAAATTGAAGACAGGCGTCAGAGCAATACGCTCCAGAAATATTTCCCGCCGAGAATTATACGCAACTTATTCAGTGTGAGGTTTATCTGGTTCTCGACGGTCTTTTCTGAAATACCAAGCTGCTTCGCGATCTCCCTGTTGCTCAGAAACTCTTCCCTGCTCATCCGGAAGATCTGCCGGGCCCTCGTGGGCAGCCTGTCGGTAAACTGGGCAATAATTTCCTGCAGCTCGAGCAGTTCGGTATTATGGTCTCCCTCCATGGCTTTGTGATAATTGGCCTTAGCCTGCTCGACGTATTCCGAACGGATTTTGCCATGGCGGATAACGTTGGCAACCTTATAACGGACGGCGGCATGAAGATAAGGTGCCAGATGATCTGTGATGTGCTTCTCGCGGTTGTTCCATAACCACACGAAGATATCCTGAACAATATCATCGCATACGTCTGCGTCCTGCAGGATCGCATAGCCGGACCGGTACAATGATTCCCAATATCGCTGATAGATCCGGGTAAAAGCATCATGGTCCCCCGTTCGGAGGAGCGCCAACAATTCTATGTCGGTGGTTTCGGATGACATCAATGATCAATTTTCCCCGTAAAAGAACGTAATTTTAAAATTACGGCAACAGCGCTTCCCACAATATTTCCGCGGGATGCCTGGCTATACGCCCGGTCCCGTCTTTGATCTGGTGGCGGCAGCTGGTACCGGCGGCGGCAATGATTACTTCCTGCGGCTGGCTCCTCACCGTCGGAAACAATACCAGCTCTCCTACTTTCATCGATATTTCATAATGCTCCTCTTCGTAGCCGAAAGATCCGGCCATCCCGCAGCAGCCCGACGGGATGAGCTGTACCTTGTAATTTGCAGGCAGGGAAAGCGTTTTCTTTGAAGCAACCAGCGAAGACAGCGCCTTCTGATGGCAATGCCCGTGAATTTTCACAAGTCGCTCCTCCCTGGTGAAAGAATCGGGCGATATCCTTTTTGCGTCGAGCTCCCGGGCAACAAATTCCTCGAACAGCAATGTATTTTTCCCTAATGCCCTGGCCGTTTCCCTGAGCGCTTCAGGTACCAGCTCCGGGTATTCATCCCGAAAGGAGAGTATGGCCGAGGGCTCGATACCGATCAGCGGGGCCTCTTCCGACACAAGGCCGGCAAGGACGCCGACATTTTTGATAGCCAGGCTACGGGCTTCTTTTACGAATCCTTTGGAAAGATGGGAACGGCCCGACTCGCTATGTTCCGGTACGATCACCTCGTAGCCAAGCCTCTCAAGCAGCAAAATCGCCTTTTTCCCGGCCTCCACGTCATTGTAATTGGTAAACTCATCACAGAATAGGTGGACTTTCCCTTTCTGAGGCGATGGTCCGGGCTCCGGACCGGAGCGCTTATGCCTGTTCCACCAACCCCGCAAAGTGGTGCTGTGAAGAAGCGGCATCGTCCGTTCCGGGTGAAATCCTACCACTTTATTGGCGATCTTCCTTAAAGCCGGAGTTTTAAAAATAAAATTATATGCCCAGGGAAAAACGGATGCCAGCTTCATCTCGCCCGTGAAATTGGCAATGAGCTTCGACCGGAGCGGCGCGCTATGCCTGCCGTAATACTGCTGCGTAAACTCTGCTTTCATCTTGCCCACGTCCACGCTCGAGGGACATTCCGATTTGCAGCCTTTGCATGAAAGGCATAAATCCAGCACTTCCTTCACCATCTCTTCCGAAACCAGGTCTTCGGCAGGCGTGCTTCGCGGCGCCCCGGTATAAAATTTGCGCAGCATGTTGGCCCTGGCACGGGTAGTGTCTTTTTCATTCCGGGTAGCCATAAAGCTCGGGCACATGGTTCCGCCGGTCAGCTCCGTTTTCCGGCAGTCGGCAGAGCCGCTGCATTTTTCGGCGAGCCTCAGGATGCTCTCCTGCCCGGAAAAATCGAAGACGGTCTCAATCTTCGGATTGGGCTTGTCCTGCTCGTAGCGCAGGAACTCGTTCATGGGCGGCGAATCTACGATCTTACCTTTGTTGAATACGCCGTCGGGATCCCAGATCTTCTTTACCTGCCGGAACAGCTCATACACCTCCGGCCCCATCATAAACGCGATAAACTCTCCCCGGAGGCGTCCGTCGCCATGCTCTCCTGAAAGCACGCCATTGTATTTTTTTACAAGCGCCGCCGTATCCGCGAGCACTTCGCGGAACATGGCCTTGCCTTCGCTGGTTTTCAGGTTGATCATCGGTTCGACGTGCAGCTCCCC
Source organism: Cytophagaceae bacterium SCN 52-12 (assembly GCA_001724175.1). Lineage (GTDB taxonomy): Bacteria > Bacteroidota > Bacteroidia > Cytophagales > Spirosomataceae > Ravibacter. The sequence goes on along the minus strand of MEDT01000057.1, from coordinate 32,169 downwards.
GGCGCCGGCATGCGCATAGTAAGAGGCATGAAGCCCTTTACCTTTCAGCAGCTGATCCAGCTCGGCGATGTATTCCGGCAGATCGTCTACATCCACCGCACAGTCCTCGATAAGATTTACAGGCTGGGTGTCTCCCGGGAGGTTCCTGATGAGCCCCAGACCCGCCTTCCGGATGTCCCAGGCTTTATTGGCGTCATCTCCGAATAGAAGCGGCCAGGCATAGCCGAGATTTTCGGCCTTCAGATCGGTAACCAGCGCGGCGGCCTTTACCGCAACTTCCGCCTCGCTTTCTCCCCAGAACTCGACTATCAGCAGTGCTTCCGGATCGCCGGAGACAAAAAAGCGGTTCTTCGAATATTCCCGGTGGTCTTTGGTAAAGTCCATGATGTACTTGTCGACCAGCTCCGAAGCCTTGGGATGGTGGCGCATCGCAACCCTATTCGCATACAACGACTCCAGGAGCGTGGAGGTGTGCACGCATACCACTCCCACGACAGCCGGCGGAACATCGACCAGCGAGATTTTAGCTTCCGTTACCAGGCACAGAGTTCCCTCGGAGCCCGCTATCAGCTTGCAAAGATTAATATCGTCGTTGCCCGTTCCGAACAATTCATCAAGGGCATAGCCGGAGTTCCTGCGTCTTATAGACGCTTTGGGGAAATGCTTTTTGACGAGCTCTTCATCTACCGGGTTGGAAATAATACCCCACATACCGGCATATATGGCCTGCTCCCTCTTTCCGGACACCCCCTCACCCGATACTTTGGAAAGGAACTCCGCCTGCGACAGGTTATTGAAAAGCACTTCTTTCCCGTCACCCAGGATGGCCTTCACCTCCAGCAGGTGATCTCTCGTCGCCCCCCAGGTAATGGAATGCAGGCCGCAGGAGTTATTCCCGATCATCCCTCCGATCATTGCCCTGGAAGCCGTCGACGTCTCAGGCCCGAACAGGAGCCCGTAGGGGGCAAGGTGCTTGTTCAGGTCGTCGCGGATGACGCCGGGCTGCACCCGGACCCACTTCTCCTCCGCGTTGATTTCAATGATCCGGCCAAAATACCTGGAAACATCTACTACGATCCCGCTGCCGACGACCTGCCCGGCCAGCGAAGTGCCTGCGGTTCTCGGAATAAGGGAAAGCTTGTTCTTTTCCGCAAAGGTGACCAGCAGCCGCAGATCTTCGGTCGTCCTGGGGATTGCTACCGCAACGGGCAGCTCCTGGTAAACAGATGCGTCGGTGGCATACAAATGCCTTTGCGTCTTATGCAGGACGGAATCGTCGTAAAACAGCTCTCCTTCCAGCTGACTATTAAGCTTATTGAAATTTAAATACAGAATACGATCCATGTAGGTATTGGCCAGGAATTCAGGTACCAAAGTTACTACTCTTTGATTTACCACACATTAGTCAGGCGCTTCTGTTCGCCCGGCAGGGCATCATTTAGCATGATTTCAAATAGCCCGTCAAAATTTATGAAACCCGGTATAAAATTTTCAATTTTGACCGCCGGATATAATGTTTAATGAACCACAATAACAATATGTCTCACGAATTTTACAAAGGAAAGGTAGTTTGGGTCACCGGCGCATCGGCCGGAATCGGAGAGGCGCTGGTGAAAGCATTTGCAAGGGAAGGCGCCCGGGTTGTGCTGACTGCGCGCAGGGCCGGAGAGCTGGAAAGGGTCCGCAATGAGGCGGGGCTGTCCGATGATCACAGCCTGGTTCTCCCCGCAGATGTGACCGAGTTCGACAAAGCTTCCGAACTTACTTCCAGGGTGCTCGGCAAATTCGGCCAGATAGATATCGTGGTACATAACGCCGGCGTCAGTCAGCGTTCCTATATCAACAATACCGGTTTCAGCGTCTACCGGAGGATGATGGATATCAATTTCTTCAGCACGGTAGCGATCACAAAGGCGGTGCTGCCTTTTATGCTTAACCGCCAGGCGGGGCATTTTATCGTGATCAGCAGCGTTACCGGCAAGGTCGGCACGATCATGCGCTCGGGGTACTGCGCATCCAAGCATGCGCTCCACGGTTTCTTTGACTCTTTAAGGGCCGAGTACTTTAATGACCATATTAAAGTTACGACCGCGTGCCCGGGCTATATCCGTACCAACGTTTCTCTGAATGCCCTGAACGAATCGGGTGAAAAATACGGGAAAATGGACGCCAACCAGGCTTCGGGACTGGCTCCCGAGGAGTGTGCCGAAAGGATACTGACCGCTGTCAGGAAAGATAAGAAAGAAATCTATATAGGCGGGCTGAAAGAAGTCGCAGCCATTTATCTCAAGCGTTTTTTCCCCGCGATACTTTTCGACCAGGTACGGAGGAATATCCCGAAGTAAATTAAAAGCGGAACAACTGCTAGAAAACGATCCCCACCCTGACCGCCAGCCGGTTGTACTGACGCGCCTCCTCCTGCCTGAGTATGGCCCTGTCGACAGGCATTTTCATAATGGCTTCCTGTCTTTTGTACGTAATCGCGATGGTAAACCCGGCATTTCCGGGCTTTCCCAACCGCCATCCTATCCCCGGGTTGAGCATTAATCCGCCGTTCAGCTTGTTGCCATTCAGGTTTTTATAAAACCATGTAAAGCCGTATCCTGCATCCAGGGTGCCGAACAGCCGTGCGTTGTAGCGCGAAATAAGGTCGTACCGCGCGCCCAGCGCGATCGGGTTGATAAGCGCGTCGTTGAACCAGTCGACCCCCAGCGTAACCCCTCCTGCCAGCCTGGAAGTAAGCATCAGGCCGTTAAAGGTCTGAATGGTAAGATTCGTTTTGTTCTGGCGCCCATAAGTTTTGGGGGTCCCGTACGGGTTGGTAACATATTCGACATTGCCGAACAATCCGCCTACTTCCGTATGGTTAGTGAATGGCCTTCCTTCCAGGAAACCCTGTGCAGACAGCTGCGCCCCGGAAAAGCAGCAAAGCACCAGGCCGAGAATAAGAGTCCTCATCTTGCTATTCCTTTTTTTCGGTGATTACTGCCGGCGCCCTTACCGGGATATGGCTCAGCTTCCGGAGGTTTTTCGGATCAGAAGCATTATACTGGTACAAACCGTCTTTGCCTATCATCATCACGTTGTCGTCCATAGAGATGATGTCATAGGCTTCCATTCCTTTTTCGTGGAAAAGCATATTTTTGTCCACGGCAAATTTGTCGGAAACATCGAATCCCTTTAAGCCGTATTCCCCCTCGCAGACGAAAAGAGTCGGGTAATTAATGCTCAGGCCTGCCGGATTCTGCATCTCGTAGGCTTTTACCAATTGCGGATTGGCAAGGTTGGATATATCCACCACCTCCAGCCTGTTTACACTCCCTCCGCATACGTTCCCGGAGCGCAGCGTTACATATGCAACGTCTTCGTGAACTACCACCGGATCGCATGCGCGTATATGCCGGAATTCAGACAGGTGCTTCGGCTCTGAAGGAGTGCTGTTGTCAAAAATATGCATGCCTGTACTGGTCCCTATAAAAAGCTTATCCCTGTAGGGGAATATCGTTTCCACACCCCAGCCCAAATCAATATCCTTGACAAACGCCGGAGATGTCAGGCTGGAAACATCAAACAGTTGGAGCTTTCTCTGGTCTACCGTGTACAGGTAGTCATCGTACAAGGTAAAACGGGCCATCGATCCGCCGGTACCCGCACCCGCCGACTGCGCCGTACTTCCGGAATAAGAGGAAGATGATGAGCCCGTAATACTGGAGCTCAGATACGCCGTGCCATAGAATGCGTAGATACCTCCCCACCACCAGTACCCCGGGTTAGGGACCACTCCCTCACAATTGGTTTCGAATGTTTCTTCCAGAAAATACATTTCCTGGTCGGAGATAGTGCCTGTCCCGGCGTCGTAGCTCCATCCTAATCCGTCAAACACCCCACTGGTAAAGGCATTCTGTTTTCTTCCGGCTTCGTGAGCCTGCTCCGGGTTCGAGATGTCTATCGCAACCAGGTCCATATAGCTGTCCGCATAAAGGATATGGTCTTTGACTGCCATGTCGCCGTTGCCGGGAATGCTGATAAACGAAACATGCCGGGGATTTGAAGGATTGCTGTTGTCGATGATATGAATCCCCTTTTTGATCTCGTTGATAAAAAGGTACTGATCTTTGATATAGATCTTTCCGGGCTGCTCGAGGTCAGCCGGCGCCTGAATTTTCACTTTCGAACGCACTTCTGCGGCAGACAGGGTCACGGGCCTGATCTGCCTCACGATCTGGGTCTTTTCACATCTGTCTGTACAACCGCCTGCCAGAAAAGGCAACGCAGAGAGAATGAGTAGTAAACGTCCTGGTTTCATTAGCTTACAGGTTTGAATGAAGACTATTTTAAAAAAATCGACCGGAAGCATCTTGGCCTCCGGACGATCCCGCACCCCGCAAGTACAGGCTATACCTATACTTTAATCTTTAATATCATTGCGCCCTGCCGGAAACGGCTTCGGACTTTTTCACCAGCCGGGAAAGCCGTTTACAGGCCGTTTTTATGTCCTCGTTTATTAACAGGATTCCAAAAGCCCGAAGAAGGTTGGAAGCAGGCTGAAAAAATTTAACTCAACGCTTCGCTATACGTGATAAACACTAGGGGTTCATGATCCTTCCCGTAAACAGGACGGTATTGGAAGTCTTCTCGCTTATTACGAAAAAGAACGGCCGGTCGGCGATGACGGTCCTGGGAGTACCCGGGCCGGCAGAAGTAAGCACCATTCCTATCGTTGTGACGGCGGCAGCCTCCGTTCCCTCCTCATCTATACCCAGGAAAGTGTTCTGCTTGACAAACCCGACCTGCAGGGCAGCGTCGCTGATCGCTCCGAACTGCGCCGACGAACTGAACGCTCTCGACATCCCCATCCGCGATAAAATATCGTTCAGCTTGATCTCATAATCCAATGTGAATTTAGGCAGCCCCACTTTTAGTCCGCTTACGGACATTCCCGATTGTATCGCGTCCCATTTCGAGGCATCGAAATCCTGTAAAATAGCGTTCAGGTCTTTCCCCGCCGCCGGCACAAACAGCGTCAGGTTAAACTGCCCGGAGGAATAAGGAAGCTCTACAGCAGTGAAATCACTGCCTGTATAAGAACGGAGATCACTTTCCACGAACATCATCTTTACTTTCTTATCCGAACCGTTTGCCAGCTGAAAATTCCAGTCCTGCGTTTGCTTCTTATCGAAGGTGTATTTCCAGTCGCCTTTAAAATAGAGCGCGTTCATCAGGAACATTATCGCGTCGCCGCTGATCTCATTGATCACCTGCTTGATTTTTCCATTGGTATGGTCGCTTGCCCACCGGTTGATTTTTTCGACGGTTTGCATATCGAAAGGCTCTCCGTAGAGCTGTGCATCGAAAATTTCTGACAACACCTGCTGAAAGTTCTGCCGCACAGAAAACCCCTGGAGATACCATACGGAATTCGCTATGCTTAAGTTAACCTTGCTGTCGGCTTCAGGCAACTCCTTCAACAGCGTCCGGTAAGCGTTATTCAGCTCCTCTACCGATGATTCGTCGGCTTTCAGGGTTTTGATAATACCTTCGCGGGTTTCGGCCTCAGCGCCGTTGAGCAGCATGCCCAGCGCTATATGAAGGCTTAACGGCGAGACGAAGATATTGTCGCCGGCCGGCTCGGTTCCATCCAGGTTCCTGAGCAGGTCGAAAGCGAAATCTGACGTCTGCGCCGCCACTCTCGGTGACAGGTTGACGGGCTTGCCTTCGACCGGTACGGGAGTTTTATCCTGCGAGCAGCCTACCGGGAAAATGATCAGCAAGGCGATCGCGATTGAAAGACATGATAAGGTTTTCATAGCTGTCTATTTTTGAAATGTATATCTTACTCCCCATGATACCCCGTAGACCTGCGGCCGGGAAGTAAGGAACCGGTTCGATTTAAAGCTATTCATCAGCGAATACTGGTAATTCGCAGTCAGGCTGGTATTCCACGCTCCGCTCAGGCGATAATTCAGCCGCATCCCGGCTGCTGCCGAGAAGTTGAGCTCATTGTATACATTGTTTTCCCGCGTCGTTTCCAGCGTATACCCTGAGGCAGTTTCCAGGTTGTTCTTCAGGAAAAAGTTGGTGATTCCGCCTCCCAGGAGCGTATAGCTCAGCTGCTTTTCCGGCCTGAATGTATAGCCTGCATAAGCCGGCACCTGGAGATAGCTATAGGAATTGCGCATATTTTTATCCATAGGGATATATACCGCTGACGAACCCGCATCCGACGAATTCAGCTGCAGCCTGTGGACTGTTGCATCCGAATAGTTGGCATTCCCCGACGCCATCGCGTTGGACAGCAGGTCTGCGCTCTCGTGCGTAGTCCTGTCCATAAAAAAACCGGGCGAACGGGAAGTGGAGTTTCCCTGCAGGAATGCTACTCCCGACTCGATCGACCACCTTTTTGACAGCTTGAATCCTACCTGGGCTGCTCCCTGGAACGAAATTTTCGGCTGATCGCGGTTGTCGGTAGTGGCCCGGTTGCTATTAAGGCCTACTATATTTGAAAACTGGTTTCCGGGAGCCGTATACCCGGTGCTGACCACATTATTCATCTGGTAAACAGACTCGTGAGAAAACTGCATATTCGGGTTGAAGCCGCCCGGCATCAAACTGAGGCCTGCCCACAGCGGGCCGGGTTCCGGCTTTGCCGGCTGCTCTTCGACCAGCTTACCGGCATAGGGATTGAAAAACACATAACGTGTCTGCCAGTAAGTATCGATTTCCCGGGGCTCGGGAGGTGCGATAAAGTCAAGCGCCAGCAGCGATTCTTCAGCTTCACCGCGGACAGCCGGGCTGCTTTCGGCAGGTTTTTCCGCATGCAGGTCTCTTTTCACTGCCTGCGGCTCACTCTTAGCCAAAAGCACTGCATCCTGCTCCGGATAACCCTTACGGATTTTGTCCTGTTTCTCAGACCGGCTTACGGCCGGCGCTCTTTCTCCCTGTACTTTTTCCGGCGTTCCCGGCTCCCGGGCGGCAACGGCCGGTCCTTCGGGAGCATCCTGTGCTCCGGCTTCCGTTTCGATATGCTCTGAAGCGATGACCTGCTCACGGAATTCTGGCCCGGCATCGCCTCCTTTGTTCATCATGAACAGAACAGCTCCTGCTCCCAAAGCGAGCAGCACGGAAGCGGCAGCCACCCAGGCTTGTGTTTTTTTCCACCAGGGCATGGCCAGCGGCACCCGGTTCCGCTCGTCGAGGCGTCGCTCTATTCCTTCCCAGATGTCGGGCGGAGGTGTCTCCGATGCCTTATCGAAGACTTTCCGCCACTCTTCGTTAAGATTGTCTTTTGATTGATTCATTGTCGAATCGGTGTTCTTTGTTCAGTTTTTGCTGTAACAAGGTTCGGGCTCTTGCAAACTGGGACTTTGAGGTCCCTTCTGAAATATTCAGCATCTCCGCAATCTCCTGGTGCTTGTACCCTTCAATGGCAAAAAGGTTAAATACCGTCTGGCACCCGGCCGGCAGCTCCCGGATAAATTCCATCAGCTGCTGCCATTGAAAGCCCGCCAGAGACTGCTCTGCGTTTTCTATATCTTTATCGGTCCGGTAAACCTCGTCGAGGTCTACCATGTTTTTTTGCTTTTTTAAATGTTTAAGGGCTGTATTGACAACAATCGAGCGAATCCAGAACTCCAGAGGCGACTCCCCCCTGAAGGAATGTATGTGCTCATAAACTTTGATAAACGCGTCCTGCAATATATCCTGGGCATCATCCCTGTTTTTTGTATACCGCAGCGAAATCGCATACATCTTTCCGCCAAAAACATCGTACAGACGTTTCTGGGCAGCTCTGTCCTGCGCCTGACAGCCGTTTATCAGCTCTTTTTCATCAAATGTCATCCTTTAGAAAGGGGTGCTTCTTTCTGTTCTAATTTCATCGTATAACACAATTTAGCCATTTCCCTTTATTCTAAAAGAACTGATATGTGTTAAGTCGATTCAGGGATTCTGGTACTAAGATACCCCTTCAAACAGAAAGGTTGGAAGCCGGGAAGAATTTTGCAGGCATCCCCTGGCCGGTCTTATACGCCGGCGGGTAATTTTTCGGCTTGCCCGGCAGCAATGGAAGAAGTCAGGGAGGAAAGGAGCAGCCGGGGCGCCTGGTCCAGCCATTCGCGGGCGATCGCGGCCCGGGACTCATGGCGGGGAAGATATTCGAAGAGGCGGTCGAGATCAAAATTTTTGCTGACCGTCCCGATTTGATTCAGCGATGCGTCCAGGGCGTTGCATTCCTGCTCAAAATGATTCGGAACCGGGACCATCATCACCGGCTTGCCCAGCAGCATGGCCTCGCATACGGATTCGAATCCCGCAGTGGTGACCAGCGCCCGGCAGGTCCGCAGCAGCTCTATGAAAGTCCGGGTGTCAGTCGGGTGAAAAGTCAGCGTATCGTCAGCGACAAAACCTGTTTTCTGGTAAGGATTGTTGCAGAAGCAGTGCAGCTTTACCGTCGGGTTCCTCCGGTGCCATTTCTCTATCTGCCTGCGGAGAAGCGGCTGGGTGAGATAAACGAGCACATGGTCTCCCCGGGAAGCAAGGCCTTCCGTCACCTCGCGCCGAAGCAGGGGCGGGACCACCCTGACCCGCGAACCGGGCGCATACGAATCGGTAAATGACAGCGCATATACGTCGCGCGCGCCCCATGCGGTCACCCTGCTCAGAAGGGTCAGGGCACAGCGCTGGAGTATCTTTCTTCCCGGAAACCGGAAATCAGGGTGTAAAAAAAGATATTGATGTGCGATACAGCTGACCGGAATTGCGTTCCTGAAAAAGAAATTGTACAGCCCGCCGCAGATCTCGTAGAAGTTCACAATCAGGTCCGGTTCTGTAGATTTCACTACCGAGTCAATGTACCGGAGCGATGCGGATATGTCGGGAACGGCCCTGACCAGGCCGGCAAGTGTCGCCCCGGGCCCCAGCTTCCCGCTTCGCGAATAGGAAAGGCCGGCGCTTTTATAGGTATAGACGGGACAGGTAACCGACCTGCAGAAAAAATCAGGCTTCCGGTTCCCTGCTGAAGAGCCGATCAGCGCGGCAACCACCTCATGCCCTTCCGCCCGGAGCATCTGGAAAAGAGAAACCGCCTGGGTGAGATGCCCGTTCCCTTCACCCTGTACGAGGAAAAGGAATTTCACGAGAAGAAACGGTTGGCAGATAAGCGGTAAATCCTTGTAAAAGCCGTAATTTTTTCCTCCCTGCCTTCGAAGAGATTATCGAAAGGCTCGGGCGCCTTGCGGGTCTCCGCCGATTCGGTCTGGCTAAAATAAAGCAGCCCCCAGTTCCCGTTGTGATCTTCTACCAGCGCGCTCAGCGATTCTACCCAATCGCCGGAATTCATGTAGGTAATGCCGTCTATGTCGCGGATAGAAGGATAATGGATGTGCCCGCATATTACGCCGTCGCATTCCCGGGCACGGGCCAGCTCGGTTAGCTTGCTTTCGAAATCGGAAATATAGCTTACCGCTCTTTTCACCCGGCTTTTTATCTTCCGGGAAAGTGAATAATAAGAAAGTCCCCGCCAGACACGATACCGGTTGTAAACCTTGTTGACCCAAAGAAGAAAGGTGTATCCTATGTCGCCGATATAGGCAAGCCATTTCATCTCGGAGATCACCGAATCGAATACGTCGCCGTGCGTTACATAATATTTTTTCCCGCCGGATTTCAGCACATAATCTTTCCTGATACTGAAATTTTTCCCCAGCTTGAGCGGAAGGATCTGGTCGAGGAAATCATCGTGATTGCCGCGCAGATAGATGACGGAAGTGTTATGCCTGGCCATCATTTTCATGATGGCCTTGAAAAAGAGGGTATGCCTGCGCTTCCATTCCCCGAACTTCTTCAGCTGCCACCCGTCTATGATATCGCCGTTCAGGATCAGCTTTTCACAGGAATACTCCTTTAAAAAGAGCGTAACTTCTTTTACTTTTGAACCCGAAGTACCCAGATGAATGTCGGATATGACGATAGTCCTGAATCTTTTTGATGTTTCCATAATACCAAATATCCGAACTGGATATAAACAGGATATTATTGGAAAATTATCAAAATAAAAAAAGGGGAGAATCATTCCCCCCTTCATTATCATAATCCGGTATCAGGTAACTCTAGCTGACGAGATTGCTGTAAAGGTTGTAATACGCTTCGGAAATATTCTCTTCCTCCTCGTTTAGGCATACCGGCTTCGGAATTTCATTTACTATTTCATGCAGGCTGTCGCTCATATTATCGCCGGCTTTGATCACAGCATCGGAATATGCGCACCCGATTTTGACAAAGCCTTCAAAGTCGGCCGATCTCAGGTGAGACAAAGCCTCATCGCTGACATCCATCGCTTTGGCCTTGCTCACAATGTCGTTGTCAAACTTGTAGTTAAACGCATTGTCATAAACGGTGAAAACGCTTTTGGTGTCTTTAAACATCGGATCGTTGCGATAGGTTGTTTTCAGGTACAACGGGATCAGCGCAGTCATCCAGTCGTTGCAATGAACGATATCCGGCGCCCAACCCAATTTCTTGACGGTTTCCAGCACACCCTTGCAGAAGAAGATCGAACGCTCGTCGTTATCGTCGTAGAAATTATCTTCCTTATCGAAAAACACCGATTTCCTCTGGAAGTAATCTTCATTGTCGATAAAATAGACCTGGAGCTTAGCATTGGGAATTGAGGCAACTTTAATAACCAGCGGCTTTTCCTCATCTCCAACAGAAATGTTGATGCCAGACAAACGAACTACCTCGTGCAAACGATTTTTTCTCTCGTTAATGAGCCCGAAACGTGGTACGAGAATGCGAATTTCAGCGCCAAACTCCTGCATGGCCTGAGGCAACTTTCGTACATAATCCGCAACATCACTAACTTGGAGAAAAGGGTTGATTTCGCTTGCTACATACAGAATCCGTAATTTGCTCATTTGCGTCTAAGCTAATAGTGATATAAAAAGATTTGCAAAAATACACATTTTTTTGCCATTAATCAACCGAATTAGGGAAGATGTAGTATTATTGTGCCCAACTTGGGGCATCATATGCCTAAATTTGTGTACCAGCTCATGGAAGTGCTATATACCGCTTTGGAAGTGCGGAACCTGACCGCGAGGTTAAAGAATGAAGCCGGCAGGCTCGGATTTGTACCTACCATGGGTGCGCTGCATGAAGGTCACCTGGAGCTGGTCAGACAAGCTAAATCAGAAAATAGCGTCGTTGTCTGCAGCATCTTCGTAAATCCGGCGCAATTCAATAATCCCGAAGATCTTGAGCGTTATCCGCGCACATTGGAGAAAGACAGCGAACTGTTGAGATCTGTCGGCTGCGACATTCTTTTTGTGCCTTCGGTAATGGAAATGTACCCTTCTCCGCTGGATCTCCGGATCGATTTCGGAATGCTGGAAACGGTTATGGAAGGAGCTTTCAGGCCCGGGCATTTCAACGGCGTAGGGATTGTGGTGGCGAAGCTCTTCAACATTGTGCAGCCCGACCGGGCCTATTTCGGGCAGAAGGACCTGCAGCAGACTGCCATTATAAAAAGCCTGATAAGAAACCTTTCCTATCCTGTCGAGCTCCGGATCTGTCCTACCGTACGGGAGCCCGACGGGCTTGCCATGTCTTCACGCAACGTCCGCCTGACTCCAGAGGAAAGAAAGCTGGCGCCGGAAATATACCGGATCCTCACTGAATGCAAAATGTCGCTGCAAAAGAATACGCCGGTTAAACAGGCGATAGAAGATGCCCTGGCAGAATTTGCCCGCCTGCCGGCTTTCAGAACAGAGTACCTTGAGCTGGCAGATACCGCTACGCTGACACCGGCAGACACACTCCGGGCTGAAGGAAACAACGCCTTATGCGTGGCCGTCCGGCTGGGAAAGGTACGCCTCATCGATAATCTCGTATTTTGATATGAAAACCAACGCCTATCTCATCACACGTCTTGCAATCGGAGCCACGATCTTCGGCCACGGACTGGTAAGATTACCCAAGCTTGGCGAGTTTGCCCAAGGTACAGCCGAGAGCTTCGAAAAGTCCATACTGCCGGCCGCTGTCGTCCTTCCTTTCGGCTACCTGATTGCTGTCTCTGAATTTATCATAGGACTGCTTGTTTTAGCCGGCCTCTTTACCAGGCAGGCTTCGGTTGCAGGCGGGTTGCTGATGATACTGCTGATAGCCGGTACAAGCCTTATTGAAAACTGGGGTGCTATCCCCTCCCAATTGCTGCATACGCTGTTCTTTATACTGCTTATCGAGTATGAGGAAGCCAATAGCTGGGCGGCAGACAACCTGATTAAAAAGCGGCAGGACAGCCGGCCTTAACGGGAGCGATCGTATTTTCCGGGGGACTTTCGATAGCCTTGCGGATATCCCCGAACTCAAGCCGGGCAGTCCACTCTTCTTCCAGCAAGTCAGCCCAGGTAGTAATATAAAGCACCAGGTCTTCCCTGCTGTTATGCCGCAAATGCCGGTGTCCTCCGGGAAGGCGATTTAAAATGTGAGGGTCGGAAAGACGCTCCAGGTGCCGCAGGTCATCGAGGGTAACGCCGTGAGTCAGCATTTCGAAGATCAGGCTATCCATCTGCAGCCCTGTCGACGGACAATAATCATTGAGCTGCTCATTCCAGTCCCCTCTTCCGCATGTAATTGCATTCCGATGGATTTCAGGTGCGGTATATTGAGTGAGCTCCTGGGCAAGATTGCCGCAGTTGCAGCTACCCATGTGGCCCCATTGATAGGCGGCGCCCCGGCCCAGCCTGCCGGCGGTACGGCGCAATGCCGCGATAAGCACTAAGGAAGCGGTTGCCATTTCTTAAAAACAGATAAATCTGGTTTAGCAAATCTGGTTCCGGCGATCTGCGCAAGCTCCGCATCAGACCGATGCCGGCTTCTGATAGCAGCCGGTCAGGCGCGTTCCAGCGCCTTGGCCAGCTCAACCAGGTCGCCGTCGTTGACCTCCTTCTTGTTGTCGGCGACGTCCAGGAACTGCCTGTAAAGGACGTCCAGCACCGATTGCTCGTAAACGAAGCCCAGCAGCTCCAGCCGGTGCTTCAGCGCATGACGCCCGCTTCTTGCAGTGAGCACGATATCGGATTTTTCAACTCCCACATCCTGCGGATTCATGATCTCGTAATTCTGGGAATGCTTCAGGAATCCGTCCTGGTGAATGCCCGATGAGTGGGCAAATGCATTCCGGCCGACGATCGCCTTATTAGCCTGCACCTGCATACGCATCATCCTGGAAACCAGCTGGCTGGTCGGATAGATCAGCTGTGTGTTGATGCCGGTGTGCAGCCCGAGCTCAGGGTGAATATTCAATGCCATCACAACTTCCTCGAGCGAAGTATTTCCGGCCCTTTCCCCGATCCCGTTTACCGTCACTTCCACCTGCCTGGCTCCTTCCTGGATCCCCGCCAGGGAATTAGCAGTCGCCAGTCCGAGGTCGTTATGGCAGTGTATAGAGATCGTAGCTTTATGCACGTTTTTCACATTTTCAAAAATATACCTGATCTTGGAGGCATACTCTTCGGGGAGGCAATAGCCGGTCGTGTCAGGGATATTGACCACAGTAGCTCCCGCGCCTATCACTGCTTCGACAAGCCGGGCCAGAAACTGAAGATCTGCCCGCCCTGCATCTTCGCAATAGAATTCCACATCTTCGACCAGGCTCCGGGCCAGCCTGGTGGCATCTATGGCACGCTCGATAATTTTCTCCCTCGTTGTATTGAACTTATGCTGTATATGGATATCGGACGAACCTATTCCTGTGTGTATCCTGCCGCGTCTGGCATACTTCAAAGCGTCGCCCGCCGCTTCGATATCAGCTGCAACAGCTCTTGAAAGCGCACAGATAGTTGGCTCGGAAACCGCCTTTGAGATTTCTACAACAGAGCGGAAGTCGCCCGGACTGGAGACCGGGAACCCTGCTTCGATTACGTCTACTCCCAGCTTTTCGAGCTGCTTGGCTACTACTATCTTTTCCTCTGTAGAAAGCTGACAGCCCGGCACTTGCTCTCCGTCCCGCAGGGTCGTATCAAAGATGTACACTCTTTGGCTCATGGGTACTATTGAAAATATGTTAGATTAACGTATTAACTGTCCGATAAAAAAACCCTTTCCAAAAGATGAGAAAGGGTAGTTATACTCGTTCATCAACTCACCTCTCTCATCGGGCAGACTGCCGTCTGCCATTTAGTAGGAGCGTCTCTGAAAAAAGTAGCTTCATCTTGGTTTGCGAAATTTCGCTTTTTTGTTTACACCTTCACAAAAGTAAGCTTTCGATCCTAAACATCAAGTATTTTACGCGAATAAATGCGTCTTTTTCTACACGATGCTTCCCCGGCATTTGCCTTCCGGCCTCGTAAAGCCGGCTTTATTATTGAAGCGAATTGATCCAGGTACCGATTTTGACGATGTCTTCTTTCGGAACAAACGCAAGCGGGGCCATAGGAGGATAGTCCGGCCAATGCTCAGGCTTGGGCTCATAAACCAACGAAATGATTTCGTCTGTACTGTAATTCTTTTTTGCCACCTCGACCCACGGCGGACCAACCAGCCGCTCATCGGATTTATGACAGACCGAGCAGGTATTTTTCTCAAGCAAGGCAGCGATTTCGGCCGGCGGGGTCAGGGAAACCGCTCCTTCGGCTGCCGGCGCCGGTGTTGCGGCTGCAGCTGCTTCTGCTTCCCAGGCGGCCTTCCGTTCTACTCTTCTGATGCTGTCGGCAATCATTGCTTCGGCAGCTCTCTCGCTACGTCCTTTACCATAAAATTTATCGTAAGCTTCTTTGGTCTCGCTGCTTGAACAGGCGGCCCACCCGGCCGCAGCTGTTACGAGAAATCCTAATGAAAACAGACGCCTGTAAGCGAAGAAACAATTCATTTCAATTAAAAATAATGGTTAACCTTAGATAAAAATCAAAAATACTACTGAAAAGCACAATACTGTCAAAACGAGTCACGAACATAATAAAAAATCATGAAATAGCTACAACCTGCGCCACCCCGCCCTTCGGGCACCCCTCCTTCCAAAGGAGGGGAAAAGTCCCCCGAATCACACATTATACCAAAAGACACTTAATCCAGCGCCGATCCGGAAAGCCCGTTAATACGCTTCTCTCCCTGGGAAGGAGGGACCGGGATCGTCCAAATACGCGATTATCCGGATTTTTTCGATCCGCGCGATAAAATTCCGGAGAAAATGTAAGTTTATTCAGAACAAGCGTTTATCTTTGCAGTCCGAATTTGAAAATCATTACATAAGGCTCATAAGGCAATGGCTAAGAAAGGAAACAGGGTACAGGTAATTCTGGAATGCACTGAACATAAGACTTCAGGCGTGCCCGGCACATCCCGTTATATCACTACCAAGAACCGTAAAAATACCCCGGCTCGGATCGAACTCAAGAAATACAATCCCATCCTGAGGAAAGTTACCGTTCATAAGGAAATCAAATAGTCTTTACTGGAATTTAAAAATATAACGCAATGGCAAAGAAGGTAGTTGCTACCCTGAAAAAAGAAGGGGGTAAGGCATATGCAAAAGTGATCAGAGCCGTGAAGTCACCCAAGACAGGCGCTTATACGTTCAAAGAAGAAATCGTTGCTTTGGACGCTGTTCAGGATGCGTTAAAAGGTTGATCAAAGATCTTTTATTTAGCCGATTTATTGAAAAGTCCCTTTGCCGGGACTTTTTTTGTTGATAACTTGTCTGCTGAATAACAGGTTTACCGGATATCCATGGGTATTTTTGATTTTTTCTCGAAAGAAAAAAAGGAGACGCTTGATAAAGGCCTTGAAAAATCCAAGGACAGCATCTTTGGCAGGCTCTCCCGTGCCGTAATAGGGAAGACGACAGTAGACGAAGAGGTGCTGGACGAGCTGGAAGAGATCCTGATCTCTTCCGATGTAGGAGTAGAGACGACAGTCAAGATTATCGACCGCATAGAAAAGCGTGTAGCCCGCGATAAATACACCAGCACAGATGAGCTGGACCGCATTCTGCGTGAGGAAGCAGCTGCCCTGCTTACCGAGAACAGGTCGGTCAGCGTGTCCAACAGCTTTGAAACCGCGCATCTTCCCAAGCCCTACGTCATGATGGTGGTAGGCGTCAACGGCGTGGGTAAAACCACTACTATCGGCAAGCTGGCGCACCAGTTTCAGCAGCGGGGAAAAAAGGTGGTGC
Source organism: Cytophagaceae bacterium SCN 52-12 (assembly GCA_001724175.1). Taxonomy (GTDB): domain Bacteria; phylum Bacteroidota; class Bacteroidia; order Cytophagales; family Spirosomataceae; genus Ravibacter. Next base: position 16,001 of record MEDT01000057.1, on the reverse strand, counting down.
TCGGCGCCGCCGATACTTTCCGGGCTGCGGCGGTAGAGCAGCTGAAGCTCTGGGGGAAAAGAGTCGACGTGCCGGTGATCGAGCACGGAATGAATACAGATCCTTCAGCAGTAGCGTTCGACGCCGTAAAAAAGGGAGTTGAGATCGGGGCCGACGTGATCATCATCGATACCGCCGGACGGCTGCACACCAAGGTCAACCTGATGAACGAGCTTTCCAAGATCAGGAGAGTCGTGCAGAAGTTCCTTCCGGAAGCTCCCCATGAAGTTTTGCTGGTGCTTGACGGAAGCACCGGACAGAATGCGGTGATCCAGGCCCGCGAATTTACAAAGGCCACGGAAGTGACAGCATTGGCCATTACCAAGCTGGACGGCACTGCCAAAGGGGGCGTAGTAATCGGGATTTCTGACGAATTCAGGATTCCCGTCAAGTATATCGGGGTAGGAGAAGGCATGAACGACCTCCAGGTTTTCGACCGGGAAGAATTTGTGGACTCTCTCTTTAAAAAATAGCCTCCGGGAGGCCTTAAGGCTTCCTAATCGCCTATGTCCGCCAGCACGCTGCTACTTATTGTTGACGCCCAGTTCGATTTTTGTAATCCGGCCGGAACGCTTTTCGTACCGGGAGCCGACCGGGATATCGTAAGGATAGCCGGGTTGGTGCAGACGGCATCTTCTGCCATAGATGATATTATCGTAACGCTCGACACACACCAGGTGCTCGATATTTCCCACCCCGGATTCTGGACAAGTCCGGAAGGCCGCAACCCGGACCCGTTCACAGCCATCACTTTCAGCGAGGTAAAGGACGGGAGATGGAAGCCGCTCTGGGAAGAGGAATGGGTGCTCCTGTACCTGGAGAGGCTCGAAAGCCAGGGTCAGTTCACTCATTTCATATGGCCGGAACATTGCGTGCTGGGTACTGTGGGTCATGCGCTGGAGCCGGTTCTGGCTAAGGCGCTCAGGGACCGGGCCAGATCGACAGGGCGAAACCACCTGACCGTGATCAAGGGACTGAACCCTTTTACGGAGCATTTCGGGATATTCGAAGCACAGGTCCCGATGGGAGGCGATCCCGATACACAGCTGAACAGGCAATTGCTTGCGCAGCTTGGAGAATATGACAAGATACTGATCTGCGGGGAAGCCCGCTCCCACTGCGTCGCTACCAGCGTCAGCCAAATTTTAAAATATGCCCCGGAGCTTACTCCCCGGATCACGCTTTTAACGGATTGCATGTCCGATGTTTCCGGGATGGGACACCTGGCAGACCCGATCTATGCGGAAGCAGCTTCAAAAGGGATCCGGTTTGGTTTATCGACAGACGTATAAAAGATAAAACGATCTAAAATTAAATTATGAACCATTAAGAAATTAAGGGATATTAAGATTTCATTCCGGTACGCCTTAATAATCTTAATTCCCTAATGGTTTCTATATTTTTACCGCGCTGGCGGCCATTCTCAGTCTTTAATGTTTTTACCAGTATGAGTAGTACCCAAGCTATCAAAATCCCTTCAAGACCCGCCAGGAACTTCATAGGAGAAGATTTTCAGTTTTCTTCATGGGAAGATCTGAAGCCGCTGTACGAGGATCTTCAAAACAGGTCTATCGGAAATGCCGGAGATCTGAAGAAGTGGTTTGCGGATCGCAGCGAGCTGGAATCCTACCTGTCCGAAAATTTTGCCTGGCGATATATCCGTCAGACCTGTGACACCGCCAATGAAGAGCTGATAAAGGAACTCCAGTTCTTTATATCTGAAATTCAGCCTCACCTGGCCGCAGCCGGAAACGAGCTGGATAAAAAAGCAAATTCCGACCCTTTCCTGGGCGAGCTGAACGATCAGGGGTTCGGTATCATGCTCCGCGGAATGCGCAAGGCGATTGAAATTTTCCGGGATGAGAATATCCCTCTCCAAACCGAGGCCCAATCCGAGGAAAGAAAGTATGGCGCCATAGCGGGAGCAATGACCGTAACCCTCGACGGCGAGGAAATGACGCTTCAGAAAGCCGCCGACCGGCTGCAATCTACAGACCGCGCGACCAGGGAAACAGCATGGAGGGCCATTGCTGAACGACGGTACCAGGACCACGAAACACTCGACGAGTTGCTGGACAAACTGATCGCCCTCAGGGACCAGATCGGGAAAAACGCAGGTTTCGACAACTACCGCGATTATATGTTTGCCGCTATGGGCAGGTTCGATTATACGGCGCAGGATTGTTTCGACTTTCATACGGCCGTTTCCCGCTCGGTAGTGCCCCTGCTCAGCGACATGGCGGAAGAACGCCGGAGCAAGCTGCAGCTTGCGTCGCTTCGCCCGTGGGATCATAAAGTCGACACAGACGGGAGAGCCCCGCTGAAGCCCTTTGAAGGAGGCGAAGATCTCTTAAACAAAACCATCCGCTGCTTTACCCGCCTCGACCCTTATCTTGGTGACTGCCTGCGCATTATGAAGGCGATGAACCACCTCGACCTGGAATCGAGAAAGGGCAAGGCGCCCGGAGGATACAACTACCCGCTTTCCGAGATCGGGGTGCCATTCATTTTTATGAATGCAACGTCGAACCTCCGCGACATGATCACATTGCTGCACGAAGGCGGCCATGCCGTACATTCTTTCGTGACACGCGACCTCCTTCTCAACAGCTTCAAGCAGACGCCTTCGGAAGTAGCCGAGCTGGCCTCCATGTCGATGGAGCTGCTGACTATGGACTACTGGGACGAGTTTTTCGATAACGGGCAGGACCTTGTGCGGGCTAAACGGCAGCACCTTGAATCGATCATAGAAACCCTTCCGTGGGTGGCTACGATCGACAAATTCCAGCATTGGCTATACGAGCATCCGGCCCACTCCCACGAGGAAAGAAGCCTGGCCTGGAACCGTATTTTCGGGGAATTTGCCGAAAATATAACCGACTGGTCAGGGCTGGAGAGGTTCAGGAGCTATGCGTGGCAGAGACAGCTGCACCTCTACGAGGTGCCTTTCTACTACATCGAATACGGGATTGCCCAGCTGGGAGCTATCGCTGTGTGGAAAAACTACCGGGAAAACAAATCAAAAGGGCTTGAAGGATACCTGAACGCGCTCAGGCTGGGATATACCGCAACGATCGGGGATATCTATAAAGCCGCCGGCATCCCTTTTGATTTCTCCGAAAAGCATATTGCCGACCTGATCGGATTTGTGAAATCAGAATTAGAAAGCTTATAAATTTATCGCAAAAGAGCCGGCAACTTTTGGTCGTCAAATTTTTGCGTCCTATTTTTGTCCTTTCTGTTAAACGGCTGGAATTTCAGCACCTAAGTATTATGAACCTAAAGATTGTTGCAGCTATCCTGACAGGCATCGTACTGTTGTCGTCGTGCGAATATCAGAAATACAATAAAGCTATCCAGAAAGATGTAAGAGCGGGAAGCCAGTGGGTGTATGGCGTACATCCTGATTCGGCCGCGCGGCAGCTTTCATTCAAATATGAAGAGAAGCCCGAGCTTGAGCTTAAAGCCAACGAGCTGCGTACAAAGCTTTACGGCGATCCGAAAGTTTATCTGAAATAGCCGGACTACCGGCCGCCCGAGAATAATGTAAGACCTTCAGTGAAGGTCTTTTTTTTTGCTCTGCGTGACTACGTGGTTAACTTTCTAAAAACTGCTTCCAGGCTATCACTATTTCCCTTTAAATGCTGAAGAATATCATCAGCCACTATCTTTCCCCTGTTAACGATCACCACCCTGTCACATAAAGCTTCCACCTCCTGCATAATATGGGTGGAAAACAGCACGGTCCTGTCTTTCCCGAGCGTCCGGATCAGCTCCCTGATCTCCGCCAGCTGGTTGGGGTCGAGGCCCGTCGTCGGCTCATCGAGTATCAGCACGGGCGGCTGGTGAATAAAAGCCTGTGCAAGACCGACCCGCTGGCGATATCCCTTTGAAAGCTGCCCGATCTTCTTGTGCTGCTCTCTTTCCAGCCCGCAGAGATGAAGCATTTCCGCAATTCTCTCTTTCAGCAAGCGGCCCTTTAAATGGTAGAGACGGCCTACGAATTGCAGGAATTCGATTACATACATATCCGGGTAAAGCGGGTTATGCTCCGGGAGGTAGCCGATGGAAGAACGGGCCTCCATAGCCTGCAGGGAAACATCGAAGCCGCCCACCGCCACATGTCCGGATGTAGCTTTTACATAGCCGGTAAGTATTTTCATCGTGGTGGATTTTCCCGCGCCGTTAGGCCCGAGAAACCCTACGATTTCCCCTGTTTTTACTTCAAAATTGATGGAATCTACCGCTTTCTGGCTCCCGTATTCTTTGGTAAGATTAGTTACAGCTATCGACATTATACCTTCAAAAACCATTTGTTGCGGTAAAGTACGTACAAAAAGCACCACTTTACTGCTAAAACGGCCGCAGCCATGCAAAATTTAGCCGCGCCCTCCGGTAGAAACGATAAAATACCGCCGAATAATGCATTGGCGGTAAACCCGAAATCTACGAAATCGCCGATCAGGTAAATAACAATGCTGTTCATACCGATCACGACGAAAAAGAAGGTCCATTTTCTCCACTCGAGCACATCTACTATAAAATAAAACAGCGCAAGCAGCAACAGGCTCCAGCCGCCGGCCATCAGTACAAATGAGCTCGTCCACAGGTTTTTATTGATCGGGAAAAAAGTCCCCCATGCTACCGCCAGGACAAGGCAGACGATCCCGCCGGCGGCCAGGTAAACGGTCTTTTGTTTCCTGCTTTTCCCCTTGTTTCTCAGTATGTTACCTGCAAAAATACCCAAAAGCGCCGTTGATATGGCCGGGATCGTCGATACAAGCCCTTCGGGATCATGGATCCCTTTGTACAGGCGCCCCGGTATAAGGAGACTATCCCAATAGCTGGCCGGGTTGCACTCCATCGTGAACAGTCCCGCCCCGCATCCCGGCACCGGATAAAAAGTCATAAAAAGCCAGTAGCCTGTCAGCAGGCCTACAAACCAGGCCCACTGCGCCCTGGTCCCCGAATAGATATAGATGATCTGGGCAAACATGCCCGCAAGCCCTATTCTTCCCAAGACGCTGCCATACCTCATCTTCTCCCATTCGGTAACAAAAATGCCGTTGTTGTAGATGACACCGAGAAAAAACAGGATAAGCCCCCTTGAAACCGCTTTCCGGAGCAAGTCACTGCGATCGGCGCCTTTCTCCAGCCTGCTTCCCATAGAAAAAGGAGTCGATACGCCGGCCAGGAAAAGGAAAAGGGGAAAAATGAGGTCATAGGCCACAAACCCATGCCACTCAACGTGGGAAAACTGGACTCCGAGCGCAACCGCCCACGACCAGCCGGTCACCTTGGCCAGCACATGGACCAGGTCTTCGCCGCCGGAAATCCAAAACATATCGAAACCCCGCAGGGTATCCAAAGAGAGTAATCTGCCCGAAGATTTAGGGATATCCATCAATTGAAAATTTGAAATTCAGCAAATATTGTACTACAGAAATTTAATATCAGGCTATCATGACCCCGCGTTGAAATGCGGGACAATCCGACACCGTGCCACCAAACCCGGAAGCCGCCGGATCAGACGCCTGAGGGCAAATTCCCCGAAATTTTCTGAGCAAAAGTAATAAAGTGGTGACGAAAGCGTACTTTTGCAGCACAAAATCCAAACGGTGTGCCTGAAGTAGCAGAAAAAGTGATTGTACCGGTCCCCTGCGCCATTATTGAAAAAGATGGCAGGATACTGGTCGCGCAGCGAAACGCATTGGGCTCCCTTCCGTTAAAATGGGAATTCCCCGGCGGGAAACTTGAAAGCGGAGAATCAGATGAAGAGGGGCTGAGCAGAGAAATTATGGAAGAGCTGTCGGTAAAGATTGTGATCAAAACCCGGCTTGCCTCCACCTCCCGCGACGACGGCTGGCGCGAGATCGTCCTGATCCCTTTTGTTTGCTCCTTACCTGCCGGGCAGCATATACTCCTTACCGAGCACGAGCAGATGGCATGGCTTTCCAGAGAAGAATTTTACACGGTCGACTGGGCCGAGGCCGACAGGCGGGTGGTGAAAACCTACGAGAGCTACCTTGACGGCAGGTGATCTTGCCGGGAGCTAATGAGCCAGCCTGCTCTTTCTGTATCCATACGCAAAATAAATAGCCAGTCCTATCACAAGCCATACCAGGAAGATGATCCAGTTGGATGAGCCCAGCTCGGTCATCAGGTAAAGATTGGTGAGTATACCCAGCACAGGGAGCAGGGAAAACCTGAACCGGTATCCCAATACGCTCAGGATCAGCCAGGCCAGCCAGAATGCCAGCATCAGGGGACGCTCCTCGAGAATGCCGGTAAAAGATCCGCTGGCAAGCGTATACGCCAGCGCCGCCAGGAAGCCCGCGCCTATTATATACTGCCCGTTGACGCGCGGCACCTTAAACCTCGATTTCTCCGAAATGCCGGAATAATCCATATAAAGCACTCCGCAGCAAACCAGTATAAAAGCAAAAAAGGTCCCTACGCTCGTGAGGTCGACAAAGAAGCCCATATCGAAAAAAAGCGCCGGGATGCCTACTACCAGGCCGGTGACGATCGTTGCAAAAGCCGGCGTCTTGTACCTGGGGTGTATGTCCGAAAATTTCTTCCAGAGAAGCCCGTCGCGGCTCATGGCCATCCAGATACGCGGCTGTCCGAGCTGGTAGACCAGCAGCGCGCTGGTAATGGCCACTACGGCGCTGACTGAAATGACCCCTGCCATAAAATCAAAACCGACCTGCTGGAAAACGAACGCCAGAGGGTCGTCCACAAGCAGCTCCCTGTAGCTCACCATCCCCGTCAGCACCAGCGCGATCAGGATATAGAGGACCGTACAGATCAGAAGGGTATAGATCATTGCCCTGGGCATATCCCGCTGCGGGTCCCGGCATTCCTCGGCTGTCGTAGAGATGGAATCAAAGCCTATATAGGCGAAAAATACCGCCGCCACGCCTTTCAATACCCCGTTTATGCCGTTGGGTGCAAATGGCGACCAGTTCTCCGGCTTTACAAAGAAAGCCCCGGCTATGATCACCAGCAGCACCACGCCTACCTTCAGCACCACCATGATATTGCTGGCGTTCCTCGATTCCCTGATCCCGATGTAGCACAACCACGTGACAAGCAGCGTGATCAGCCCTGCCGGAAGATCAAACACCACCTTGATCCCCCCAAGATCCGGGGCGGCCTGGTATGCGGCAGCAGCTGCTTTCTCCGATACGGTAAGCGAGGCTGCCCCTGATGCCTGCACCTTCTCCCAGGCATCGTAGGCAGCACCGGGATTCATGCTCAGCCAACCCGGGAAACCGATCCCGAATCCCTTCAGCATGCTCACAAAGTATTCGGACCACGAGATCGCCACCACCATATTGGAAACGGCATATTCGAGGATAAGCGCCCAGCCAATGATCCAGGCAGCCAGTTCGCCGAACGCCACATAAGCATAGGTATATGCGCTGCCGGAAACCGGGACGGTGCTTGCAAACTGCGCATAGCACAAAGCGGTGAAGACGCAGGCTATTGCCGTAAATACAAACAAAAGCGCTACTGCCGGCCCGCCTTCAAAGCTTGCGCGCCCTATCGTGCTGAAAATTCCCGCACCGATAATAGCGGCTACCCCCAGCGACACCAGGTCCCGGACACCGAGGATACGCAATAAGCTTCCGGAACCGCTGTCCTTTTCGGCGTCACTAAGTATTTTTTCTACGGATTTTTTCCTGAAAAGACTGGAAACTCTGATCATAAGCTGAAGGCGGGCTTGTAAGCAGCTGCAATAATACACAAAAAAAACGCAGCGCTATTCCTGCGGTTCTTTTTCCAGCTTCTCCTTCAGCTGCAGGTACTCATCCCGGAACCGCGCCGCTTCCAGGAAATCCATTTCCCTGGCCGCCTGCTCCATTTTTCGCTGTGTTTCCTGCAGCAGCTTCTGCAGCTGCGGCCTGCTCATATAAGCCACTACCGGGTCGGCAGCGACGTTGACTTTTTCCGGCTCCACGTAGGCTCTTCTGCCTTTTGCGTCCGCTACTGACGTCTGCCCCATAATCGCCTCTTTCGACTTAAGTATAGTGCGGGGCGTAATGCCGTGCTCCGTGTTGTAGGCAATCTGGATGCTCCGGCGCCGGCGCGTCTCATCAATGGCTTTTTCCATCGAGCCGGTGATCGTGTCGGCATACATCAATACCTTGCCGTTTTCATTCCGGGCAGCCCGACCTATGGTCTGGATCAGCGAGCGGATATCGCGGAGAAAACCCTCCTTGTCTGCATCCATGATCGCTACCAGCGATACTTCAGGCAGATCGAGCCCCTCACGAAGCAGGTTTACGCCCACTAATACATCGAATACGCCCAGCCTCAGCTCCCGCAATATCTCCACCCTGTCAAGGGCTTTGACTTCCGAATGGATGTACCGGCATTTTACGCCGACCCGCTCCAGGTATTTGCTTAGCTCCTCGGCCATGCGTTTCGTCAGCGTCGTCACCAGCACGCGCTCCTGGCGCTTGATCCTGAAATGGATCTCATCCAGCAGGTCGTCTATCTGGTTAAGGCTGGGCCTCACTTCGATTTCCGGATCCAGCAGGCCCGTCGGACGGATAATCTGCTCGACAATGACGCCGTCGGTCTTGTGCAATTCATATTCTGCGGGGGTCGCGCTTACATAAATAGTCTGTCCTACCAGGCTTTCGAACTCCTGGAAGGTAAGCGGACGGTTGTCCAGCGCGCTCGGCAGCCTGAACCCGTAATCGACCAGCGCCTCTTTCCTAGACCTGTCGCCGCCCCACATCGCACGCAGCTGCGGCAGGGTAACGTGGCTCTCGTCTACCACCAGGAGCATGTCGTCCGGGAAATAGTCCAGAAGGCAAAACGGCCGCTGACCGGGCTGTCGACGGTCGAAATACCGCGAATAGTTCTCTATTCCCGAGCAATAGCCCAGCTCGCGCATCATTTCAAGGTCGAATTCCGTCCGCTCCTTTACTCTCTCCGCTTCGGCAAAACGCCCTTCCTTCGTGAAGTATTTGACTTGCTGCACGAGATCGTCCTGGATTTCCCTGACAGACTGCAGCAGCACGTCCCTCCCGGTGACAAAGAGATTGGCGGGAAAAATCGCGATACGGCTTTCTGTAGAGATTTTCCTTCCGCTGACGGGGTCTATCCTCTGGATCTCCTCCACTTCGTCGCCGAAGAAAATAAGCCGGTATGCAAAGTCTGCATAACCCGGGAAAATATCTACCGTATCGCCCTTGACCCTGAATGTGCCTCTTGAAAAATCCGCCTCCGTACGGCTGTAAAGGATTTCGACCAGCCGGTACAGAAACTGGTTCCGGCTGACAATCTCTCCCGGTCCGATCGAAAGAATGCTTTTTTTGTATTCGGAAGGGTTACCCGCGCCATAGATACACGACACGGAAGCCACGACTATCACATCTCTCCGGCCGCTCATCAGCGACGAAACGGTAGAGAGCCTGAGCTTGTCGATCTCCGTATTGATCGCCAGGTCCTTTTCGATATAGGTATTGGTCGAAGCGATAAAGGCTTCCGGCTGGTAATAGTCATAGTAGCTGATGAAATACTCGACTGCATTATGGGGAAAGAACTGTTTGAATTCGCCGTAAAGCTGCGCGGCAAGCGTCTTATTATGGCTCAGGATGAGTGTGGGCCGTTTTACCTCCCTGATCACATTGGCTACCGTGAAGGTTTTCCCGGAGCCGGTTACCCCGAGCAGCACCTGGTGCGGTTCGCCGTTTGTAATCCCTTCTATCAGCTGGGATATTGCCTGCGGCTGATCTCCCGTGGGTTTATAATCAGATATGAGTTCGAAATCCATCCGGTCAATAAAATTTACCTGTTCATATTTAACAGATTGATTTGCATGAAGGTTCTACGCTCCCGGATCTTCCTGCTTGACCCCGGCGGGCGACACCGGATCAGCGACCGGCGCGCAGCTTAGTCGCTGATGACGACCCGCTTCAGCAGAAACTGGTCCGGGAGGCTCATTTTGAGATGGTATACCCCGGGAGATAAGCTGCCGACGCCGAGCGTGATACGATTGACGCCCCGTAATATATCTACGTCCCGGACAAGCGCGGCGTTGCCCGCGCTGCTCAGAAGCGTTACCGAAGCCGGGCCCCGGTAGGCGTCGCTCCTGAACGTAATGTTCAGCTCCGATCGGGCGGGGATGGGATATGCGTTGAACCGGGCAATCCCCGAATATTCGGCGCTCACATAGTGCGTGTAAGAAAAAGAGCCGTCTTTGTCGATCATCTTCAGCCTGTAGTAGTTTATCCCGGCCTCAGGGTCGGGATCCCGGAAGACATATCTCCCTTCCGTCTCATCTCTTAGAAAGACTTCCCCGATTTTTATTCCCGTGGTTTTTACAGGATTAGTCGTACGCTCGACTTCAAAGCGGTCAAAGCCGGTAGCTTCCGTCACATTCCAGTTAAGCTCCACGCCGTCTTCGCGAAGGCCGGCTTCAAAAGAAGACAGCCTGACCGGAAGTGAAGAATCGTCGGGGCTGTTCGGGATGAAAAACCATCTTCTCGATCCGCTGGTGGCGAGATTGTCAAGATTTGTGCTTAACGTAACGGAAGAACCTTCCTGAGCGAGGGCTCTCCGCTGCGAGCCCTCGGGCGTCAGGATCGCCACGTAAGGCTGGTTCTGAAGCCTTTCTATTTTCCAGCGTTGCTGGCCGGCCAGCCCGGCCTGTAAGGTATTGAGGACGACGCTATTATTATTGCGGGTAAGATACAGGCCTGTCTTTCGGTTCCTGATCCTGTAGTAGTCGGTTTCTCCCGATCCGTCGGGTTCCATCTGCCACTCCTGGAGGAGATCCGCATCGTCAAAATTCTTTGTCACGATCGAATGATCCGACTCCGAGGCGGGAGACACAGGTTTGCGCTGCGAACTATGGGCTATCCTGTAATACCTGTTATTCTGTATTTCACCCGTCAGAGCTGGAAGTCCAGCAAAGCGACCCTCCTGGCGAGGTAGGTGCGAAGATTTTCTACCCTGGACAAAAACGGCAGCGACGGCACAGGCTCCTTTGTTATGTTGGACAGCTGGAAGTTCATGGCCTGCGACTGCATGATTTTCTGGGCCAGCTCCGGAATTTTGGCATCCAGCTGCTCGTAGATACCGGCGGCCCTCACTGCCTTCCACCTGTTTTTGATCTCTTCCCGGAAGGCCGGATCTTCCAGCATCCTGACTATTTTACTATTGTTATACGCTACTTCCGACATCATCATGTGCGTCATATCTTCGAACCTGTCGGTGTTGTTAAAGGAAAGATCATTGTCCCAGACCGGCCCGAAGCGAAGTTTCGGATCGTTCCTCTTTTTGAAGAGATAGACGCTGAGATATGCATCCGGGTTGCCGATCAGCTCATTTGCTATCTGCCAGTTCACCTGCGAGGCCCGGTCGACTACCAGGTTGTAGCCTGTTACCGGATCCAGGAAATTCGCCGAAAACAACCGGTTCTCGTAATCTTTGATGTAGTTCCTGATGTAGTCCCGCTGCTGATTATTGATGTCCTCCGAGTCAGGGTATTTAACATCGTATTTGCCTGCATGGGAAGTCTGGAAATAGCCGTCCTCTTCGGCTGCGTATAGTTCCTCCTGCACAAAATAGCCCCCGGAAATGGCAGGAAGCTCCGTATCAGAGGCATCGAGCTCCTCTACCTCCACGCGGTTATTTTCTACCTGCACGTGGTCGGTAAGCGTATAGTTGCCTATATAGCTCCCGTTGAGAAAAACATCTACGAAACGATAGGCGCATGTATATTCGAAGCCCAGGAACTTGCTGATTTCAAACGCAATGACGTTACGCAGGAGCGTGTTATCAAAATAATTGGCCAGCAAAACCCAGTTCTTCGCATTGGAGGGCATTCCCAGCAGGTTGAATTTGGAATTCAACTTGATCCGGTAGGGCTTTTTAGGGGCCGGCCAGGTAGAATTACCCCTGCCCCGTATTTCCATCCTTCCGTCATACAGTCCCTGGGTGCCCTCGCCGGCGACGACTTTCAGCGAGCCCGGAACCCAGGTTTCCCTGTCATTTATGGTCTGGCCGTTGTCGGTTGTAAGGTAGAGGGTCGGCAGATCGGTCAGCTGGGACTGACCAAAGCTATGAAAAGCATGTAATAGCAATCCGCAAAAGATTAACGTGAGCGAGCAGATCTTCATAATTTCCGGTTAATAGTTGAAATTCAGTCGGTTACTGGATTGATGCAAAAAAGAATAATTGATCCTCAAAACGTTAAGAGAATAAAAATTTCCTTTCCCGGCTTTCAGGAAACCGGGCAATAAAGTACTTCAATCTGGGGAGGGTATATCTGACTATACGGAAAAGCGCGCTATACGTTATTTCCGGGATGCAAAGCTAACATTTTGAGGCTATTCCATAGCGTTTTTTACTGCGATTCTGTTCTGCAATATCTTTAAACGGGCATTTCGTCCGATATAGCGATACGGCGGCGCTCACCGTCACAAGCGAATCTGCGTGCCCTTATCTCCTCCTACGGCCTTTGCCACATCTCTGGCATGACAGATCACGACTCTTTCCACACCGGCGCGAAGCGCACCGAAAGCATTATCCAGCTTGGGGATCATCCCCTTATTAATCGCTCCTGTCTCTTTATAATGCTGGTATATCGCAGGGTCGAGCTCAGGGATCACGCTCGTATCATCTTCCGGATCGGAAAGAACTCCATCCTTTTCAAAGCAATAAACCAGCGAGACCTCAAAAAGCGGTGATAAGGCAACCGCAGTCGCCGAAGCCATGGTGTCGGCATTGGTATTGAGCAGGTCTCCGGCCGCCGAGTAGGTCAGCGGCGCTATCACCGGTACGAGGCTGCTGTTCAGAAACGAGGCCAGTACCGGCCCGTTGACTGCTTTGATATCTCCTACATAGCCGTAGTCAACCGTCTTTACCGGTCTTTTCTCCGCTTCGATAATACCGGCATCGGCCCCCGTCAGCCCGATGGCATTGGTTCCCAGCGATTGCAGTGTCGCCACGAGGGTTTTATTGACCAGGCCGCCATATACCATCGTGACGATCTCGAGCATAGGCAGATCGGTGATCCGCCGCCCGTCTACCATTTGCGTCTGGACGCCGAGGCGCGAGGCCGTCTGCGTGGCCACCTTGCCGCCGCCGTGAATCAGTATCTTATTCCCGTCCAGCCGGGAAAATTCTTTCAGGAAGTTTTTACTGGCTTCCGGGTTATCGATGATATTGCCGCCTATTTTGATGACGGAGAGATTGGCTTTTTGCATTTTTTCTCGTTTCGGAACTGTGAAGTTAATAAGCAGTGAAACGAATCTGACCCTAAAGGAAGAAATAGTACGATAATGTGGGCTTAAAACGTTATCTTACATCTTCATCATGCTATATTTTTATTCTGGTATCATACTTGCTATCTTTATGATTGAGGTTCGTGAATATTTCTACGAAAACAAAAAAAGTCCTTTTACCGAGTGGTTTAATAAATTGCACGGCTTGGCAGCAACAAAAGTAGCGACCTCTTTGTCAAAGCTTCAGCGGGGAAATACTTCCTCACTGAAAAGTGTAGGAGATGGCGTTTATGAAAGTCGTCTTAATTGGGGACCCGGATATAGAATTTATTTAGGCAAAGAGGATGAGACGCTGATAATTCTATTAGGAGGAGGTACGAAGAAGACGCAACAAAATGATATAATAAGGGCAAAAATACTTTGGAAAGAATACAAGGTACGAAAAAAAGAAAACAGATATGGCACTGACTCGTGATTTCAAAGTTACTATAAGAGAGCGCTTGGCGCAGGATCCGGATTTTAGAGAATGCCTTCTGAAAGAAAGCATCGAGTGTATACTAAGCGGAGACATCGAGACTGGGAAAATCATTCTCAAGGACTATTTCAGCGTTACTGCTGACTCTGAAGAACTGCGATCCCTGGTCGACAAATCACCTGAAAACCTGATACGAATGTTTAGGCGGCCGCCTAAACTACGTTCTGACCACTGATCAGGCTCACAGGTCTTCCCATTCCCATCCTCTTTGTATTTTTAATATTTTATCTTGAATATTGCATAAAAACAACAGGAGAGGACAATATGCATGGAACACTTGTGACCGATGCAGAGCTTTTGCGCCATTTGACGCAGGGGGACGAGCATGCATTCCAGGCGCTGTATGAACGCTACTGGCATAAGCTTTATCATTACACGGTGCATAAGGTCGAATTCCAGGAAATGGCGGAGGAGATTGTCCAGGATATTTTTATCGATCTCTGGAAGCGCCGGGAAAACCTCATGGTTGACCGCCTTGAATCCTACCTGTTCCGTGCCGCCAGGAACCGTATCGTCGATGTGATCCGCGCCAGTTTGACCAGGAAATACCACGAAGAATCTTCTCAGATGATCCGTTTTACGGACAAGGACAAGCTCGATCCTGAAGAGGAGCTGGCTTATAACGAACTTTATTCCGCCATCCATGAGGGGCTTGGCCTGCTACCTGAGAAAACCGGCGAAATATTCAGGCTGAACCGCCTCGACCAATTGTCTGCGCGTGAAATATCGGCCCTCCTCGATATGCCGGTGCGCACGGTCGAGTATCATATTACCCACGCCCTGCGGACTATGAAAGTATATCTGCAGGACTTTCTGATCCTGCTTTTCTGGCTGTCAGTCAATACGTAGCATACGCCAGGGAGTTCCCGCAGCAATATCCCCCGCATCGGCGGGCTCGGACTTCATTTGAAGATTTTACAGAATAATTCGGCTAAATCATCCTTATCATATAAACTTTCCAACATTTAATTAAACAAGTTGCGGTGAATGCCCGTGTGAGCCGACCTGATAGAAACCAGGAGATAACCTGTCGTCATGTTAACAAGGGGATTTATAAAACTATTAAAAAGGTATAGGGAAGGCACTCTTTCAGGTAAAATGAAGGAGACCATGGATGTCTGGTACCATTCCCTGGACAAGGATCCTGTTGAAAAAAATGAAAAAGACGAAATCAGGAAAAGAATCTGGTCGGGGATTATAGAAGGCAGGGATAATATTCAACCGGTCTCGCCGGCCAGGCCTGTGCGAGGGTGGATCTGGAAGGCGGCGATCGTGCTGGTTTTGTTTGGGACTACGTTTTATTTTTCGGATATCTGGTCTCCGCGGTCTGAACCCGCGGCCGAAGCGCCGTTCATGATGGGTACAAACTGGGTGGAGGAGATCAATTCAACCCATACGACCAGGGATATTTTCCTGCCGGACGGAAGCAGGGTGAGGCTTGAGCCCGGAAGTAAATTACGCTATCCAAAGCATTTCGAAAAAGATTCACGAACGGTCTATATGGATGGAAGCGGCTTTTTTGACGTAACCAAAGACCCGGAAAGGCCCTTCCTTGTCTACTCCGGAGCGGTGCTTACCCGCGTATTGGGCACCAGCTTCAGCATCAGATCAATTGCCGAAACGGGAGGAACGGAAGTGGCCGTGGTCACAGGAAAGGTAATGGTTGAAAAGTCGAGGCTAAACAAACATTCCGACACTGCCGCCCAAAGTGAAAACCGGGTCGTGCTGACACCCAATAAAAAAGTTACCTTTTTCAATGATTCGGATCACTACGTTACCGGGCTGGTAGAAAATCCTGTGATGGTGCCGGGGCAGGAAGCCTACCTGAAACCCGGCGTATTCGATTTTGACGAAACACCGTTGAGCGAAGTCCTCGGTAAGCTGGAAAAAGCCTACGGGGTTGAAATTACGCTCAGCGACGATAAAATGCTGGAATGCCCCGTAACGGCAGATGTATCCTCTGAAAATCTCTATGGTAAAATGGAGATCATCAGCGCCGTTTTGAATGCAAAATATGAAATTACCGGTAGCTCCATTCTTCTCTCCGGAGGCGGATGCGGCCCTTCAAACCCAAATCGGAAACCTTAAAAAACCAGAACGTATGCGATAAATTTCCAAATCAGAAAATCAACTGCAAACCGGGGATGGTTGCGACATCCCCGGTAGGGCTCCACCGA
>MEDT01000056.1 GCA_001724175.1 Cytophagaceae bacterium SCN 52-12 | reverse complement strand
CTTCAGCGAGCTGGAAGATAAGATCAGGGGATACGACTGCGGGGCGGACGATTACCTTACGAAGCCCTTCTTCATGAGGGAGCTCATCCTGCGTATCCGCTCGCTGGTGAAGAGAAGCAGGTTCAGCGAGGACGAGATAACCGACGAAAAGACCCTGGCCGGGGACATCGTCATCGACCGGCGGCAGAAAAAAGTCTGGCGGAACGGACAGGAAATAGAGCTCACGCCCAGGGAATACCAGATCCTGCTCAGGCTGTCGCAGACTCCCGGCGAAATCGTTTCCAAGAACGACCTCATCAGGGAAATATGGGGAAATGCGGTAGGCTTCAATACCAATACAATAGAGGTATATGTTAATTTCCTGCGCAACAAGCTCGACAAGCCGTTCAACCGGAATACCATCCGTACCAGGGTCGGATACGGCTATTATCTCGACCTATGAAAATCAGGGACAAGATACTGATCAACTTCTCGAGTACGGTCATAGCGCTCACGGCTGTCGCGTTTGCGGTCGTCTATATACTTTTTGCCGAAAACAGGGAGGAAGAATTCCAGCAGCACCAGCACGATAAAATCACCTATACGATCAAACTCCTTGCAGAATACAAGCAAATGAGCGAGGAGCTGGCCTACCTGATGGATGAGCAGACGATCCACGATTTCTATGACGAGAAAATGCTCATTTACAACAGCAAAAAAGACCTGGTGTTCTCCAGCCTCGACAGCCTGGAAATAGCGCATGCAAGACAGATCATCGACCAGCTGTCGCCTTCCAGGACATGGATCGAAACGCGCGAGGGAGCATACGACCTGGTAGGCGTATATACCGAGCATAACAACAAGGGCTACTATGCGATCAGCAAAGCCTACGACAACCTGGGGCATTCTAAAATGAGTTTTTTACGCAATGTCCTTGTAGGCATGTTTTTCCTGATCTCGGTTGTGGTCATTTTTATTTCCCTGTACCTGTCCAACAAGATCACGAAGCCGCTCAGGGCCCTGGCCGAATCGCTCAATAGCTACGACCTGAGCAGCGGGAGCGCTTTTTCCGTCAAAACCGACACCACGACCTTCGAGATCTTCTACCTTACCGAACGCTTCAATGAGCTGCTCAAGAGGACCCGCGAAGCTTTCGCCTTCCAGAAGCATACCGTACATCATATCTCGCACGAGCTGAAAACCCCCATCGCCATCCTGGTTTCGGAGCTTGAAAAGCTGGCAGCCGGCCACGACCTGGGAACTATGCGATCGGGTATCCTCCAACAGGCCGAAAAAGCCAAATCGCTGGGCGGGATCATCCAGGTATTGCTTGAAATTTCAAAGATTGAGTCCGGCCAGGAGATCAGGAAACAGCCGGTACGGCTCGACGAGATACTATTCGACCTCATCAGCGAGCTCAACGTGATCTACCCGGAAGTCCATTTCGATGTGCACTATTTCCCCGACAGCATTACTGAAAAAAAGCTTACGCTCCTTGTCGACGAAATGCTGATACGGCATGCCTTTCTTAACCTCCTCACCAATGCGGCTATGTACTCCGACGACGGCCGCGTAGAGATCCGCATCAACGGCTCCCATCCCAAACACCTGACCCTGAGCTTCTTTAACCGGGGAGAAGCCATAGCGCCGGAAGAACGGAAATTCCTGTTCCATCAATACTTCAGAGGAAAAAACAGCCAGCATCGGAAAGGGTTCGGTCTCGGCCTGGTGCTCACTTACCAGGTCATCCTGCACCACGGCGGGGAGATCCGCTATAGTAATTCGGAAGGGTCTCTCAATAACTTTGAGGTATCGCTGCTGTTTGATGTTTCTTAATGAAATTATCAATTAGAAGCGTTTTTTTAACCATTAAGGAATTAAGAAAATTAAGGTTTTCTTAATTCCTTAATGGTTCTCCTTTTGTGCTTTTTCACCATATCCGCACTTCCCGACTCTGAGAACTTATAATACGTCCCAATCCTATTAAGCTAAATTTTATCGTCTTTAAGCCTATTTTAAGGTAGTCCTTTAAAAATTTGCGCATTCGATTTTTAGTATTTTTTCTATGCGCATCCTTTTTTGTCTCACACCTGTTCTTTTTGTCATTTGCGGTACGGGTAAAACCTTAGCGCAGGATACGCTGGAGCTAAGCCGGCAGGAATGTGAGGCGATCTTTCTAAAAGAAAACCTGCTTCTGATAGCCGAAAAGCTGGAGGTACCGAAAGCCGAGGCTGCCGTCCAGCAAGCCCGCTTATGGCCTAACCCCAATTTCACGCTCGACCAGGTAAATCTCTGGGCCACCAAAGGACAAACCGGCGGTCAGGAAGCCGTCCCTCCCCTGTTCGGGAATTTCGGCAGGAACCAGCAGTTCGGCTTCGAAGTACAGCAGCTGATACAGACCGCCCGTAAAAGAAGCAGGCTGGTTGCACTCGAGCAGGTCAATGCCGGAAAAGCGGCGCTCGGCTTCGACGAGCTTTTGCGTAACCTGAAAGTTGAATTAAGAAAAAACCTCACCAATCTCCAGTACCTGCAGCTGAAGGAAGAAATATATGCCCGCCAGGCAGCGTCAGTCAGCCAGCTGATGAAAGCATACCAGGCCCAGGCTGACCAGGGATACATCTCCCGGAGCGAGGTGATCAGGCTCAGGGCGCTCGAGCTCGAGATCAGCAGGAACATCAGTGAGATCGTCAGGCAAAATAATGAAGCCCAGAAAGAGCTTAAGCTGTGGCTGCGCCTGCCGCCCGCCACCCGCATCCGCCTTAAAGACACCGGTTTTGTCAGGAATATCGATTCCCTCCGCCGGTATACGGTGGCCGAGATCGCAGAGCAGGCAAGGCTGTCACGCCCCGATCTCCGGATAGCCGAGCTCGGAGAGACACACGCCAGTAGGCTTATCGACTACGAAAAAGCCAGGCGGGTTCCCGATCTGGCCCTGAAAGGCACTTATGACCGGAACGGTAACACAATGCTGAACTTCTTCGGCTTCGGCGTCACGATGGATCTCCCCCTGTTCGACAGGAACCAGGGCAATATCCGCCAGGCGCAGATCCAGGCCGACCAAAGCAGGAAGCTGGCAGAATACAAGTCGTCGGAGGTAGAAAATGAAGTAGCGCTGGCTTACAGCAACCTGCTCAACGCGCTGCAGCTTGCATCAAAAACCGACAGCGACTACGAAGCCGCCCTCGACGAAATGCTGCTGGCGCATACCCGCAATTTTATCAACCGGAACATGAGCATGCTGGAATTCCTGGACTTCATGAACGCCTACCTGGAAAACAAGCAGATCATACTGGAAGCCCGGAAATCGGTCAACGATCATGTCGAGGAGCTGAACTATTGCATAGGCCGGGATCTGCTTTAACAGCCCGCGGCCGACCAGGTGAATTACATTATGAAATACCAGACACTTACAACATCCAGAATAATGCCGCTCAAGCCACATTTTGCTTTCCTGCTTCTCTTTTCTGTGCTATACTCCTGCCGGGAAAAGCCCGGCCCTGATTCGGAGGCTTCCGCTTCCGGCAGGTATTGCCTGGACTCCGCCTTCCGGGAACGCGTCGCTTTTGTAAAACCGGCCTATGAGAAGGTAACCGAAGGCATACACCTCACCGGCTCCATTGAAGCAAATCCCGATAAGGTGGTTTCGTTCGTGAGCCTGGTAAGCGGAGTAGTGACCGGCGTCAATTTCTCTATCGGGGACAGGGTACAGAAAGGACAGGTGCTCGCCGAAATGCAAAGCTCCGAGCTGAGCGCCCTCCAGTCGGAAATGGCTTCTCTCCGATCGAGGATTGCCGTCGCCGAAAACAGGCTAAAAGCGGCAAAAGCAATGTTTACCGACGGAGTATCATCCCAGAGAGACCTTCTCGAAGCCCAGAGCGAGCTCGACATCCTGCAGTCCGAATTGTCGAGGAACAACGCCAACCTGGGGCTTTACAGCGCGAGCGTTTCAAAGGGAGTATTCCAGATCAAAGCGCCCGTTTCCGGGATTATTACGCAGAAAGCCGTTACGACAGGGGCCCAGATATCGCCCGAAAGCGGGCCGCTGTTCACCATTTCGGACCTGAGCCGGATCTGGATCCTGGCCAACGTTTACGCCACCAACATCAAAGACGTATTCCCCGGGATGGAAGTAAGCATTACCACCCTTTCCTATCCCGACGAACAGTTTAAAGGAAAGATCAGCTCCGTTTCTTCGGTAATGGACGAAGAAGCCAAGGTGCTGAAGGCTAGGATAGAGCTGCCGAATACCGGCATGAAGCTGAAGCCCGGCATGCTGGTAGACATCAATGCTTTTAAGCCGGTCGACCAGACGGCCCTGAGCCTCCCGACCAGTTCGCTGGTTTTTGACGATAACCAGAACTACGTGGTAGTATATAAGAACGATTGCGAGCTCGCTATCCGGAAAGTCGGCATACTGACCTCCAATAACGGCACGACCTATCTTTCAGACGGGCCGGACACAACAGAAAGCATCATCTCGAAAAATCAGCTGCTCGTATTCGAACAACTAAAAAACTTCCAAAACTAAAGGAGTAAATGCAAAAGCTTGTTCAGGGAATCGTTGCCTTTTCCCTTAAGAATTACATTATCATTTTTTTCCTGACGGCCCTGCTGGCCATCGTAGGGGTGATCAGCTACATCCATACGCCCATCGAAGCCTTCCCCGAC
Organism: Cytophagaceae bacterium SCN 52-12; assembly: GCA_001724175.1. GTDB lineage: Bacteria > Bacteroidota > Bacteroidia > Cytophagales > Spirosomataceae > Ravibacter. The sequence goes on along the minus strand of MEDT01000056.1, from coordinate 30,648 downwards.
GTTACCAACACCAGGGCCCGTATCATTACCCAATGGCCCGGAAGAAGCGCGGAAGAGGTGGAAAAGTTCGTAACACTGCCCATTATGAAGGTAATGAACACGATCCCGAGGAAGAGCGAGGTACGTTCTATCTCGCTCTTCGGGCTTTCGGTCATCACCGTTCTTTTCGAAGATGACGTCGAGGATTTTTATGCGCAGCAGTATGCCGCCAACCGGATGCAGAGCATCGACCTGCCCGACGGCGCTGATGCCAGCATAGAGCCGCCATACGGGGCTACCGGCGAAATATTCCGCTATGTGCTGAAAAGCAGGCGCCCTGTCTCGGAGCTTGCCGCTATCCACGACTGGGTAATCGAGCGGGAGCTCCTGGCCGTGCCCGGGGTCTCCGAGGTGGTCAGCTTCGGGGGCGAGGAAAAAATATACGAGATCCGGATAAATCCTACCGAGCTCGCCAATTACGACCTCTCCCCTCTCGACGTATTCGAAGCCGTCGAAAAAAGCAATATCAACGTCGGCGGCGACGTGATCGAAAAGGGAAACCAGGCGTATGTGGTCAGGGGGGTAGGGCTGCTGGAAAGCATCGAGGATATCGAAAATATCCTGATCGAGGTCCGCGGTACCACTCCCATACTCGTCAGGCATGTAGCGGAAGTGCGGGTGTCGGCCAAGCCCCGCCTCGGCCATGTAGGGCTGCAGGATGAGGACGACCTGGTAGAAGGCATCGTCATGATGCTGCGCGGAGAAAATCCCGGGGAAGTAATTCATTTGCTGAAAGAGAAAATTATCGATCTCAACGAGCGGATTCTCCCGAAAGACGTTAAGATAGAACCCTTTATAGACAGGACCGAGCTCGTCAATACCACTGTCCATACCGTCACGAAGAATATTGTGGAAGGGGTCGTACTGGTTTCGGTCATCGTGTTTGTCTTTCTTTTCAACTGGCGCACGACAGTGATCGTCGCTTCGGTCATCCCCCTCTCGTTCCTTTTTGCGATCACCATGCTGAGGATACAGGGGCTTCCGGCTAACCTGATCTCGATGGGCGCCATCGACTTCGGGCTGCTCCTGGAGGGAACCCTCGTCATCGTGGAGACGGTTTTCGTGGCCATGGAGAAAAAGGCCCACCACCTGGGAATGGACCGCTTCAACAAGGTGAGCAAAGCCGGGCTGATCAAGAAAAGCGCCGGCAGCGTGGCATCCTATATCGTTTTTGCCCAGATCATCCTGATCGTGGCCCTGCTGCCCATCTTTTCCTTCCGTAAAGTCGAAGGAAAAATGTTTTCTCCCCTGGCCTACACGCTGGGCTATGCCTTGCTGGGCTCTCTCCTGCTCAGCATTACCTATGTACCGGCGCTTTGTAAGGTGCTGCTCACCAGAAACATCGTCGAAAAAGAAAACTTCATATCGCGCTTTTTCAAGAAAAACCTGTTCAGGCTGTATTTATGGAGCAACCGCCGGAAGGTGGTCACCCTCGCGGGGTTTGCCATATTGCTTGCCGGCACGACCGTTGCCTTCATGAACCACGGGACCGAGTTTATTCCGAAGCTCAACGAAGGCGCGCTGTATGTACGGGCAACGCTGCCCAACAGCGTCAACATCAAGGAATCGACCCGGCTGGCCAACGAAATGAAAAGCACGCTCCGGCAATTCGAGGAGGTCAAATTTGTGCTTAACCAGGTAGGACGTCCCAATGACGGGACCGATCCGACCGGATTTTTCAACATCGAGTTCCATATCCAGCTGTTCCCGGAGAAGGAATGGAAACGGAAGATCGGCAAGGAGGCGCTCATAGAGGAGATGAGGGAAAAGCTGCAGACCTATCCCGGTATCGTATTCGGGTTCAGCCAGCCTATCCAGGACAATGTCGAAGAATACGTGGCCGGGGTAAAAAGCTCGCTGGTGATCAAGATTTTCGGCGACAATCTCTTTGAGCTGGAAAAGTACGCCGACCAGGTGGCCGGTAAGATAAAGGACGTACCGGGTATCAAAGACCTCAATGTTTACCGGAATATAGGCTTGCCTGAGCTCCGGATCCAGCTGCACGACTCGAAGCTTGCCCGCTATGGGGTAGACATCGCCGACGCCCAGGCCGTCATAGAAATGGCTATCGGCGGACGGGCTGCCACGAAGTTCTACGAAAATGAAAAGATCTTTGACGTAAGGCTCCGCTTTATGGAAGAATACCGGAACAACGACACGGAAATAGGCGAAATTCTCATTCCCTCCAAAACCGGCAAAAAGGTCCCGCTGCGCGAGATCTCCACCATCGGCTATCTCACCGGCCCTACTTTTATTTACCGGGAAGGCAACAGCCGCTACATAGCTATCGGTTTCAGCATCGAAGGCCGCGACCTTGGCAGCACCATCGCCGATGCCAAGGCAAGGGTAGAGAAGGAAGTCAATCTGCCCAAGGCCAACAGGATGGTCTGGGCCGGCGAATTCGAAAGTAAGGAAAGGGCGACAGGCCAGCTTGCCGTTATCGTGCCGGCCGTACTGATCCTCATCCTTTTCCTGTTATATTTCAACTTCGGCAATCTGAAAGACACTGTGATCGCCGCCAGCACCATCCCTTTTGCATTCATAGGCGGCTTCCTCTCCCTCTGGATAACCAATACCATATTCGGGATCTCCGCCGGGATAGGCTTTATCATCCTGTTTGGCGTCAATACGATCAACAGCATTATCCTCATCGCGGTAATGAGACAGAACCTGCGCAAAATGCCGCTGACGGAGGCCATCTCCTCGGGCGTCTACAGCCGGATCAGGCCTATTGTGATGATCGCGCTCATGGGCTCGATGGGACTGCTGCCTGCCGCTCTTTCTACCGGCATGGGCTCGGAAATCCAGAAACCGCTGGCTATTATGATCGTAGGGGGCCTTATTATCTGCATGCTGCTTTCACTTACCGTCCTGCCGCAGGTGTTCTACTGGGCTTACCGGAAAAAGAGAATGGAGAGTTGAAAATGGAGAGTTGAGAATGGAGAGTTGAGAATGGAGAGTTGAAAGTTATCGGCCCCGACTTTCAACTTTCAATTTTCAACTTTCAACTCTCAAAAGTAATAGTTTGACGACATGAACCGTTAACTTTCAGTCATCCTATCACTCCGGAGCGTGTTTTTATGAAATTATCCAGGACGGGTTACATTTTTCTTCTGATTTCCGCTGTTGCATGCTGCAGGCCGGACAATGTTGAGCCTGACGAAGTGCAGCTTCCTGCTTTCACCTCTGAGCCGACTGTCTTTTCCCTGGCGGAAGGAGTGCTGAACGACGCCTCCGGCATTGTAGATGCAATCAGTTTCCAGAACTCGGTCTGGGTCCATAACGACCATGATCCTCATCTTTACCTGGTCAGCTACGAGGGACAATTGCTGAAGAAAATTCCCTTTGCCGGTTTTGCCAGGGATTGGGAGGACATAGCCTCGGGTCCGGGACCTGAGGACAATGTCAACTATGTTTATATTGCCGAAACAGGCGACAATAACGAAGTTTTCCCTGAATACTACATCTACCGGTTTCCCGAACCGGGACAAAACCAGGAGCAGATCGACCATTTCGATACCATTCCGTTCGCATACCCCGACGGTAAAAGCTATGACGTAGAAACCCTGCTGCTCGACCCGCATACCCGGGACCTGTACCTGATCACCAAGCGACAGCTCACCCAGGCCCATGTTTTCCGGCTACCCTACCCGCAGAAAACCGGTGAAAAGAACACCGCAGAGCTCGTCAGCTCGATCCCCTATGGAATGCTTACTTCCGGGAGCATCTCCCGCGACGGCAGGGAGATACTGCTCAAAAGCTATACGAACATCTTTTACTGGAAAGTCCGCGAGGGAGAATCGATACCCGACGCGCTCGGCAGGCCGCATGACATGCTGGCCCCCTACACGCTCGAGCCGCAGGGCGAAGCGATCGCATTCGACAAAAATGCGGGCGGCTATTTTACCATCAGCGAAAAAGGGAACAGCCCTGAGCCTGTAAAGCTCTATTACTACAGGAAAATAGCCGAGTAAGGTAAAACCATTGCCGGTTGCTGACCGACGGCTGCTGAAAGATCATGGCGATTTCATATTTTTGCTTCAAAACCGGCTGATATGGAATGGTTACTTGATCCGCAAATCTGGATTTCCCTTTTAACATTGACCGTCCTTGAGATTGTCCTTGGCATCGACAACATAGTTTTTATCTCCATCCTGAGCAGCAAGCTTCCCGGAGAGCAGCAGGGTAAAGCCAGGCAGCTTGGTTTGGCCCTGGCGCTTATCACAAGGGTAGCATTGCTTTTTTCTATCAAATGGGTAATGTCCCTGACCGCTCCTTTTATCGATTTTTCGTCGGTACTCGGGATAACCAGTCCCAACTGGCAGCACTACCTCACGTTATCCGGCCGGGACCTGATACTTCTGCTGGGCGGCCTTTTCCTGATTTATAAAAGTACTACGGAAATCCATCATAAACTGGAAGGAGAAGAAGATAAGCTCCATATCCGGGGGAAATCCGTCACCTTCGGGAGCGTGCTCGCGCAGATCATTATCCTCGATGTGGTATTCTCGCTCGACTCGGTCATTACCGCCGTCGGCATGGTCGATCAGATCGAAGTGATGATCGCCGCCGTCGTCATCGCCGTCTGCGTAATGATGTTGTCTGCCTCAGGTATTAGTAACTTTGTCAACCGGCACCCCTCGGTCAAAATGCTGGCGCTTGCCTTTTTGCTGCTTATAGGCGTATCCCTGACAGCCGAGGCTTTCGAGCAAAGCATCCCCAAAGGATACATCTATTTTGCAATGGCTTTTTCGGTCCTGGTAGAGTTCCTGAACCTCAGGTCTGCCAAAGTCAGGAAAAGCGCCGGATAAAACACAGCAGTTTATTTATTTTTTTGTCAATACAACCATGAATTTTGCCTGGATTGCCAGCTTCACTTCTCTTCCCGAAACCAAAGTCCGTAATGTTATCAAACTCCTCGAAGAGGGAAGCACGGTCCCGTTCATAGCCCGATACCGGAAAGAAGCTACCGGGGAATTGAATGAAGTGGAGATCAACGCAGTAAAAGAAGCCTTCGAGAAGCAGAAAGAGGTTGAAAAGAGAAGAGAAGCGATCCTGAAAAGTATCGGGGAGCAGGGAAAACTGACCCCGGAGCTTCGGTCGAAAATAGACAATGCCTTCATTTTAACGGAGCTGGAAGATCTTTACCTGCCCTACCGGCCCAAAAGAAAGACCAAGGCTTCCGTGGCTGCTGAAAACGGGCTGCTGCCGCTGGCCGAGTTTATTTTCTCAGGTAAAGAAGCCGAGCCCGAAAAAAGGGCGAAGGCTTTCCTGAACGACAACGTGCCCGATACGGCGGCCGCTTTGCAAGGCGCCAGGGATATCATAGCCGAATGGGTCAGCGAAAACCCCGACGCCAGGAACAAGATCAGGAATATTTTTGAGCGCGGAGCCATCATCACCTCGAAGGTCAAAAAGAAAAAAGAAGAGGAAGCCGCCAAGTACAGGGACTATTTCGACTTCTCGGAGCCGCTCAGCCGGATCCCGTCGCACCGGCTGCTGGCCATACGCCGCGGCGAGGAGGAGGGCGTGCTCAGCGTCGATATATCGTCCGATGAAAACCGCGCTTACGAAGCGCTTGACAGGCTGTTTCTCAGGGGTTCTCCCGCATGCAGGGAACAAATAGAAAAGGCGGTTACAGACAGCTACAAACGGCTGCTGAAGCCTTCGATCGAGACGGAATTCAGCAATCTTGCCAAGGAAAAGGCCGATGCCTACGCCATCCGGGTCTTCGCCGAAAACCTCAGGCAGCTGCTCATCGCGCCGCCGCTGGGACAAAAGCGTGTGCTCGCGATCGACCCGGGATACCGGACCGGGTGCAAAACCGTCGTCTTGGATGCCCAGGGCAGCCTTTTAACCGACACGGTGATCTATCCTTTCGATAAACCCGATATCTCGAAGGCGGCGCTGCGTTCGCTGATAGACAAATACGGGATTGAAGCCATTGCCATAGGCAACGGCACGGCAGGGCGCGAAACCGAAGATTTCGTCAGGAAGACGCTGAGCGCGCTGGAAAAAACGGATTCCGTGCACGTCTTCCTGGTAAGCGAGCAGGGCGCCTCCATATACTCCGCTTCCGATGTGGCCCGGGAGGAATTCCCGGACCATGATATTACCGTACGCGGCGCTGTCTCGATCGGCAGAAGGCTGATGGATCCCCTTGCAGAGCTGGTCAAAATCGACCCCAAATCGATAGGGGTCGGCCAATACCAGCACGATGTCAACCAGGTAGCCCTTCGGTCAGCGCTGGACAGCACCGTGGAATCGTGCGTCAACCAGGTCGGCGTCAACCTCAACACGGCAAGCAAGCACCTGCTGCGCTATATTTCGGGCCTCGGCCCGACGCTGGCGCAGAATATAGTCGAGTACCGGTCGAAAAACGGTACTTTCAGCTCCCGTGGGCAGCTCCTGAAAGTACCTCGCCTGGGCGGCAAGGCTTTCGAGCAGGCGGCGGGTTTCCTCCGTATCGAAAACGCCGAAAATCCTTTGGATAACAGCGCCGTCCACCCCGAAAGCTATGAAATTGTAGAAGCTATGGCGCGGGATTGCGGCACGACCGTTGCCGAGCTGATCCGTAGCCCTCAGGTGAGAAGCCGGATCAGGCCGGAAAGCTACATCTCCGGCAAGGTCGGCCTGCCTACGCTGCATGACATCCTCAGAGAGCTGGAAAAGCCGTCCCGCGATCCGCGCGAGCAGATGAAGCCGTTTGAGTTCGACGAAAGCGTCAGGAAGCCCGAAGACCTCCGGGAAGGAATGGTGCTGGAAGGGATAGTGACCAACATAACTGCTTTCGGGGCATTTGTGGATATAGGCGTAAAGCAGGACGGCCTCGTGCACGTATCGCAAATGGCCGACAAGTTCGTAAAAGATCCCAACGAAGTAGTGAAGCTGCGGCAGGTCGTAAAGGTAAAAGTAACCGAAGTCGACCTTTCGAGGAAGCGTATCGCGCTTAGTATGAAGGTATAGCCAGGCGGCCAGCTATCGGAAATCAGAGGTCGGAAAGGGTAAAATTTATTCAAGATAACCATGCGTACCAGGACTATCCTGCTCATTCTCTTAGCCGCTGCGGCAGCGTATTTTATCATCGACTCGGTAACGCAGCCCAATACGAAGACCCTGGCCGGGAACTTCAGAGAGACCGCCATGTACCGGAATCCCAATAATACAGGCCCTGTCGTGCGTATCTACGCGGTGACGGTCGAGGATACGCTCTGGAATGAAATGGAGCGTTACGGGCAGATGATGCCCTATACCAAGTATGGCACGACCACCGTCTATTTCTTTAAAAGCGGGGGACCGTCACCTGCGGAGCTCGATGCTATGCCGCCTCATTTCGGAAGCGGGTATCAAAAAAACTGCCTGGGAAAATTTAACAAGGACGCAATGGCCGCCGAAACATTCTCGAAATTACCTTTCGGGCCGCATAAATAGGAAGGAGGGCTCCATTGCACCCGGCCGGACGCACGTCCGGCCGGGTGCAATGGATAGGTAACTCAGTCTTTCAGGATTTTCACCTGGATATCTTTCAGGTAGACCACGCTTTTCGGATCGTGCCCCTGTATGGCAAAGGTCCCGGGGTTGATCACCCGCGTTTTTCTTTCTTCGGTTACCCTCAGCGGATTAGCCGGCTGCGTGTAATCCACGACTACTGTGTCATTGATCTTGATGACGACGTGATTTCCTCTCACGATAATGTGCTCGGTAAACCATTCATCGTCTTTTACAAAAACCTCCCTGACGTCGACCACCTCGTAAAGGCTCCCCGTTTTGATATAGTCGCCATGGGTATTGTTGATCTGAACTTCGAACCCGTGAATGGGCCAGCCTTTTTCCTGGTACTGGGTATGGAAGTAAATGCCCGAATTCGATCCTTTCGTGGTTTTAACCCTGGCCTTGAATTCAAAATTCCTGAATACGTGATTGCTTACGCTTCCTATATAGTACAGGTGCGCTTTAGGGCCGGCGACCTTTATGGCCCCGTCTTCTACTGAAAAGGTGGAAGCGTTCTCCCCTACTTTCCAGCCGTCGAGCGATTTCCCGTCAAAAAGTGAAATCCATCCCTTCTGGGCATCGGCAGGCCCGCAGGAAAACAGACAAATCAGGATCAGGATCGAGCTCAGGCAATAATTTCTCATTTTTTTAAGCATTTTGTTTTGTATCTATTGTTATACTCTGTTTTTACCTTCAAATACCATATGGATGCGTGAACTTATTTTAATCCCCGCTGTCTTTTTCAAACATTATCCCGAAATTTGCAGGCTGACATTATACAAAATACGTTAAAATGATTTACCCGATTATCGCTTACGGCGACCCTATCCTCAGAAAAGTTACCCGTCCGGTTGCTGAAGGCGAGGTGGATATAAAGACGATCGCCGAAAATATGTTTGAAACCATGTACAATGCTTCGGGAGTAGGTTTGGCCGCTCCGCAGGTTGGCCTGGATATACGTATTTTCGTAGTCGACGGCTCTCCGATGGCAGATGACGAAGATGAAGAAAACGAAGGAGAACCGGAAAATCCGGAGCTGATCGGGTTCAAGAAAGTTTTTGTAAACCCGCAGATTATAGAGGAATCAGGCGATCCGTGGGCCTTCGAAGAGGGCTGTTTGAGTATTCCCGGCCTCAGGGCAGACGTTTTCCGCCCGGCCGAGATCAAAATCCGCTACCAGGACACCGACTGGAAAGTGCACGAAGAGGTGTTTGCCGGGATTGCGGCGCGTATCATCCAGCACGAATACGATCACCTGGAAGGCAAGCTCTTTGTAGACTACCTGCCTGCGCTGAAAAAACAGATGATCAGGAAGAAGCTCAGCAACATTTCAAAGGGAATCGTGGATGCAGATTACAGGATGAGGTTCTATAATAAAAAATAACCGCACCCGGCATGGAAACTCAGGATCTGCTGAAATTAGCCCTGGTGCAAAGCGACATCTACTGGGAAGATATTCCGGCTAACCTGGCTGAGCTTGAAGAAAAGCTGGACAGGCTGAAAAACGAAGCAGATATTATCATCCTTCCCGAGATGTTCTCCACGGGTTTTTCCATGCGACCCGAAAAAATATCCGAGCCGCTGAACCTGGTCACCACACGCTGGATGAGACACATGGCGCTGGCTACCGGCGCCCTGGTGATCGGCAGCTTCGCAGCCCGCGAAGGAAACAGCTATTACAATCGCCTGATGGCCGTATCTCCTGACGGCACCTACGAACACTACGACAAGCGGCACCTTTTTCGTATGGGAAAAGAGCACGAGGTGTATACCGCCGGGACCCGCAAGCTGCTGCTTACCTGGAAAGGATGGCGGATATGCCCGCTTATCTGCTATGACCTGAGATTTCCTGTCTGGAGCAGGAACCTCACCGCCGATCCTTACGACCTGCTGATCTACGTAGCCAACTGGCCGGCAGCACGCGCAGACGCCTGGAAAACGCTGCTTAAAGCAAGAGCTATAGAAAACCTCAGCTATACCGCGGGCGTCAACCGTACCGGCAGCGACTCTTCAGGCGTTGCGCACGAGGGCGGCTCCGCTGTTTTTGACTTTACAGGCCTGGAATTACTCCTGTTGGAAAACACGCCCGAAACAGCGATCGTCACCATTTCCAGGCAAGAGCTCTCAGACTATCGTACGCGGTTCCCGGCCCACCTGGATGCGGATTCTTTCGGGATTATAGAATAGTATAAAAAATCTACCCTTCTTTTATTGCCTTTGTCAGCCTGGGCAGCACATCGAACACATCGCCGACTATCCCGTAATCCGCAGCTTTGAAAAAGGGCGCTTCGGGATCTTTGTTGATCACTACGATACATTTCGAGCCGTTCACCCCGGCCAGGTGCTGAATAGCCCCTGAAATACCACAGGCTATGTACAGGTTCGGAGCGACTTTAATACCCGTTTGTCCTATATGCTCATGATGCGGCCTCCAGTCAAGGTCGGAAACAGGCTTGGAGCAGCCCGTAGCAGCGCCCAACGCCTGCGCCAGATCTATGAGAGGCTGCCAGTTTTCAGGTCCTTTCATTCCCCTGCCCCCCGAAACGATTATATCGGCGTCGGTCAGGGATAATTGGGTACCTGCCTTTTCGCTTCCGGTTACCGTGGCTTTGAAATCGTTGTCGCCAAACACCGGGTTGAACACTTCCACCGCTGCTGAGCCTTCTTCCGCCTGTACATCGACAGCATTTTTACGGATGGCGATTATCTTCACCGGCGCCTTCATTTCTACGGTCGCAAACGCCTTCCCCGTATAAATGCTCCTTTTGACGCTGAAGCCGCCTGCGGTATCAGGCAGCTCCGTAGCTCCCGACACAATAGCAGCCTTCAGCCGGGCTGCCGCCCGGGCCGCAACCGCATCGCCTATACCCGATTTGGCCAGGATCACCACTGTGCTGCCCGTCGCTCCTACGGCCTGCACCAGCGCGCTTGCATAGGCCAGGCTGTTTTCCTGGTTTAGCCTGGGATCGGCGGCGTGCAATACTTTAGCTGCACCAAAACGGCCTGCTTTGGCCAGCTCCGAAGCGTCGCCCTCTCCCAAAGCCAGAGCAGTTACCGTGCCTCCCGTGGCGGAAGCTACGGCGGCACCGTATGCAATGGCTTCCTGCGAGGTCTTTTTAATAATCCCTTTATCTGTTTCTAAAAAAACTAATACCGACATGATCAAATGTATTTTTTTGTAAAAAGCTATCAGCCTTCAGCAGTCAGCCCATGTCCCCGAGCGTGTCGAAGGGTTCATCGATGGCGGGCGGCCTACCGCTTTATGTGCCGATAGCTGATTTCTGATAGCACATGGCTATTTCAGATTATAAAACCTTCGCTTCTGTTTTCAGCAGCCGGATCAGCGTTTCGGCTTCTTCCGCCGGGATCATCCTGCAGGCGCCTTTGGCCGGCGGCAGCTCGTACTTCTGAAGTACGGTAAGCTCTTCCGTCGGAACAGGTTCCACTACCTGGAGCGGCTTCGTACGAGCGGTCATGATCCCTCTCATATTGGGAATTTTCCATTCGGCAATCGGCTCCTGGCAGCCCAGGATCAGCGGCAGATCCGCCTCTAGATATTCCTTCCCGCCGTCTATCTCCCTGGCGAACCTGGCTTTCCCGCCTTCGATATCGAGCTTCATCACAGGCGAAAACGACGGGATCCCCAGCAGCTCTCCTACCAGCCCGTGGACGATACCGCTGTTAAAATCGATCGATTCCCTTCCCATCAATATAAGGTCATAACCGTTCTGACGGGCTACATGCGCGATCTGCTCCGCTACGAAAAACGAATCGACCGGCTCCGCATCCACCCTTATGGCGTCGTCAGCCCCTATTGCCAGGGCTTTGCGGATCTGCGGCTCACTGTCTGCCGGGCCGACATTCAGAACGGTAAGCATTCCGCCGGACTGCTCCTTCAGCTCTACTCCTCTTGCCAGCGCATAGTCATCGTAAGGCCCTATTATGTACTGTACACCGGCCTTATTGAGCTTGGTATCCCCATCCGTAAACGAAATCCTCGCGGTAGTGTCCGGTACGTTGGTAATACAAACAAGTATTTTCATTTCCCTGTTATTTGATTGTAAAGATCCAGAACTATAGATTGCGAATATAAAGATAAAAACACTAACAGTATGCAAGCATAACAATTTATTTATGCCGACACCCAACCGACTGGAGCTTCTCCTGGAATACTACCGCGAGGACCCGAACGACCCTTTCAACATCTATGCGCTTGCGATGGAATACCTGGGCAGCGATCCGCAGAAAGCGCTCTACTACCTGGAGGGGCTTCTGAAATGGCACCCTAACTACCTGCCGGCCTATTACCAGTCCGGCAAGCTGTACGCAGACCTTGGTCAGCCTGAAAAAGCGCTGGGAACATACCAAATGGGACAGGCGCTGGCAGATGCATTGGGTCAGGCCAAAACCCTGGACGAGCTCCGCCGCGCCGAAAGGATGCTCCGCGACGAGCTGGAAGACTGGTAAATAGCTATCGGCCGTCAGCTACCGGCTATCAGCGGGCTGACATCTGATTTCTGAAAGCTGATAGCTGACTTACACCTAAACCGTAATCTCTCTTTGGAACATCTCGAAACCATGAAAGGCCTCCTCAACGGCCAGACGGAATATATCCTGTTTTATGCCTGCGCCGTCCTGATAGGGATGTCCAAAACGGGGATACAGGGTATCGGTACCTTGTCGGTGCCTATTCTTGCATTTCTGTGCGGAGCAAAAACCTCGACGGGCGTGCTTCTTCCCATCCTTTGCCTGGCCGACCTGATGGCCGTGGTCTATTACCGCAGGGAATTCAGGATCGGGAACATCGTCAGCCTGCTGCCGTGGACCGTGGCAGGGCTCGGGCTTGCGCTCATTGTAGGCAACCACATTCCCTCTTCAGGATTTCGTATCCTGATGGCGGTCTGCATTTTCCTGGGCCTCGTCGTGCTGTTCTGGTCGGAAAGAAAAACCAATATAGAATCTGTCACTTCTTCGAAGTTCTATGCACCGTTCTTTGGGTTGATGGTGGGTTTTTCTACCATGATCGGAAATGCCGCCGGACCGATCGTGACCGTATACCTGCTTTCCATGCGTCTGCCGAAAATCGCGTTCGTGAGCACAGGCGCATGGTTTGTAATGATCGTCAATATGCTGAAAATGCCGCTCCAGATATGGGTGTGGGACAACCTGGATATCCCCACTCTGCTGCTGGGCCTCTCTACCATCCCTTTCCTGGCAATAGGGGCAGTCGTAGGCATAAAGCTGGTCAGGATAATCCCGGAGAAGCAATTCCGGCAGGTTATGATTGTGCTGACCGTAGTAGCGACGCTGATGCTGCTGTATTAAAGGAGGTGTTAGCTATAGGGTGTCAGGCTTGAGGTGTTAGCAGGGAACGATAAAGGGTCGGTTATTCGATCACTTTCGGCACCTTTACATATAAATCTGTCCGTTGCGGAGCCAGCTCCAGTGCTTCCTCGCGCGTGAGGTCGTTTTTCGGGATGTCTCCACGCCATACATTCGTTTCACCCGTGATATGGGTAAGAGGCTCGACCCCTTCCGTATCTACCCCGGTCAGCTCTTCCATCCAGTTCAGGACTTCCCCCAGGCCCCGGGTGAGCTCTGCCTCCTCCTCCGGCTTGATTTCCAGGCGGGCAAGATGCGCGATCTTATGTAGCATTTCGGGCGTTATTTCCACTATATTAAAGAAGGTTATTGAATGAAACTGTCCTGACTGAATTGCAAATTTAGGAAGTTTAGGAAGTTAAACTTCCAAATCGGGAAGTTTAACTTCCTGAACCGGAAGTCAGGCTGATAGCGTTGCAGGTAATCAAGGTTCTGTCTTTTTTGACTCAGTTACCTCCCTAACGGGTTTTTGTTGTATTTTTGAAGCAGATATGCTTACAAACGATCCTCAGAAACGACCTGCAGACGTATCCGAAAGATACGAAACAGTGATAGGCCTGGAAGTGCATTGCCAGCTGCTTACCGAATCAAAAATTTTTGCTTCGGATTACAATCTTTTCGGTTCGGAACCCAACACGAATATCGGTAAGCTTACCCTGGCGCTGCCGGGCACCCTTCCCAAACTCAACAGGAAGGCTGTCGAGCTCGGTATCAGGTTTGGACTTGCCTGCGGAAGCTCTATCAGCCGGAAAACTGTTTTCGACCGGAAAAACTACTTTTATCCCGATCTTCCGAAGGGTTACCAGATCACCCAGGATAAGGCCCCCGTATGCGTCGGAGGCGGTGTCAGGATTGCGCCCCGGGGCGGGGAAGAAAAAGTCGTCAGGCTTCATCATGCCCACCTGGAGGAAGACGCCGGGAAGTCGGTGCACGACGGCAGCCATACCGACACCCTGCTCGATTACAACCGGGCCGGTACTCCCCTTATTGAAATTGTTTCAGAACCGGATCTTCGCTCGGCCGAAGAAACCGGCGCCTACCTGACCGAAATCAGGCGCATCGTGCGTTACCTGGAGATCAGCGACGGGAACATGGAGGAAGGCTCGCTGCGGGCCGACGTCAACATTTCGTTAAGACCTGTAGGCCAACAGGCTTACGGCACAAAGGTGGAGATAAAGAATATGAACTCGATCCGTAATATTATGCGGGCCATCGAGTACGAGCAGGCCCGGCAGGCGGAGTTGCTCGACCGGGGAGAAGCCATTATCCAGGAAACCCGCATGTATGATGTTGACAAGGAAAGGACCTACGGCATGCGGCTGAAGGAAACACTGAACGACTACCGGTATTTTCCTGATCCCGATCTCAGCCCGGTCATTATTTCGGAAGAATGGCTGAACGAAATCCGGGAGAAAATGCCCGCGCTGCCCTGGGAAGTAAAAGAGAAGCTGGTAAGCCGGTACGGCCTGCCCGACTATGACGCTGCCGTGCTCAGCGACGAGAAGGAACAGGCGGCCTATTTTGAATCCATCTGCGCCCATACCGCTTACTTCAAGACTGCCTCCAACTGGATGATGGGCCCTGTTCGCTCATATCTGAACGATTCCGGAACGACCATCTCCCGTTTCCCGGTCACTGCCGAAACGGTGGCGCAGGTTGTAGAGCTCATCGAAAGCGGGCTGATCAATCACACGATCGCTTCCCAGAAGCTCTTCCCGGCCCTGCTTGAAAATCCGGGTCAGCATCCCAGTGACCTCGCCCGGTCAAATAACTGGATTCAAAACAGCAATACAGGCGAACTTGAAACGTTGATAGATGAAGTATTGGGCAATATGCCCGATAAGGTAGAAGCCTTTAAAAAAGGAAAGAAGGGATTGCTCGGACTTTTTGTAGGAGAAGTAATGAAAAAGACCGGAAGTACGGCAGACCCTAAACTTGTAAACCAGATTTTGAATAAAAAATTAAACTGACGGCTATGACTGGATCATACACCGGATGGCTGGCCGGACTGCTGGCCCTGCTTCTTTCGACCGCCGGCATTGCGCAGCAAGCCCCCACTCCCAAACCATTTACCATCAGCGGTAAATTTAGAAACGCCACTCCCGGCACCAAAGTATATCTTCAGCTCGGCGCCGCGCAAAACCCTGTGGTGCTGGACTCTACGACGCTCGACCAGGAAGGCTCCTTCCGGTTTACCAGGACGGAATCTGACGGCGGGAATGTTTACCAGATCAATCTCGGCAACACGCAGCGGCTCAACTTCCTTGCCGAAGGCGGAGAAACCCTTTCCCTGACAGGCGATGCCCGCGACGCGAATGAGGACGGCGTATCGACCTCGGGCTCTGTTACCGGATCTCCCAACATGGAGTATTACAACAAGATACTCGCGCTGGTTGCTGATCTCAGGAGCAAGGTGACGATATGGAATGAAGAGTATGAAAAAGCAAGCCTTAAAAACGACCAGAAAAAAATAAACGAAATACAGGGCAGGTTTGAAAAAGCCGAACGGGAGCTGATGGGTCAGATCAAAACCATGCTTCCTGAAATGGGCTCCTCTTTTATAGCTGTATTCACCGCCAATAATTTTCTTAATGCCCAGACCGATCTGCCGGTACTGGAAGAGCTGGCGGATAAGCTCCAGAAGGAAAACCCCACACCCAAATACGCCCAGGCGTTCATAGCGGGTGTCAAACGGATCAAAGGCATCGGAGTCGGCGATATCGCGCCCGACTTTTCCCTCAACGCCCCGGACGGAAAGCAGGTCTCGCTGTCGTCGCTGAGGGGCAAATACGTATTGCTGGACTTCTGGGCATCATGGTGCGGCCCATGCCGTAAAGAGAACCCCAACGTGGTAAGGCTTTACGAGCAGTATAAAAATAAAAACTTCGAGATATACGGGGTGTCTCTCGACAGGGACAAAGATGCCTGGATAAAAGCGATCAAAGACGACAACCTCACCTGGGTTCACGGGTCGGATCTTAAGTACTGGAGCTCGGATGTCGCAGTTCAATATGGCGTCAACGGGATCCCTGCCACTTACCTGCTCGACCAGGAAGGCCGCGTCATAGCCAAAAACCTCAGGGGGGCGGCGCTTGAGAAGAAGCTGGAAGAGCTTTTAAAATAATTAATTGATGTGATAATGTGATGATTAGTTAATGTGATAATTAGTTGATAGAAAAATCCTCACATTATCACATCATCACATTATCACATCATCACATCATTCAAATGAAAATAGCAATCGTCGGCTGCGGCAATATGGGCATGGCATTTGCCAATGCTTTCCTGAAATATGATCTGGTCAAAACCTCCGACTTCCTGCTGGTAGACAAAAGCGCCGACCGGCTGGAAGGGCTCCGGGAGAGCTTCAGGCCGGGCGTATTCACCGGCGTCATTGACAGACAGCTGGGAGACTACGACCTGGTCATCCTTTCCGTAAAGCCGCAGGATTTTGCAGCTGTAGGATCCGCTCTGAAAGAAGTGCTGAAGCCTGACCAGGTTGTTCTTTCCATTATGGCCGGGATTGCAACAGAACGTATACGGGCCACGCTTGACCACCACCGCATTGTAAGGGCTATGCCCAACACGCCGGCCATGCTTGGAATGGGTATCACCGCCTATACCTCTACCCCGGAAGTGGAAAACACGCTGCTCAGGAAAATAGAAAACCTGATTAACGCAACAGGCCGTTCAGTTTACCTGGAAGACGAAACCATGCTCGACGCCGTCACCGCGCTTAGCGGGAGCGGCCCGGCTTACTTCTTCTATCTTGTCAAGTCTATGATCGAAGCAGGAAAAAAAATGGGGTTTGACGATTCGGTGTCCGCGCTGCTGGTAAAGCAGACCATGCTCGGCTCCTACCACCTGATCAATAACGCCGAAAAGTCCCTGGACGAGCTGATCCAGACAGTAGCTTCCAAAGGAGGTACTACCGAGGCCGCGCTGAGGCGTTTCGGGGAAGGCGATATCGATGCCAACCTCCAGGAAGGAATTTTTGCAGCCCGGGACCGCTCCCGGGAGCTGGCCCGCGGGTAAGCTCACCTGAAAGGGACGATTTCGGGAGCAGACATATCGAAATCCTGCAGCCTCAGCGTGGTCATGCCCGACACCCGGAAACGCCAGTCGGAAGAAAGTGTGGGAATGTTGGGATAATAAGCCAGCCTGAATTCAATGGTTTTGAAGGTAAGATGCTCGTTACGCAGCCTTACGCCTGCTCCGTATGCCTGGTAGAGCTTCCCCTTCCAGAGTCCGTCTGTATTAGCTATAAGCCCGAAATCCGCGAAAACAAAATGCGCTCCCCTGAAGCCCAGGAAGCTTCCCGGGGTAAAGAGCACGGTTTCTATCCCTATATTAAGGCGCTTTTTCCCTACCAGCTGATCTGAAAATACTCCTCTGATCCCGTATTCGTCGGTAAGATTGATGTATTCCAGCGCATCGCGTTTGAACCCCTGCGTATAGCGAAAATTAACGAACTGGCGCACCTGGCTGAGCCCCACCGGCAGCAGCGGGGTAAAGTAGTTCATATAAGTGCTCAAAACTCCCTGGTGAATCTTTTTCAACTGGAGGTAGCTGCCGGCGTCTACCAGGCCGTATATATAGCCCAGGTTTTGCGGCAGGTATCCGCCTTTTGAAAACCTTACGCCTCCATATCCCCTGCTTCCGAATTCAGCCATGTCGCGGCCCAGGGTAAATGTCATCATGCTGCCTACCGGGACGTCCTCTGTACGTCCGAAACCGAAGATCAGCAGGTCCCTGTAGTAATTCCTGTCGGAATACCCGAAGCTCAGCAAAAAGGCGCTCTGGTTCCAATAAGCCCGGTTGCTGTCGGCCGTAACCTCCGGCCTTTTAAGGTAACGATACTTGTAATACCTGGCCGCCGCCACGAGCCTTTTATTCGGGTTTGCCTCGGAAGTATGGAAACGGAAAGCACGCCCGTACCACAGGTCATAGTATCCGTACCGGGAAGTATAGGTGATCGTTTCCTGTATATTGTCCGTTTCTTTTTTATATTCCCTTATTTCCCTCAGCCCCGTTTCAACCGCTCCGGCGTGAACTGTCTCCACCGATAAAAAAGGTCTTGAAAAACGTAAAAACTGGTGCTTCAGATCCCTTTCCCAGATCACGCCCATTTGCGCGGAAATAAAAGACCTGCCTATATAGGGCATTGTATAGATGACCCTCATTCCGAGCTGCTGAAGGGTGTCTTCCTGCCGCCAGCGAACGGATATTGTATTGGAGTGCGTCCAGCCGCGTACATTGTGATTGGTCACTCCCAGCCGGAAGCTGTCGAATCCGCCGAAACTTCCTTCAGGGATAATCGGCCAGATGTCCTGCAGGAGAACCAGGACATCCACGCGATTGAGATCGCCGGGAATCGGCACCACGATGATACGGGTATCGAGTATGGCATTGTTTTGGCGGAGGATACGCTCGTTATCCTTGAACAGTACGGGATCGACAATATCGCCTTCGGAAAACAACAGCATCGATTTCATTATGACCTGCTGGCTGGTGTTGCGATGGAGCTTCGTGCTCACAAAGGTCTGGAACCTGTTGCTTACCCGGTTGGTATCGTGCACCGATTCGCCCAGCATGTTCAGCTGGCGGATATCGATTTTCCTGATGGTAAGGCCCGCGTATTCGTCAAAAGGATTTGCGTCTATGTTGACTACTTCCCCGGAAGATTTCTTACGATTATATACGTCATTAAAGAAAAGCTGGTAGATGCTCTTAGTGATCTTACGCCTGTAAAACTTTTCTTTCAGCCGGGTATAACGGATGCTGTCCTTTTCAGCGGCGGTAAGCGAGGATTCTTCCTGGCCGAACAAACAGCAGGGCAAAATACACAGCAGCAGCAAAAACCGAATGAAAACCATATATCCGTCACAACAACAAACAAATTTAGAGGTTTACGAATATATACGACACGCCGGATAGCAGCGACTGAGCAGTATCTATCTATACTTTCGGCAGTTTATAGCCGTTGTGATAAGGTTTTTCGAGGTATTTTTTATTGGCTGCTTCGTCGGTAAACCTTCCTTTGCTCTTGTCCCAAACCAGTTTCTGGCCCGTCAGGTAGCTGATATTGCCCATCTGGGCGACGGTGGCCACGTGAGCGCCGGCTTCGATAGGACAGTTGAGGCTTTCAAACCGGCGGGTTTTAACGACATCCACAAAGTTCTCCCAGTGTCTGTCAAGCCCGTTGTCGCTTCGCTCCACGAAAGGTTTGCTCACTTTGTGCTCGCCTTTCTTTTCCTCGATCACTTCCCAACCGCTCCTGTTGAGCACGAGCGTCCCGTTGTTGCCGATATAGGCAATGCCATGATCCCGCCCATAGGAGCCGTTATCGATTCCCATCGCAGAATCCCAGACCATATTGAACTTGTCGAATTCATACAGGGTGGTGAGCGTGTCCGGGGTTTCTTCGTACAGGTCGGGATAGGCAAACCGGCCTCCCAGTCCCGCAATGCTTTTGGGCAGGTCGGCTTTCATTCCCAGCAACGCGTAATCGATGAGGTGTACGCCCCAATCCGTCATCAGTCCGCCGGCATAGTCCCAGAACCAGCGGAAATTAAAATGAAAGCGGCTGGAGTTAAAGGGTCTGACCGGCGCCGGGCCAAGCCATTGTTTGTAGTCGACGCCCTGCGGAGGCGCGCTGTCGGGGACTACGGGTCCGGGCTTCATCCAGCCCTGGTAGCACCAGACCTTGACGGTACGGATATTGCCTAGCTGCCCGCCTTGCACGAAATCTACGGCATCGCGGAAATGCTGCTGGCTTCTCTGCCACTGTCCCGCCTGGACCGCCTTTCCGTAACGCTTCTGAGCCGCCACCATGCGACGACATTCCTCAATAGAGTTACCGACCGGCTTTTCTACATATACATCTTTCCCGGCTTCACAGGCATGGATCATCTGAAGCGCATGCCAGTGGTCGGGGGTACCTATTATCACAATATCCACATCCTTGTCATCGAGCAGCTGCCTGTAGTCCCCGTATTTTTTTACCCGGGCGGAGGCGCCGGGCTTCATTTCCTCCAGGTCCTTCATCCGGTCGGCTATTACTCCCTGGTCTATGTCGCAGACCGCAACGAGGTTTACGCCCGGTATTTTCAGCGCAGACCGGGTATTAGACCACCCCATGCCTTTTATGCCGATCGTCCCGATGTTGAGCCGGTCGGCCGGAGCTACCCTGCGGGTGATATAGGGAAGAGCCAGGCTTCCTGTCGAAGCGCCCAAAACAGCCCCTCCGGCTATGAGCGATGTTTTCCTGAGAAAATTTCTGCGGGTATTCATGCGTATAAAGAGCTATCAGTCTTCTCAGCAGTCAGCTTTCAGAAATCAGCTGTCAGCCCCGTCGTCGACGAATAAGCGCTGATATCTGATTGCTGAAGGCTGATTGCTAAAATGTTTACGGGCTTCACACAGCCCATGTACAAAAGCCGGACAGGGGAAAATCTACTGAAAAGCGATTTCCCTAAATAAAAAAAGCGGCTTCCCTAAACCTGGGCTGCTATGCGGAGACCGGCAAGCTTTGCTTCGATCTCCTGCAGCTCCTCCATCATTTTAAGCCGGTAGGCTTCCGTCTGGTTGGTTATCCTGGGAATCAGCTCTTTATAGTACTGGATCCCGTTTTGCAGCTGTTCTTTAAACTTCGTAAAGTATTTCAGCTTTTTGTCGGTCAGCGTCTGGATATTCGTCTCTATGTCTTTCCTGAGATAGTCCATGTACAAATTCAGCTCATTGATGAACATATTCGAACGGCCGGTGTTCATCAGCAGGTTCACCTTGCCGTAAATATGCCCAACCATCTCATCGAGTGAGAATACCCTCGAGAAGTAGGCCAGGTTGGGTCCCGGACAAACCGCTACGGCGGTGGTATTCTTTTTCCTGGATATATTATTTCTGATATATGCCGCCGTAACCAGGCCTTCGCAAAGGCATAGCTTTTCCATTACCTGGTCGGCCTGTTTCCGGTATTCTTCTTCCGTCAGGCCCGCATTCTGAAGCTGCTTCAGCTTCAGCGCCTGGTACTTTCTCGATGCGGTGCAGATGGGCTCCTTTGTGAACTCGGTGTCAGAAACCAGGTATTTTTTGGTGCAGGGACTCCCCGGCCTGCCCTGCGCGATCCTTTCGAGCCGCTGCTTTTCCGCTGCGCTGAACCTGAAATTATTGAACGGCACACCCAACGGCGATGAGCCGCTGATGTAGTAGTCGTCCTTTCCGGCTTCCGCAAGCTGCAGCATCGTTTCGTCATCGATGTTGACCGCTTCGGGCACCAGCAGGAAGGGGCTGCCCCAGCCGGTAGCATCGAGCTCGTAATATTCCAGGAGGAAGCTGCTTTCTGCGGCCGTGCCGATCCCTCCCTGTACGGAGATCTTCATCCCGGGCGGCTGCCTGCTTTCTATCCCTCTCTCGGAAAGCGCTTTCTGGTAAAGCCCGAACAGCTCTCCTGTCATTTCCGTGCGCCTGGTCTTGAATTCCTCCAGTATGGGGCCCAGCAGGTATCCCTCGGTAGCGAAGGCATGGCCGCCGCAGTTGAGGCCGGACTCGATGCGGAATTCCGAAACCCATACCCCTTTCTTGGCCAGGAACTTTGCCTGGATAAGGGCCGAGCGGTAGTCGCTTACCTTCAGTATGACGCGCTTCCGGATATACCCCCGTTCGTCGGGAAAAAAATCCGGGAAATTCTCCAGGTAGCTGTACAGCCGGGGGTTCATGCCCGCCGACAGCACTACCGACGATTCAAGCCTGCTTTCCGCAAACCCTTTCAGCGACTCCAGGGCGTCGCTGTTGATCGCTTCCCCATCCTCGCCGTAATTCAGCTTATCGACCTTTGCCATGATATTGACGTCGACCGCTCCTTTTTTCATCCGGCTTTTGAGAGTATTTTCCAGCTCATCGCGTGCATCGCCCGGCTCCATCCCGAGCCACCGGCTGTATTCCTGCTTTAACGGAGAAGAGTCAGGGAGCAGCTCGAAGTAGCGGGCAAGCTGACCTCCCTCCGCCAGCTTCGCAGAACGGATCTGCTCAAAACGCTCATCGATCAGCCCCTGCATCATGTCCAGGTAGGCGGTAACCCTCTTCGAGCGGAAGCCCGGCATTTTATCTGAAACAGGCTCAAAATGAAATCCCTCCTGCCCGGCGTAATGCTCGCGCATGCGTTCCAGGAGAATATCGTCTACAATCGAAGCTACGGAAGAAATACCGAGGGGCGCTACCTTTACAGGTGTGTCGACTGAATAGGCCAGCCCCAGCACAGGTATATGAAATGAATGGATCATATCGGATTTTAATCTTAATAACAGGCAGCGAAGTACCTATTATCCGATCTATTCGTCAATGACCAGGATCATAAATAGATATGGATGTTTTTCATGTTTTGCTTTATACCGCTTCCATTTCTTCGCTCACCTTAACGCTCGTATGCTGCCGGGCAGCCTCCAGGAGCGCAGATGCTGAAACTGCGAGTACGAAAATCGTCACAAACATGGTAACGGCGCTTTCGCCCTGGAACACCCCGATAGCCGCCGCGACAAGCGCGCCTGTCCCCATCCTGATCGCGCCGCCCAGCGCGGAAGCTCCTCCGGCGTTTGCGGTAAACGGCGCCAGCGAAGCGGCCGTAGCATTCGGGTTAATGAGCCCGCTCAGGAACATGATCGAAAAAATACCTGCTCCCAGCCATTGGTAGCCCACACCGGGATAAAAATACACCAGCAGCAGGACAGCAAGCGCAACCACGACAAGGACCCGGGAAGCCACATTCGCGATATGAATATAATTGACGCGCCTGGTGAGCATGCCGTTCAGGTAATTACCCGCGATCAGCCCTGTGGCATTCACTGCAAACAGGATCGAAAAAGCCGCCTTATCCAGCTTGTAGATTGTCAGGAATATAAAGGAAGCCGACGATACGTAGGCAAACAGGATAGACATGGAAAGGCTTCCCGCCAACGTATAAAAAAGGAAGCTGCGGTTTTTCATAATCTCCAGGTATCCCAGGCTTATTGCTTTCACCCTGAGCTTGTTGGTATGCATATACCGGCTGGTTTCAGGAAGAAAAAAGTAGATGAGGCCGATAACGAATAAGGAGAAAAAAGTAAGGAAGTAAAATATATAATTCCAGTCTGCTTTCGCAAGGAAAAGGCTGCCCGCGCTCGGGGCGATCAGGGGCGCCACGCCCATGACCAGCATAATGGATGAATAGACTTTAGCCCGTTCATCCCTTTGGTAGACATCGCTGATGATAGCGTTGGAAGCCACCATTCCGACACACCCACCCAGCGCCTGCAGAAGGCGCATGCCGGCCATGGTCCGGATATCGGGGGACAGCCCGCAGCCTAGTGCCGCAATCGCATAAATAAGCAGGCCGGTCAGCAGCGGCTTTTTACGGCCGTATTTGTCGACAATAGGCCCATATATGAGCTGCCCTACGGCAATCCCGGCAAAATAGGAGGTCAGCGTAAACGCTACGTGCTTTTCATCGGTGCCCAGATCTTCCGCTATCCTGCCGAAAGCCGGGAGGTACATGTCGATCGTAAAAGGCCCGAGAGCGGCAAGGATCCCGAGCAGAATGACCAGGTATGTTTTGTTTATTTTAGTCTGCGTCATAGTAACAGTTGCAATGAAGTCGTCTTTTCTACAAACAATCAGCCCGGTTTTTTGTTCAGATTTTATGAAGATTCTCATAAATACAGTTTATTTAATAAACTTAGTGAGCGCCGATACTTTATTTTTTTATATTCCGGTCGCTAATATTTATACGTCGCCCGAACCTTTCAGACCCCGGGCTTTTCCCGGGGCTGCAGGAGGCTTCGAAGCTACTGTCAAATGGAGACCAGCAACCATCCAAACGGGGCGAAACCGAAAAGCCAGACGAGTAGGACCGTACAACTAACTTATTCGATAAATGAACTGGTATTTGAAAGTACTTAAACAGTTTGCCGACTTTAACGGCCGGGCCCGCAGGCAGGAATACTGGATGTTCGTATTGTTTAACATACTGTTTGCAATTGCCGCCGGCATACTGGACAGGCTGTTAGGTCTGACTGACCCTACTACCGGTCTCGGGCCGTTGTACGGGCTTTATATCCTGGCCATGTTTATACCCGGCATCGCCGTCTCGATCAGGAGGCTACATGACATCGGCAAGAGCGGTTGGATGCTGCTGCTGGCGCTTATCCCGATTATCGGCGGTATCTGGCTGCTGGTTTTAATGGTAAGGGAAGGCGACCGGGGCGAAAACAAATACGGCCCCGATCCCAAATCGATCACATCGCTCTAGACAATTTCTTTCATCGCGACCCGAAAGTGTTCTGGCACGAGCCCGTAAAAAAATGGGTAATGGTGCTCCATGAGCGGACCGGCATCCGATATACAACTCCTCCAACCTGAAGGACCGGACATTCGAAAGTCATATTACGGGCTTCCTGGAATGTCCTGAATTGTTCGAGCAGCCCGTCGACGGAGATCCCAGCCGGAAAATGTGGGTGATGTACGGAGTATACCCGATGAAATCTATCTGGGAACGATAGGTTTATCTGACTGATCAGTTTACTGATTACCTTTGCAGCCTTATGCAAAGTCAGAAGGTAAAAGGTTACATAGCGGCGGCCGTATCGGCCATTTCATTCGGCCTGATCCCGCTTTTTGTAGTGCCCATAAAAAAAGCGGGGATCTCTATGGATGTTACGCTTTTTTACCGTTTTTTCCTGGGAGGCGTGATGATCGCGCTGTATATGGTCGCGCGCGGGATATCGCTCCGGCTGCACCGGTCCGATATCCCGAAACTCGCCGCTATGGGGGTATTCTATGCGCTGTCTTCCGAGTTCCTTTTCCAGGGTTATGATCTTATGTCGGTCGGGATCGCCTCCACGCTTATTTACACCTACCCGATCATCATCGCCATGATCTTGTATTTCGGATTCGGCGAGCAGATTCTTCCGGCCACGAAACTATCCATCCTCCTGGCGACAGCCGGCGTGTTTTGCATGAGCTGGGAAGGCAGCAGTATGGAATTTAACCTGTCGGGCATGATTATCGTGATGCTGGGCGCGCTGGCCTATGCCCTGTACATGCTGATGGTCAACCGGGGCAACCTGAAAGTCAGAGGCGTATCGCTGACCTGCTATTCTCTTTTGTTTTCATCTGCCTTTTACGCTGTCAAAACCATTGCTACCGGGCAGAGCTTTATGCTTCCTTCTTCCCACTGGCTGGGCTTCATCGGAATATTTTCGCTTGTTACCACGGTCGTCTCCGTACTGGCGATGGTTATAGCCATCCGGCTGATAGACTCTACACCTACAGCCGTGCTGGGCGCGCTTGAACCGGTAGTAGCGGTATGGATCGCCGTGATCCTTTTTGGAGAGGCATTCACCTGGAACCTCGTGGCAGGGGTGATCCTGATCATTTCCGCGCTGCTGGTCAACATCCTGGGAAGCCGCATCAGGACTCTAAAAGGTAAATACCTTTAAAACGGCAGGGCCGCTATCACCTTTCAGCTTTCCGGCACAAATCGCTTTTCTTATTTTTCCTGCTTAAATTTAAGCTGCCAATATCACGTACCTATGGAACTTCCATTAAAAATAAGAACCGTAGCGGGACTTACAGACGAAATGTTTTTTGACCTCTGCCAGGCCAATTCCCAGCTAAACCTGGAGAGAGACCGGCACGGAAATATTGTGGTTATAGCGCCTACAGGATCTGATACCGGCTTTTATAATGCCGACCTTAGCGGACAAATATGGTTTTGGAACCGGAAAGCCGGCGCCGGTTATGTATTCGATTCATCTACCGGTTTCACGCTTCCGGACGGAGCGGTAAGGTCGCCCGATGTGTCCTGGATTGCCAAAGGCAGGTGGGAACGCCTTTCTGAAGAAGAGCGCAGCCGGTTTGCACCCATTACGCCCGACCTTGTCATCGAAGTCAGGTCGGAAAACGACAGCCTGAAAGAATTACAGGAGAAAATGGAGGAATACCGGGAGAACGGAGCCCGGCTGGGCTGGCTGATCGACAGGGCCAACAAAAAGGTCTGTGTCTATCGTGCCGACGGGACCACAGTTGTTAAAGATGAAGCCAAACTGAGGCTGTCGGGTGAAGACGTAATGCCCGGACTGGAGGTGGATCCCGGATGGTAAAGGTTTCCGGTAAACTTTTGAATATTGATAAAAAGTTGTAAATTTACTCTTAGTTGTATGTAAATTTACAATTATGAGCGCCAGAAACCAGAAACTGCATTTTACAGAATTCTCTCCGTCATGGGTGGTAGATCATGTCAGGGACGCCCCGGGCTATCAGTTGGAGCTTATTAACAGGATCAGGATAGGGGTAAAAAAAGATGACTGGAAACAGTTTATCAAGCATATCGGTGCTACGGAAAAAGAATTCGAGTTCATATTGCCCACTTCAATCAGCAGTATGCAGAAGAAGGAGGTGTACGGCAGGGAAACCTCCGAAAGGATTTATGAAATTTCACGCCTGTTCGGCTTAGGATACGAAGTTTTTGACTCTCCCGGCGAATTCAAAGCCTGGCTCATGACGCCTTCGAAAGCGCTTGGAAACAAAAAGCCGTTTGAATTGCTGGACAGTAGTTTCGGATTTGAGTTGGTAGAAAATGAAATTATCAGGATACAGCATAATGTATATGCCTGATGATGGTGTATCGGGTTGCCAATGCA
The DNA here is from genome assembly GCA_001724175.1 of Cytophagaceae bacterium SCN 52-12. Taxonomy (GTDB): domain Bacteria; phylum Bacteroidota; class Bacteroidia; order Cytophagales; family Spirosomataceae; genus Ravibacter. The sequence continues at coordinate 4,063 of MEDT01000056.1, read as the reverse complement.
AAATATAAAGACTCGACGCTGACAGGCATAGGAGCGGAAAAAGTAGGCGGCAGATGGAACGAGATCGGGACACGCGCAGTCTATTGCTCTGAAAATATATCGTTAGCCCTGTTAGAGTATTACACACACTCCGACAATATTGCTACCCTGCCCAAAACAATATTGGTGGCCAGGATAGAATTCCCGGATGAGTTCCGCATCAGTGATCTGAACAGGCTTCCGGAAGGCTGGAATCAATACCCTTATTCTTCTGAAACAACCTCCATTTTTACGGAGCTGGCGAAAAGCAGGGACTTTTTTGCTCTTAAAGTACCTTCAGCCATTGTCCCTATGGAGCATAATTTTATACTTAATCCTCTATTCAGGGAATTTGGTAAAGTAGAGATTACGGATTTTATCGATCTGCCTGTCGACGAGCGGTTGAAGTCTGATATCCGTAAGTAGGCACAGCTTTCAAAGAAGCCCGGCTGCATCAGTGCAGCCGGGCTTCTTTGGATCGCCAGCCTAGTTCAATCCTCTTTTTTTCATCAGGTGCACCGGATCAGGATCGGCTCCCCTGAAAAGACGATAAAGCTCTGCCGGTTTGCCTGTATTACCCCGTTCCAGGATATTCTTCCTGAAAGAGGCAGCGGTAGACTGATCGAATAATGATTTTTCCTTGAATGCAGCAAATGCGTCGGTATCAAGGACTCCCGCCCAGATATAGCTGTAATACCCGGCAGAATAGCCCCCTGAAAAAATATGCTGAAAGTAAGTGCTCCTGTATCTGGGGATAATTTCATCTATCAGCCCTATCTTTTTCATCGAGGCCGCTTCAAATTCGTTGGCGCCTGCCGTAATGGGTTGTGTCTGCGTATGATAATCCATATCCAGGAACGAAGCCGCCAGGTATTCTACCGTCGCAAAACCCTGGTCGAATGTGCCGGCTTTGTCCAGCTTGGCAATCAGCTCATTGGGTATCGCTTCGCCGGTCTGGTAGTGCCTGGCATATGTTTTCAGCACTTCCGGATCTGCCGCCCAGTTTTCCATCACCTGGGAGGGAAGCTCTACAAAGTCACGCGAGACGTTCGTACCGGCCAATCCCCTGTAAGTTACGTTAGAAAGCAGGCCGTGCAGCGCATGCCCGAATTCGTGAAACAAAGTCGACGCCTCGTCAAAAGTAAGGAGCGACGGCTTGTCGCCCACGGGCTTTGTAAAGTTACAGACAATGGAGATCACGGGGGCATACCGCTTGCCGTCTTTAGTCGATTGCGGGCGGTAGGATGTCATCCAGGCGCCTCCCCTTTTCGAAGCCCTCGGGAAAAAGTCTGCATACAATACGCCCAGGTGAGCGCCGTCTTTGTCCATCACCTCGTATACTTCCACTTCTTCATGGTACACGGGCACATCGCTCAATCTTTTGAATGTCAGGCCGTAAAGCTTGTTGGCTACGTCAAATGCTCCCTCCCGTACCCTTTCCAGGCTGAAGTAGGGCTTGACCTCCTCCTCGTTGATGGCATATCGCTTCTGGCGGATTTTCTCGGTATAATATCTCCAGTCGTAGGGTTCCGGCTTAAAGGTTGCGCCCGAAGCTGCTATCTCCTTTGCTATATCGGCCGACTCCACTTTTGACTTGCTCAAAGCCGGTTTCCATAAGTCATTCAGCAGCTTATAAACATTCTCCGGGTTTTCGGCCATAGCATCCTCCAGCACATACGCGGCATGAGTAGGATACCCGAGCAGCTTCGCCTTTTCCAAACGCAGGTTTGCGATCTTGACCAGTATGGATTTATTGTCCTTGTCATTCCCGTTATCCCCCCTGTCCTTATACGCTTCCCAGATCTTCTTCCTGAGCTCCCGGTTATCGGCAAACTGCAGGAACGGCATCACGCTGGGGTTGGACAACGTAAAGATCCATTTCCCTTCTTTCCCCTTCGCTTTGGCCGTTTCGGCGGCGGCCGCTATCAACCCGGGAGATAATCCGGCCAGATCGGCCTCATCTTCTACGACCAGCTCGAATGCATTCGTTTCTGCCAGCAGGTTCTGGCCAAACTCCAGGGTCAGCACCGACAGTTCCGCATTGATGCGCTTCAGCTTTTCCTTATCGGCATCGCTCAGGTTGGCCCCGCTCCTGACGAAATTTTTGTAAGTTATTTCCAGCAGGCGCTCCTGCTCTTCATTCAGCCCTGCTCCTTCGCGGGTATCCCACACCGCCTTAACTCTGGCAAACAGCCTGGGATTCAGGCTGATGTTATCACGGTGCGCCGACAGCCGGGGTGCCAGCTCTTTGGCAAGCGCCTGTATGCTGTCGTTGGTATGGGCAGAATTCAGGTTGTTGAAAACCGCCGAAACCTGATTCAGCAGAAGCCCTGAATCATCGTAGGCTACAATCGTATTTTCGAAAGTAGGCGATTCGGGGTTATCGGCTATGGCGTCAATTTCCTTATTATGCTGAATCAACGCCTCTTCGTAAGCCGGTTTATAGTGTTCGAACCTGATCTGGTCGAAGGGCGGCACCTCGAACGGCGTCTGGTAGGATTCCAGAAACGGGTTGGACGAATCAGTTTTCTCTGAACTGTCACAGCCCATAAAAGCAACACTCATAGATAAAGCAACGGGGAATAACCTGTTTAAATACATACTGCAAAAAGGTTGATGAAAATGAAGCCTGCAATTTACGAATTTTAAGCAAGAGGCATCAGGTAAAGAAAAGAGGAGACTAACGCCTCCCCTTTTGCCGTACTATCAGCCTCTTTCTATTTAAACTTCCATATGCCCGGGCGAAACATTCTCAAACCGGATGATGCCGTCGGGGCTGAGTGTCATCATGATCACCGTATCTTTTGAGACTTCACCGGACAACACGCCTTTGGAAAGCTCATTCAGCACCCTGCGTTGTATCACTCTCTTCAGCGGTCTCGCTCCGAAAGCAGGGTCGAAACCTTCCTCGCCGAGCTTGTCCAGCACTTCGTCCGATGCTTCCAGCACAATTCCCTGCTCGCCCAGCAGCTTCTGTACCCCCTTGAACTGGATATCCACGATCTGGCGGATGTTATCCCTTGTCAGCGGCTCGAAAAGCACAATCTCATCGATACGGTTCAGAAATTCGGGCCTCACAGACGCTTTCAGCAGCTCCAGCACCGCTTCTTTTGTCTCCTCCAGGATCAGGGTATGGTTCCAGCCTTCGTCTTCGGCAAATTTCTCCTGGATGATGTGACTGCCGATATTGGAAGTCATGATGATGATCGTGTTTTTGAAGTTCGCCACGCGTCCCTTGTTATCGGTCAGGCGTCCTTCGTCCAGCACCTGCAGCATCGTGTTCCATACATCAGGGTGCGCTTTTTCGATCTCATCCAGCAATACTACGCTGTACGGCTTTCTTCTTACCGCTTCCGTAAGCTGGCCTCCTTCCTCGTAGCCTACATAGCCGGGAGGCGGCCCTACCAGGCGGCTGACCGAATGCCGCTCCTGGTATTCGCTCATATCGATGCGCACCATCGCGTTTTCATCATTGAAAAGATAGGATGCCAGCGTTTTGGCAAGCTCCGTCTTACCGACGCCTGTCGGCCCCAGGAAAAGGAAGCTGCCTATCGGGCGCCTGGGATCCTGGAGGCCGGCCCGGCTTCTGCGTACGGCATCGGCTACTGCCCCTATCGCCTCGAGCTGCCCGGCTACGCGTTTCCCCAGTACATCTTCCAGTTGAAGGAGCTTCTCACGCTCGCTTTGCAGCATCTTGCTGACCGGGATCCCCGTCCATTTTGCTACCACCTCCGCAATATCCTCTGCGGTAATTTCTTCCTGCAGGAGGCTGCGTTCGCCCTGTGCCTGCTGAAGCTCCTCGAGTTTTTTCTGAAGCTCGGGGATACGCCCGTACCTGATCTCGGCCACTTTACCGAAGTCTCCGCTGCGTTCCGCATTCTCCGCTTCAAATTTCAGGTGATCGAGATTTTCCTTGATCGTACGGATCTCGTTCACAACGCCTTTTTCTTTTTCCCACTGGGCTTTAAGCGCATTGCGTTTCTCCCCGAGATCGGCCAGCTCCTTATTGAGCACGGTTTCCTTGTCTTTGTTGTTTTCTCTCCTG
>MEDT01000055.1 GCA_001724175.1 Cytophagaceae bacterium SCN 52-12 | reverse complement strand
GGTCGAGCATCCGTACCTGGGTGGTCCCGATGTGGTGGGTATTCCCGGATTCTATCTGGACTTTGTAATATTCTACGTTTGCCGACGGCGCTACCGAAACTTCGGTGACCATATTGGTGAAGACTTTGCCGTCGCCGATGGTCCGGAATGATTCGACAAACTTGAGCTGCGCATTTTTTTCTGCGGCTATTATTACCCTCGACATACACCCGGTATTTTCACTGCGGGCATCCGATACGAAACGGAGGATCACCGGCTGCTCAACTACCTTTCCTTCCGGTACGTGGATAAAAAGACCATCGTCCGCAAAAGCGGTATTCAAGGCCGTAAATGCCTCTTCCCCATTTTTCGCAAGCTTGTTGAAATAGGATTCGAGAAGATCGGGATGCGTTTTCCGGGCTTCCCTCAGCGAAGAAATGAGCACCTCCTCCGCCGGGGAGACCACCCTGGAAAGATCCGGCTGGTAAACCCCATTCACGAAATAAATAATATTTCCGACCAGGTCGGGAATGCTCAGAGAAGCCAGATCCGCCTCAGTCAGGTCACCAGGCCTGTTAAAGGAATAGCTTTCATTCACCAGGTTTTTGACATTCGAATATTTCCACTCTTCGTTTCTGGGAGTGGGAAATCCTAGTGTTTCGAACTGTTGAAAAGCACTTTTTCGTTGTTGAAATGATGAACTCTTCGCCTGACCGTTGGCTAGGGCTTCCCGGTGCGCAAAGTCCTCTGCCAGCAAGTCTTTGAGAATTGTATTTTCTTTCATGTGTATAAAAGCTATCGGCCTTCAGCAACCAGCCTTCAGCCCTTATTCGTCGACGGTCTGCGTGCAGACGCGTGCCGATAGCTGATTTCTGACGGCTGATATCTGACCGCTCATTTCATTAAACCACGTCCGCAGCCTCTTTCTTGATCCAGTCGTAACCCTTCTCTTCCAGCTCCAGAGCAAGCTCTTTCGGGCCGGATTTGACAATGCGCCCCTTATACAGCACGTGGACAAAATCCGGTACGATGTAGTCGAGCAGCCGCTGGTAGTGCGTTACAACGATAGTAGACCGTTCGGGCGACCGCAGCTTGTTCACTCCCTCCGAAACTATCCGGAGCGCATCGATGTCCAGGCCCGAATCCGTTTCGTCCAGGATAGCCAGGGTGGGTTCCAGGACGGCCATCTGGAAAATTTCGTTCCTTTTTTTCTCACCGCCCGAGAAACCCTCGTTCAGCGCTCTTTTGAGCAGCGAGTCATTCATATTGACAAGCTTTGCCTTTTCCCTGACGAGCTTGAGGAACTGGGCCGCATCCAGAGGATTCTGACCGTTGTACTTCCTGATTTCATTGACCGCAGTTTTCAGGAAATTGATAGTAGTAACTCCCGGGATCTCGACAGGATATTGAAATGCGAGAAAAATTCCTTCTGCAGCGCGCTCTTCGGGCGCTTTTTCAAGCAGGTCGATTCCTTTGTACTCGATAGTGCCCGCCGTCACTTCATAATCTTCCCTTCCGGCCAGAACCGAAGCCAGCGTGCTTTTTCCCGAACCATTGGGGCCCATGATGGCATGTATTTCTCCGGGATTGATTTCCAGATCTATGCCGTTCAGTATTTCCTTATCTCCGATAGAAGCCCGAAGGCCTTTAATGCTGAGCATATACCCTTGTTAGTGAGATTTTCAAAATCAAAAAAGAATACAAAAGTAGCAAGGATTAGCCGTTAAATAAAACCGGTAAAGTGAAATCCCGTGCCTTCTGCTTTAATCAACCGAATAAGCCGTCTACTTGTTCCTGGAATTTGCTTTTTTGTGCGGAATCCGCTAAATAGGTGGAGGGGAGACCCAACTTTACAACTTCACAACATGAGTAAAACCGGAAATAACACATCTGTCGGAGTATCTTCCGAAATCGGCGCCCTCCGGCGGGTCCTTATACACAGCCCTGACCGGGGGCTTGGCAAGGTCATACCTTCCAAAGCCCAGGACTGGCTGTTTGAGGACATCGTGCACCTGGATACGATGCGGAGAAAGGAGTATGATTATTATGTCATGCTCCTGCTCTGGTTTCTCGACCCGGATAAAATAAAAGGCCATACGCACCGGCTGCTGGCAGATGAAGAAAGGGGCTTTTTCAAGCCGGGCCATCGCGATTATTTCAATTCCCCGAACGTGGTGGAGTTTGAAGTTTTACTGGCCGGGATCCTGCATGACAAAACGATACGGCTGAAGCTGACATCTTCTATCTGCGGAATAGAACGCTGCTCCTACAAAACACAGGAATACCTCGACACGTTTGATGCAGCCGAGCTTGCCCGCATCTTCATCTCAGGAACGCTCCCCGACCGTACCATGCTGTTTGCGCCTCTGCCGAATCTCATCTTTACCAGGGATATAGGCATCGTGATCAACAGGCACATCCTGCTGAGCAAGCCTGCCACCAGCGTCAGGACGAGGGAATCACTCCTGGCACAGTATATTTTTTTCAATCATTCCTATTTTAACAGGCATGTTCCGGAAATTCTCGAGCTGCCCGATAACCCCGGCCCTTTTCTGCTGCCGGATGAAAAATACGCCAGCGAATACTACCGTTCTACGCTGGAAGGAGGAGATGTCATGATGGTTTCGCCGCAGCATCTGCTGATAGGCTACAGCCAGCGGACGTCCCTGTATGCTGTCCAACAGGCGATCGCAGTGCTTTTTGAAAAGGGAATAGTGGAGAAGATAACCGTCATCAGGATTCCTAAGAAGCGCGATTATATGCATATAGATACGATTTTTACGCAGGTCCGGAAAAATGTATGGGTATTGCTCAAGTCGTTGGGCCGGCACAGCGACCGGCAGAAGAAAAAGGATGTCCTTCATTTTTTTGCCGGGAAGCAGATCGAGGAGGAGCTGGAAATCCTCCAGTTTGAGGCCGACAGCGATATGCCCGTCCGGATCGATAACCTCGAAGATCTCCTGCAGGAGATCAGCCTGAAGGACCTGGGCGGCGATGAGCCTGTCAAGTTTATCTATTCAGGGATGGGTGAGTTTCCTTACAGCGATCGCGAGCAATGGACGGATTCGTGCAACCTGCTGGCGATCCGGGAAGGAGTCGTGCTGGGCTATGACCGCAACGATATGACTTCGGAGGCATTCCGGCAGGCCGGCTTCGAGGTAACCGACGCCGGGACGCTGCTGCTGGAGTTCGAATCGGGCAGCCGCACGCCCGACAGCCTGAAAGACACGCTGATCAGGATACCGTCTGCCGAGCTTTCGAGGGCAAGGGGCGGATTCCACTGCATGAGCCTGCCGCTGCTCCGGGAGCAGCTTTAACTTTACGGGCTCCAAATAACCGAATACAGAGTTTTTTTTATCGACTTTACCACTCTTGTCATTTTGAGTTTTTTCAAAAGATGATAACTTTAGAAAAATTTAAAGAATCTGACCTATGAATCCGAGAACATACGAGGAGCTGATCTCCACCACTAAAATGTACGAACTGGTTACTGAAAGGCTGGACGAACCGGTGGTGACGCAGAAGCGTACATTCGAAGGGATAGAGCTTAATCATGAGCTGGTGGAGCTGATACTGGACCTGTATGCTTCGGACAGCGACGCCGATTTTTTCCATCAGAAGCTGAGGAAGTTTTCACTGGAGGAAATAGTTACCTATATACATGCTTCTCACCGCTATTACCTGACCAAGAAGGTGCCTGAGCTGGAGCAGTCCCTGCTGCATATTTTCAGCAAATTCGGGCAGACACACCAGCTTCTGGCCAGTCTTGCCCTGTTTTTTAACCAATATAAAAATAAGCTGGTCAGGCATTTCAAGCTCGAGGAAAACCTGGTGCTGCCTTATATCCGGCAGCTGATACAGGCAGAAAAGGGGTTACTGTCCAAAGAGGAGCTGCGGGAGCTGTTCAAAAGCAATTCGATCGACGCTTTCAGTGAGAATCACGACGAAGTAGAGGAGGAGCTGAAAGAAGTGAGCGTGATCATCCACAGCTTTGTGGAAAAAGACGAGGCGCCGCCGCTTCCCTACCGGATCTTCCTCAACCAGGTCGAGCTTTTCGAAATGGAGCTCCGCAAGCATGCTATTATCGAGGATCACGTGCTCGTACCTCTGGCGGAAGAGCTGGAGAAAAAATTGAAGGAGACCCTGTAGCTTCCGGCCGACAGCTGATGCTCAATTAACAGATATGTCGCTGCGCTCAGAAAGTAATACCGAAAAATACCTGGATTTAGGACATACAGAAGCCGAAAACCATGCGAAGGCCCAACAGAAGCTGTATGAAAAATATGTTGCCGAAACATCATCGGTAACACGCAGGATCGACGAGTTTGTCAAGACCAATATAATAGGCTTCGGCTGGCATTACCTGAAAAGCCGTCTGGGACGGAGGCATCCTTATCAGTATTATCCCGCCAATGACGATACGGGAATTTACCCGCTTCAGCCCGCCTCGCAGAAGGACGAGGTGACGATAGCGCTGCTTTCCGACTGGGCAAATGATACGAAGGAATCGGATGCGGTCGCTCACATGGTTGCCCGGTATGTGCCCGATTATACGCTGCATCTGGGCGATATTTATTTTGTGGGTGCTCCTAAGGAAGTTGAAGAGAATTTTACGGCGCCGCATGCCTCATGGTATTACGGGAAGTCGGGCAGCCTGACGCTTTCCGGCAACCACGAAATGTATTCAAACGGGAACGCATTTTTCAACCATCTGCTCCCGGCAATGTACGCCATGGACGGCCAGCTGAAACGAACGCAGCAGGCCGGGTTTTTTTGCCTTGAGAACGAATACTGGAGGATTATCGGTCTGGATACGGGTTACACTTCGGTAGGACGCCCGTTGCTGGAGGTGCTGTTCCCGCCCGATTGCCACCTGAGACCGGAGCAGGTCGGATGGCTGGAGGAGCAGGTCAGGCTGGGAGACCCTTCCGACCGGAGGGGGATTATCTTTTTGAGCCATCATCCCGTCATCTCGGGCTTCAGGAAAGGGTACCGGAAACCGGCGGAGCAGGTAGCCGGTATACTGAAGCAGCCGGGCAGGCCGGTCATCTGGTTCTGGGGGCATGAGCACCGGCTGATCGGCTATAAATTCCAGGAAGCAGCGAGCGGCCTGCCGGTATATGGGCGATGTATCGGGACCGGCGGGATGCCTGTGGAAATGGATCTGCCTCCGGATAGCCGGGACCGGGACCGGATAGCATTCTACGACCAGCGGATCAAAGCCAGGGTAGGGCGCCATGATATAGGATACAACGGGTTTGTCATGCTGACGCTGAAAGGCAGCAGCATGACCGCATCCTACCGGGACCTCGAAGATAAGCCGATCCTTTCGGAGCGCTGGCATGTCGATATAAGCACAGGAGAATTGAGCCGGGAACCGGGTGAATATGCCGACGGGCTTAGCATCTATTCGCAGTGAGTTCCGGCGCGCAACGTATAATTATGCGCAAAGCCGGCTCAGTAAGCCGGCTTTGTGCATATGGAGAATGATTTTTGCCTAGTTAACCTTCGTAATCTCAACTTCAAATGCAAGAGGAGCAAAGGGAGGGATAATTCGGTCTGGTGTGCCGGTTTCACCGTAACCTAATTTGGAAGGGAAAATAATGACAGCTTTCTCTCCGAGCTTCATCTTCCTCAGGCCCCGGTCGAAACCTTTGATATGTTCGGAAGAACCGGTCAGGTGGTTCAGCGCGCCCTCGTCGAATTTTTTGCCGCTTAAAAGAAAGCCCTGGTAAGCTACGGTAAGCTGTTTTCCCATTCCCAGGGAATCACCCTCCTCTACTTTATTCAGCCAGACGATATTCACGTTTTCACCTGTGGTGAGGCCTACTTCGTACCCTTTCCTGGCTATATATTCGGAGATCTGATCATTTTCGCTTTTCGAGCTGACGAGCTCGATTTCAATGCGGATGGGCGCATAGCCGGGAATTTTGCCATCGGTACTTCCACCCGACAAAAAAGCGAGATAATAGGGCGCCAGCACAGTGGCCCTTTCACCAACTCTCATCCAGTTCAAAGCCAGGTCGAAAGCGTACAGCGGGGGGTAACCGAATAAGTATTCAAACGGCTTGCCGGCCTCGCTGCTCATGACCTTCGTCCCGTCGAGCAGGTAAATTTCGTAGTTCAGCTTTACAGAATCGCCGAAGGTCAGCCTTTTGGCTCCGGGGTTGAAATCGCGGATCACGGCATACAGCCCCAGGGTATCCCTGGTCGGCGTAAGATTATTGGCTGTGAGATATTCCTGGATCTGTTTTTTATTTTCTTCCTGCTTCGCTACCTCGTCGACACCTTTCATACAGGACGTAAGGTATACGACACACAAAATCAAAATACTTGAGATGGTCTTTTTCATGAAAAATCGTTCTTTTTTCTTTAAAAACATGTTGACGCAAAATCTATTATAGTGGTTAAAAATGTAATGCCTGTTTAAATGAGGAGTTTTCAGCGCCTGATTTGGTTGTAGCCCGCCGGAAATTTTCTAGGCGGCCTTCTTTTCGTAGTATTTGCAGAAGCTGCTCAGGGGACATTCCCCGCATTTGGGATTACGCGCCACGCAAATATAGCGACCGTGCAAAATAAGCCAGTGGTGAGCTTTGTGAATCAACCCGGTAGGGATGTATTTTACAAGCTCCTTTTCTACTGCAAGCGGGGTTGTGGCCTTTGCACCCACTAACCCGAGACGATGTGAAACCCTGAAAACATGCGTATCGACGGCCATAGCGGGCTGGTTAAAAATAACGGACGCTATTACATTAGCAGTCTTACGGCCTACGCCGGGCAAACGTTGCAGGTCTTCCTGCTTTGCCGGTACTTCCGATCCGAATTCTGTTTCCAGCATCCTGGCCAGGCCCACCAGGTGCTTGCTTTTGTTGTTCGGGTAGGAGATGGACCTGATGTAGGTAAAAACCTCTTCAGGGGTGGAAGCCGCCAGCGAAACTGCGTCCGGAAAGCGATCGAAGAGCGCAGGAGTCACCATGTTTACGCGTTTATCAGTGCATTGCGCCGACAGCACTACCGCCACAAGCAGCTCATAGGGATTTCCGTAGTGGAGCTCGGTTTGAGGTTCGGGAAAGTGGGTCGAAAAATATTCCAGGAATAGCCGGAAACGCTCTTTTTTTAACATAATCAGACTCCAGACTGCATTCTCAATAATAATCAGGGCACAAAATTATCAATATATAAGAAAAAAACCGGTCCGGGTCTTCCTTTATTCGGACAAGGTTTATACATTTGCCCCGTAAAGTCAAAAACAGAAGATGATCAGTATAGCTCATATAGCTTTGTGGTGGTGGCAGGAGTCATTCCGTTCGGTGGACACCCGCGCTATATAGGTTATTGTCAAAAATAAATCGAAGATACATATGCGGCCCGTTGTCCATCCTGACAACGGGCCGCTTTTTTTTTGATACAAAAATTTAATAGGTATTTATCCTGAAAAACATGACGATATATAACGTAAAAACCCGCTACAAAAAACTCCTGGCAGATACGATCACGCCGGTTTCCATCTACCTGCAGCTCCGCGACAAGTACGTTAACTCCATTCTCCTGGAAAGCTCGGACTACCATACTGCTTCAAATTCCTTTTCCTATATCTGCTGCGAGCCGGTGGCTTCCTTTAAGATCAACCAGGGGCAGGTAATACAGAAGTTCCCCGACGGAACGACGGAAACCTTTGAGCTGGAGGACAGGAAGGAAGCGGTAAAAGCATTGCAGGGGTTCTCCGGCCGCTTTAAAACCGAAGACCAGGGATTTCCTTTTATTACGAACGGATTGTTCGGGCATATCGCCTACGATGCTGTCAGCTATTTTGAGGATATTGCCATTCAGCCGCAGGAAAAAGCGACGGAGGTAGACCAGATCTTCTACCAGGTTTTCCGGTATGTCATCGCCATCAATCATTTCAAAAACGAGCTTTATCTTTTTGAACACAGCTACGGTGGCCAGGAGCCTTCAGACGGGCTCGACCGCCTGGAAGTCCTGATCAGGAACCGGAACTTCCCGCGCTACGACTTTAAAACTACCACGCCGGAAACTTCGAATGCGACAGACGACGAAATGCGGGGTGTGATCAGAAAATGTATCGATCACTGTCTCAGGGGAGATGTGTTCCAGATCGTGCCTTCGCGCAGGTTCAGCAGGAAGTTTCGGGGTGATGATTTTAACGTATACAGGGCTTTGAGGTCGATCAACCCTTCGCCCTATCTCTTTTATTTCGATTACGGAAGCTACAGGGTATTCGGCTCTTCGCCTGAAAAGCAGATTTACATCAAGGGAACCAAAGCAGAAATACACCCCATCGCGGGTACGTTCCGGCGCACCGGAGACGATGCTGCCGACGCACAGGCAGCCCAGAAGCTGCTCGACGACCCCAAGGAAAGCGCAGAGCACGTGATGCTCGTAGACCTGGCGCGGAATGATCTCAGCAGGAACTGTCACAGCGTGAAAGTGGATACCTACAAGGAAGTCCAGTATTACTCCCATGTGATCCACCTCGTATCGACGGTATCCGGCATCATGAACGAGCAGACAAACCCCTTGCAGCTGGTGGCGGATACTTTTCCTGCCGGGACCCTCTCAGGCGCTCCCAAGCATATGGCCATGAAGATCATCAACGGGCTCGAGACGACAAACAGGAGCATTTATGGCGGCGCCATAGGATTTATCGGCTTTAACGGCGACTTCAATCATGCCATCGCGATCAGGACCTTTTTCAGCAGGGACAATACGCTTTATTACAGGGCCGGAATGGGAGTAGTAGCCAAATCTGACGTTGAAAGCGAATTGCAGGAGATCAACAACAAGCTGGCGGCGCTCAGGAAGGCGATAGCGGAAGCGGAGGCGCTTTAGTAATTATGAGTTATGAATTAAGAATCATGAATTAAAGGTCCCGGATAAAAATTTCAAGACAAACCATATGCGAATTCTCGTTCTCGACAATTACGATTCATTTACCTACAACCTGGTGTACATCCTGCGGGAGCTGCATTCAGGGGTTGAGGTTTTCAGAAACGACAAAATAGCGCTGGAGGATGTAAGCGCTTACGACAAAATCCTGCTGTCGCCCGGGCCGGGGATACCTTCCGAGGCCGGCATCATGCAGGACCTGATCAGGGCGTATGCGCCTTCGAAAAGCATCCTGGGCATATGCCTGGGTGAGCAGGGGATCGCCGAGGTATTCGGGGCTTCGCTCGAGAATATGACGGACGTGCTGCACGGCGTAAGCCACGAAGTAACCGTAACAGACCCTTCCGACCGGCTGTTCAGGGGAATTCCCGGAAGCTTCAGGGCCGGCCGCTATCACTCCTGGACGGTCATACCGGCGTCTGTCCCGGAAGATCTGAAAATTACCGCCGTCGACAGGGAAGGCCGGGTAATGGGAATCGCGCACACCCGGTATGACGTGAAGGGGCTGCAGTTCCACCCGGAATCGGTACTCACCGAATACGGTAAAGAAATGTTGGAGAACTGGTTGAAAGCATAAGAAGCCCGGAGCGAAATGAAAAGTATACTAACACATCTTTTTGAATACAAACACTTGTCGAAAGAGCAGGCAAAGCATGTTCTGACAGGTATGGCGCGCGGAGAATACAATCCTGCGCAGATGGCAGCCTTTATGACTGCTTTCGTGATGAGGAGCATTACCGTTGAGGAGCTCGAGGGCTTCCGCGATGCGCTGCTGGAGCTAAGAGTGCCGATAGACTTGTCGGGCTTCGACCCGATGGACGTCTGCGGTACCGGCGGCGACGGGAAAGATACCTTTAACATCTCGACCCTGTCGTGCTTCGTCGTAGCGGCTGCGGGGCAGAATGTCGCCAAACACGGTAATTACGGGGTCTCATCCCATTGCGGGTCATCGACTGTCATGGAATATTTCGGCGCTCCTTTTACCAATAACGAGGACGTGCTTAAAAGGCAGATCGACAGGTCGGGCGTATGTTTCCTGCATGCTCCCCTGTTTCACCCGGCGCTCAAAAACGTCGGCCCTATACGCGGACAGCTCGGGATCAAGACTTTCTTTAATATACTGGGCCCGATGGTGAACCCTGCACTGCCTAAAAAGCAGCTGGTAGGCGTTTTCAACCTCGAGATCATGCGTCTTTATTCCTACCTGTACCAACTCTCAGACAAGAATTTCCTGATTGTTCACGGGCTCGACGGCTACGACGAGGTGTCGCTTACCGGTCCTTTTAAAATCAGTACGCCTGAAAAAGACGAAGTGATCCATCCCGGAAATCTGGGATTTCCGTTGCTGGATCCCGTTTCGCTGTCGGGGGGAGAGACCGTGCAGGAATCGGCCGGGATCTTCGAAGCGGTACTTAAAAACGAAGCTACGGAGGCTCAAAAGCAGGTAGTGATTGCCAACGCGGGCCTGGCTTTGTACGCGGCGAATCCCGATGCTCCTCTGGAGGAGGCAATTTCGCTGGCCAGGGAGGCGCTGGAGAGCGGGAAGGCTTTGCAACATTTTAAGAGATTCCTCGAAGCGTCCTGAAAACTTGGTTAATTTTGGAGTGTAGCAGTTTTTCAGAAAAAAATGGTTACCGGTTTAGCTTTTCTCCTGCTGGCTTTTGCGGGATTTCTTTCGCCGGGTAAAGCCCCCGCTGGCGGGACCGCCGTCAGCTACTCTTACCTGAGCTATCTGCCGGCGGGCTACGCTGCGGCGAAAAAGGCATATCCCCTCGTGATCTATTTGCACGGAAGCTCCGCCAGAGGCAGCAACCTGGCTTCGGTTAAGGTATCGGGGCTGCCGCGGATGGCCGAAGACGGCAGGAAGTTTGATTTTATCCTGGTAGCGCCGCAATGTCCTTCCGGCAGGCTATGGTCTTCCGAAGACTGGGCCGGCCCCTTGCTGAAGGAATTGAACAGCCGGTACCGCATCGATCCCGACCGGATCTACCTGACGGGCGTCAGCATGGGCGGCGGAGGTACTTTTGACGTCGCCAAACGTTATCCCGGGACTTTTGCTGCTTTGGCGCCCCTGTGCGCCTGGGCAAGCGACACCTACCAGCTGTGCAGGCTGAAGGATACCCCGGTCTGGACTTTTCATGGCACGGAAGACCACGTGGTTCCGATATCCGAGACGGAACAGAAGGTGAAGGCGCTGAAAGACTGCGGCGGCAGCGTAAAATATACGAGGCTAAAGGGAGAGGGCCATTCCATTCATTTTGTCTATGACCCGGATAACGAATACAGGCTGCTCGAATGGATGCTCAGCCACTCAAGAAAGAAGGGAGAATGAAAAAGAGCAACTTTACAGGCAACACATAGAAAGCTAAAAAATACCAGCATGAATATATTAGAGCAGATCGTAGCCAATAAGCGAAAAGAGGTGGATGCAGCCAGGCAGGAGGTGCCCCTGGCGGAGCTCGAGCGGAGGCCTTTGTTCGCCAGGGTCCCGGTTTCGTTGAAAGCTGCATTAGAAAAAGCGGAGGTTCCCGCCATTATATCGGAGTTTAAAAAGCAGTCCCCGTCGAAAGGGGTCATCAACGGGAATGCCAGGCCGGAAGTGGTTACCAGGGGATATGCGGAAGCGGGGGCCGCAGCTTTGTCGGTGCTTACGGACAAGCATTATTTCGGGGGTGATTTCGACGATTTCCTGGCAGCAAGAGCGGCAAACCCGGGCATACCGATGCTGAGGAAGGATTTTATAATCGATGAATACCAGCTATTCGAAGCGAAAGCGATCGGTGCCGACCTGGTGCTGCTGATCGCAGCCTGTCTTTCTCCTTCGGAAGTAAGGGAGCTGAGCCTGAAGGCTCACCGGCTTGGAATGGAAGTATTGCTGGAGGTGCATAACGCGGAGGAACTTCAGCAGACTTTGTGCGATTCGGTGGATATAGTGGGGGTAAATAACAGAAACCTGAAGAATTTTGTAACTTCGATAGACGTATCCCTCGAGCTGTCTGAACAGATCCCGGATACATTTGTTAAAATATCGGAGAGCGGGCTGAAAGATGCGAAGACGCTGTGGAAGCTTTTCCGGGCAGGCTATAAGGGATTCCTGATAGGAGAGACGTTTATGAAAACGGAGACTCCTGCCAAAACCCTGCAGGCGTTGCAGGAACAGATAGCCGGTCAGCGGGCGCTATTTGAACACACATAAATAGCTGTCAGTAGTCAGAAATCAGCGATCAGCCCGATAGCTGATGAATAAGCGCCGATAGCTGACTGCTGATAGCTGATTGCTATTTTTCATATAAATTATCGATCGTATGAAAGTCAAAGTATGCGGAATGCGGGACAAGGCTAATATCCGGGAGCTGGTAGCCTTGCGTCCGTCATTTATCGGGTTTATATTCTATGAGAAGTCGCCCAGGTACGTAGGCGATGCGCTGGACGACGAAACGATCAGGGCAATCCCGAGAGGGATCAACAAAGTCGGGGTTTTTGTAAATGCAAGCCCTGATTATATCCTGTCGGTGGTAAAGCAGTACGACCTCCAGTACGTTCAGCTCCACGGGAGCGAGCTTCCGGATTTTTGCAGGAGCATCCGTCAGAAAGGCGTCAACATCATCAAGGCTTTCCTGGTCGACGAGCACTTCAATTTTGCGATGCTGAACAATTACAAACCCCACTGCGATTTTTTCCTTTTCGACACGCCCGGTAAAAGTCCCGGCGGGAACGGGATGTCCTTCGACTGGAGCATCCTCAGAAAATACGATAACGAAAAGCCTTTTTTCTTAAGCGGTGGAATAGGGATCGATAATATCGACGAGGTGCTGCTGCTGAACAAGACACTACCGATATACGGGGTCGACATCAACAGCAAATTTGAAATCGAGCCCGGAATGAAAAACATAGAGCAGGTACGCGCATTTATCCAGAAAATACGGCCCGACGAAGAGCAGGACTAATTTTTTAAAGCCCTGAAAGGGCGCCATACATCGGCCCGGGGCGCAGCCCCGGGGAAAGAAAACAAAGACAATGATCGAAAGCAGATTGACAGAAAAATCTTTTGAGGTTGACCAAAGAGGGTACTACGGGAATTACGGCGGCGCTTTTGTTCCCGAAATGCTGCATCCCAATGTGGAGGAGCTTCAGCAAAAATATCTTGCGCTTATTTCAGAAGAAAGCTTTCAGAAACAGTTCAGGTACCTGTTGAAGAACTACGTCGGACGGCCTACGCCGCTTTATTATGCAGAAAGGCTTTCCGCGAAGTATGGCGGCAGGATTTATCTTAAGCGGGAAGACCTGTGCCATACGGGCGCCCATAAAGTGAACAATACGATAGGGCAGATACTGCTGGCGCAGCGGCTGGGAAAAAAGAAAATAGTGGCGGAAACCGGGGCTGGCCAGCATGGCGTGGCTACCGCTACCGTCTGCGCGCTCATGAACCTCGAATGTATCGTTTACATGGGAGAGGTAGATATACAGCGTCAGGCCCCCAACGTGGCCCGCATGAAAATGCTGGGCGCCGAGGTGCGGGCGGCTACCTGCGGCTCGAAGACGCTGAAAGATGCGACCAACGAAGCCATGCGCCACTGGATAAACAACCCTGAGGATACCCATTATATCATAGGCTCGGTAGTAGGCCCTCATCCGTATCCTGACATGGTAGCCAGGTTCCAATCGGTTATATCGGAAGAGATCAGGCAGCAGCTCATGGAGCAGGAAGGCCGCGAAACCCCTGACTACGTAATGGCATGCGTAGGAGGAGGGAGCAATGCTGCCGGCGCTTTCTATCATTATCTCCATACGCCTTCCGTAAAGCTGGTAGCCGTGGAAGCTGCAGGGCTGGGGGTGGATTCGGGGCATTCGGCAGCGACCACTGCGCTGGGCAAACCGGGAGTATTGCACGGGAGCAAGACCATTCTGATGCAAACGGAGGACGGACAGGTCGTCGAGCCCTATTCCATCTCGGCGGGCCTGGATTACCCGGGTATCGGTCCTATACACGCCCACCTGTTTGAAACGGGCCGTGCGACGTTTTTGTCTGCTACCGACGATGAGGTGGTGGAAGCGGCGTTTGAGCTGACCAGGCTTGAAGGGATCATCCCCGCCCTGGAGTCTTCACATGCCCTTGCTGTGCTGGGCAGAATGAATTTCAGCCCGGAAGACGTCGTAGTGGTAAACCTGTCCGGAAGAGGAGACAAGGATATGGGTACGTATATGAAAAAAATGGCTGACAGCTGATAGCTGCCAGCCACTGTATCTCAGACCAGGAACTTCAGCGTGATCACCTCCTTTTGAGTAAGGAACCGCCAGTTGCCTCTCGGAAGATCCTTTTTGTTCAACCCGGCGAAGGTCGTGCGATCAAGCTTTTTGACTTCGTAGCCGAGGTGCTCGAACATGCGCCGCACGATGCGGTTACGCCCGCTGTGGATTTCTATTCCGACCACGAACGCGTCGGGCGTCACGATCCCGATGTCGTCCGGCTTGACAAATCCATCCTCCAGCTCGACCCCGTTTTTCAGGGTTTCAAAATCTTCGAGCGTGATAGGTTTGTCCAGCTCCGCCTGGTATACCTTTTTAATGTTGTGCGAAGGATGGGTAAGCTTGTCGGCCAGCTCCCCGTCGTTGGTGATGAGCAGCAGGCCCGTCGTGTTCCTGTCCAGTCGCCCGACGGGATAAACCCGCTCTTCACAGGCGCCTTCTATCAGATGAAGCACCGTCCGCCGGTCTTCAGGATCATCGGTAGTGGTGATATAATCCTTCGGCTTGTTGAGAAGGATATAGACGAGCTTCTCTGCGTTCAATATACGCTTACCGTACTTGACGACATCGGCCGGCCCGACCTTGAAGCCCATTTCATTGACCACTTTGCCGTTTACGGTAATCTGTCCGGCTTCGATGAGCTCGTCGGCTTCTCTTCTCGAGCAGATACCGGCATTGGCTATAAAGCGGTTCAGGCGTATCCGGTCGTCCTGGCCGGGCGCCGCGTTTTTGGTATTTTTCCTGCCTGCGTCACGGGCATAATAGTCCGGGCGCTGCATCCTGTCGGACGTCCGCCGGAAGCTTTCTTCTTTCTCTTCCCGTCTTCCCCTTGCCGGCCCGGGATCGGTAAATCTCTCATCGTTGCCGGGAGAACGCCGCTGAAAGCGGCCTTCGCGCGGCCGGAAATCGGATGCCCCGTCCGGTTTTTCGTCCTTGTCAAATCTGCGGGAATACGGTCTTTTTTCCCCGGAAAAGCCTCTATCAGGCCCTTTATCTTCCGGGTACCGACCCTCATGATCCCTGCTTCTTCTTCCTGACTCCCTTTCATCCCGGAAGCCACTTCTTCTCCTTTCCCCTGAAAACCGTTTGTCATCTCCTTTATCTTCTGAATACCGGGCCTCATCATCCCTGCCCCTTCTTCCGGTCTCTCTGTCGTCCCGGGAGCTGCTACGTCTCCTTTCTCCGGAAAAGTCCCTGTCGGGTCCTTTATCTCCCGAGTACCGCCCCTGGAACGGGCGGGCCTCACGTTCACGGTCTTTCGACCCGCTTTTTTCACGGTCATATTCCCGGGGAAATGGTCTTTCCCCGGCTTTTTTCCAGTCTCCCGGCTTACTGAAACCACGGGATTCCTTCGGCTGGCTGTCAGGACCGGAACGATTCTCTCCGCGCGATCTCCTGCCGTAGGGCCGGTCATCACGATCCCGCGGATCTTCCTGAGGTCTCCCCCTGTAAGCGCGTGCATCTTCCCCGCGCCGGCTTTCATCTTCCCGACGTCCGGGCTCCCGGCGGTGGGAATCCGGGCCTCCGGCTCCGCGCCTGTCATTTTCGAAATCGCTTCTCTTTTTCATTTTCCTGAGGAACTCTGTGTCGCTGCTGTATGTTTGCTCCCTGACGTCTGTCATAATTTCTACTGTCCCGGAAAGCGGGATCAAAGGTAAATATTATTCAGCCGATCGATGCATCTTCTATATTGCTTTGTAAAAAAATGCTACTTTAACACGTTTATTTAACCTGGGTCCTGTACCTTAAAAACCCTTTATGAACAAAACTTCTAGAACTCCGCTTTGGAAGCCGGACCCGGCTTTGCTGGAAAATGCCAATATTAAAAAGTACATGGACTGGCTTTTTGTAAAGAAAGGCCTCTATTTCAATACTTATGACGATCTATGGCATTGGTCGGTGACAGACATAGAGAGTTTTTGGGAAAGCCTCTGGGTTTATTTTTCCGTAAAGAAGAAGGATGCCCACACGCAGGTACTGAATCGTGGAAAGGACGGCTTCATCGGAACCCGCTGGTTTGAAAGGGCAACCCTCAGCTATGCGGAAAATGTTTTCAAAAACAAGAATAAAAAGCGTCCGGCCATATGGTTTAAATCGGAAGGGCAGAAGCTGACCCCCATTTCGTGGGAAAGCCTGGAGAAGCAGGTAGCCGCGGTAGCTTCCTGGCTGAAAAGCGTCGGGATCAGGCCCGGCGACCGGGTGGCGGGGGTGCTGCCCAATACCCCTCATGCCATCGTAGCATTCCTGGCGACCAATTCTGTGGGAGCGGTCTGGTCCTGCTGCTCGCCTGATTTCGGAAATATGGCGGTGGTCGACCGGTTTTACCAGATATCGCCCAAAGTGATATTCGCTGTCGACGGGTATTCCTATAACGGGCGGAAGTTCAACAAGCTGGAAGACATTACCCTCATACAGGGGGCGATACCTTCCGTGAAGCATATGGTGGTAATCCCGTATCTCGACCAGGACTGCGATGTATCGGGGTTCATTTCCTGGAATGATATCCTCATGGCGTCGGCGCCTGTGCTGGAATTCGAGGCGATGCCTTTTTCTCACCCGATATGGGTCTTGTATTCTTCCGGGACTACCGGGAAGCCCAAGGCAATAGTGCACAGCGCCGGCGGGTGCCTGCTGGAACACCTGAAAGCATTGGTTTTTCACCAGGATGTGCGGCCGGGCGAAAATTTTTTCTGGTATTCCACAACGGGCTGGATGATGTGGAACTATGCGTTGAGTGCCCTTCTGACAGGCGCCACGCTTACCTTATATGACGGATCTCCGGGTTTTCCGGATATCAATGTTTTATGGGACCTGGCCTCGGTGGCGAAGATCAACCATTTCGGGGCAGGAGCGTCCTTTTTCAACGCCTGCATGAAGGCCGGCGACCAGCTGGTTCACAGGGAGCTTAAAACCCTGAGGAGCATCGGCTCTACCGGTTCGCCGCTGACATCCGAAATGTTTAAATGGGTTTACGATCATATTAAAGAAGATGCCTGGCTGGTGTCTCTCAGCGGAGGCACCGACGTTTGCAGCGCTTTTGTCGGCGGATGCCCGCTTAGCCCGGTATACGCCGGAGAAATACAGTGCAGGATGCTCGGGGCGAAGGTGGAAAGCTATGACGAAAACGGGAACCCGCTGATAGGAGAGCCGGGAGAGATGGTGATTTCCCAGCCGATGCCGAGCATGCCGGTGGGTTTCTGGAACGATACTGACGATAAAAGATACCGCGAAAGCTACTTCACACGTTTTGAAAATGTATGGACTCACGGAGACTGGATAGAAATTACACCGTACGGAACCGTCATTATCTACGGACGCTCCGATGCGACCCTAAACAGGCAGGGCGTAAGGATCGGGCCTTCCGAAATTTATAACGTTGCCGAAAGCTTTGAAGAAGTGAAAGACAGCCTGGTGATCTACCTGGAAGACCAGGACAAAATATACCTGTTTCTTGTGATGAACGAAGGAATGAGCTTCACCGACGACCTGGCAGGCAGGATAAAGGCGAGGCTTCGTGCAGACTATAGTCCGAGGCATGTCCCCGACGAAATGGTCGTTGCGCCCGATATACCCTATACCAAAAGCGGTAAAAAAATGGAGACGCCGGTGAAAAAGATATTAATGGGAATGAATCCCGGCAGCGCTGTGAGCAAGGAAGCCATGGCAAACCCGGGATCGGTTTCTTTTTTTGAGAGCCTGCTGGCTGACAAGGGAAAATAAGCACCAGATTTCAGCCGGAATTATTATTTTTAATGGAAAGACAGAAATAAGGAAGCCGATGAATAAAAATCAAGAGAGAGATGATATCCGGAATACGCCTGTCCAGGTACGGATCCCGATTATGCTCAGCCTGGCTCTTGCGGGCGGTATTGTGATCGGGGCCACGTTGCTGGGAGGCAGCGGAAGAACCAATGATCTGGCCGACGGGTATACCAAATTCAGGGAAGTTTTAAGCGGTATCGACCAGTATTATGTAGATACCGTCAATACGACAGACCTGGTGGATTATTCCATAACCAAAATGCTCGAGAAGCTGGACCCGCATACGTCGTATCTCACAAGCGAGGAGGCCATTGCCGCGCGCTCGCAGCTGGAATCGGGATTTGACGGGATCGGGGTGGAATTCAATATCTACAACGACACGGTCTTTGTCGTGACTCCTCTGTTCGGCGGGCCTTCGGAAGAGGTAGGCATCGTAAGCGGCGACCGTATTCTGACAGTCGACGATAATGCCCTTTCGGGCCCGGGGGTTACCAATACCAAGGTTTTTAAAATGCTGAGAGGAAAGCGGGGCACGCAGGTAAAGCTGGCAGTGGAGCGGGGCGGAGTGAAGGATCCTCTGGTTTTCAATGTGACCCGGAACAGGATACCAACCTATTCGGTAGATGCCGCCTATATGGTGGACAAGAGGACAGGCTATATAAAGGTGACCCGTTTTTCGGAATCGACTTACGACGAGTTTAAGAAGGCGCTTGAGCAGCTGAAAAGCCAGGGTCTTGAGCAGCTTGTTCTCGACCTGAGAGGTAACCCCGGAGGGTATATGGAACGGGCCGTCAACATGGCCGACGAGTTTATTTCGGGCGATAAGCTGCTGGTCTATACGAAAGGAAAAGGAAAGCGCTTCGACCGGGAAAGCAGGGCGCATATAGCGGGGATGTTTGAAGAAGGGCCCATCGTGGTGCTTGTCGATGAAGGCAGCGCTTCGGCTTCGGAAATTGTGGCGGGGGCTCTGCAGGATCATGACAGGGCGCTGATCGTCGGCCGCCGCACCTTTGGAAAAGGACTGGTACAGATGCCCCAGAAGCTCTCCGACGGGTCGGAGCTGAGGCTTACGGTTTCCCGTTACTATACTCCTTCCGGGCGTAGTATTCAAAAGCATTACGAGATGGGAGGCAGCGAAGAATACCAGAAAGATCTTTTAAAGAGATATGATAACGGGGAGTTTTTTCATGCAGACAGCATTCATCTCAATAAAGACCTGAAGTATAAGACCAGCGGAGGCAGGGAGGTATACGGCGGTGGGGGCATTATGCCGGATGTTTTCGTTGCCAGGGATAGCAGCGGGAACAGTAAATACCTGTTTGAGCTGAGGGGTAAGAATATCATCCGCGACTATGCTGTTAAATATGCGGCCCAAAACGAAAAAACATTGCAGAAGGAATCCTTTTCAAAATTCCGGGAAGATTTTATAGTGACCGATAAAATGCTGGAGGAGATCGTCCGGGAAAGCAGGAGGCAGGGGATAGAATTTAACGAAAAGGATTTTCGGAAATCACGGCCGCAGATACAGCTCGAGGTAAAGGCGCTCCTGGGGCGCTACGTGTGGGGAAAACAGCGGAAAGACGGTCTTTCGAATGAGGTGTACCAGATCATTAACCCGTCGGATAATATTTACCAGGAAGCATTGCGCCGGTTTGATAGCGCCCGGGCGCTGGAAAAAGGAGATTTTGACCGGGTAAACCCGCAATAAATGACCTAATTTGTGATTTAATACGCCAGTTATTCACGTAGTTTTGGAAAATCGCATTATCTATTGGTTTCGCAACGACCTGCGGCTCGACGACAATGAAGCATTCTGGACGGCAGCCGGCGACGCGACCGAGCTTTTACCGGTATATGTTTTTGATCCCAGGCGTTTCAGGCTCCGCGATCTCGGTTTCAGGAAAACCGGGCTAAACCGGGCATATCATATTCTTGATGCGGTTCGCAACCTGCAGGAAAGGCTTCAGGAAAAGCAGGGAGACCTTATCATAAGGGTAGGGGAGCCCGAGAAGATCATTGCAGACCTGGCAAAGCTTCACCAGGTTGCTGAAGTTCGCGCTTCCAAAGAGATCACCCTCGAGGAGACCAACGTAGAGGCCTCCCTGAGTAAAAGGCTGAAAGGGATTAACGTCGATATATCGCTTACGTGGATGAGTACCCTCATTCACCCGCACGACCTGCCGGTCTATATCTCCCGCCTTCCGGAAGAGTACGGCCGGTTTGCGGAGCTGACCCGGCAAACACCCGTCAGGAAACCTTTACCCGGGCAGGAAGCAATACCGTTTATGACGGGCGAGACAGGCTCTGTCCTGCCCGACCTGAGAGAGCTGGGGTTTGGCGAGGAGGAGCTGAAGGCCGGTAAAAACCCTGACGTACGCAGCATAACGGAAGCAGAGCTGAAGTCGCGGGTAGCATCCGGAGAGGCAGGTACGGAAGAATTCCTGAACTGGGTTTCCGACGGCCTCATAAGCCCCCGCCTGGCCTATCATCATACGTCGGGTACTCCGCTTGGCGCCGCGCTGTACGAGCAGCTTTCCTGGCGGGACTATCTCCAGTTCCTGGCGCTGAAATACGGAACCCGTTTGTTTAAGCCCTCGGGCCTGGTTCACCGGATAGATAAAGAGTGGAAATACGACCGGGAAAGCTTTCATCAATGGAAGGATGGCAAAACTTCCGACCCCGAAGTAAACCGGTCGATGGAAGCGCTGGGCGCGAAAGGCGTGCTCGGCTTCGGAGAATCGAAGGTTGCCGCACAACACCTGATAGGCGAGCTGGGCGTGAACTGGACGTGGGGCGCCGCCTGGTTTGAAAGCCAGCTGATGAATTACGAGGTGGCTTTGAACTGGGGAATATGGAATTATTTTGCAGGAGTGGGCCCCGGCAAGATGGAGGATATTCTTTAATATTCGTTACATTTGATCTGTTTTAACTATCGCATCACAAAACAAACAAGTACCATTATGTCCAGAATTGTAGTATCTCTGATGGTTATTCTCGTCGCATTAGGCTCTACCAGCTGCGGCACTTATAACGGGATGGTAAGCAAAGACGAAGCCGTCAAGGAAGCTTGGGCGAAAGTACAAAGCCAGTACCAGAGACGATCTGACCTGATCCCGAATCTGGTCAATACGGTAAAAGGTGCAGCAGATTTTGAAAAAAGCACACTTGAAGGGGTGATAGAGGCACGCTCAAAGGCTACCCAGACGACGATCAGCCCTGATAATCTTACTCCTGAGAATATACAGAAATTCCAGGCGGCGCAGGACGGGCTAAGCAGCGCTCTTTCGCGTCTCCTGGTGACGGTAGAGCGTTATCCCGAGCTGAAGGCCAACCAGAATTTCCTTGAACTGCAGGCACAGCTCGAGGGTACCGAAAACCGCATTACGGTAGCGCGGAATGACTTCAATGCTGCGGTAAGGGATTATAACTCGACTGTAAGATCCTTCCCGGCCAATATCATGGCAGGGATTTTCGGGTTTAACACCAAAACGCCATTCGAGGCTTCCGCGGCAGCGCAGAATGCCCCTACGGTGCAGTTTTAGTAGTCAGTTTACGAGCTAAATCTCTGCGTCTTTGCGCCTTTACGAGCGTTTTGTTTCACGCAGAGCCGCGAAGCCGCAGAGGGAGAGAGTGTGTGTTACATGGGGATATAGATTAATCTTTCGCAAAAATGTCATTCAGCAAGGCACCGTTCTTTACCGCGGAGCAGCAAAAGCAGGTTGTGGATGCAATTGCAGCTGCCGAAAAAATGACGTCCGGGGAACTGAAGGTTTTCATCGAAGAAAACTGCCCGGGAGACGTGATCGAGCGGGCGCTGGCCGTTTTTGATGAACTGGAAATGAACCGGACAGTGCTCCGCAACGGGGTGCTTTTTTACCTGGCTCATGAAGACCATAAGTTCGCTGTGATAGGGGACAAGGGGATCCACGAGAAAGTCCCTGCCAATTTCTGGGAAACGACCAGGGAATACCTGCGCGGACACTTTATAAAAGGAGAGTTTGCCGAAGGCTTTGTCGGGGGAATCCTGGAAGCAGGAGAGCAGCTAAGGAAACACTTTCCTAACCATGGAAACAAAGACAACGAGCTGCCGGATGAGATTGTTTTTGGCAAATAGAAAATGAGTAAAAAGGAGTTTCTTTCCGTTTTTTTTATCTTCCTGTCCGGTCTGGCGGGGTTTGCACAGCACATTCCGCCCAAGCCCGATCCTCCGCGGCTCGTCAACGATTTTGCCAAACAGCTGAACCCGACAGAGGCCGCCGCCCTTGAGCAAAAGCTGGTCGCGTATAATGACTCCACTTCTACCCAGATCACGGTGGTGGTCGTTCCCACTACCGGCGACTACCCGATCGCCGATTATGCCTTTGCCCTGGGACGTGAGTGGGGAGTTGGCCAGCAAGGTAAAAACAATGGTTTGGTGATCCTCTGGGCCTCTTCCGATAGGAAGGTGTTTATCGCCACGGGCTACGGAATGGAGGGGGCTATTCCCGATGCCATAGCCAACCGGATCATCAACCAGGTCATTATACCGGACTTCAGGAACGGGATGTTCTACAGGGGTCTCGACAAGGGCGTAGATGCCATTATCAGATATGCATCAGGCGAATACAAGGCCGATCCTGCGGACGAGGAAGAGGGGTTCCCTGTCGGGCTGCTTGTTTTTATTATCATATTCATCATCGTGCTGATCGCGATCTCGGCCGGTGGAAAGGGTGGGAATAACCGGGGAAGAGGATATAACGCCGGACCGGTATTCTGGCCCTATACCACTTACTCAGGCCGCGGACGCTCCTCGGGTAGCTGGGGCGGCGGAGGTTTCGGAGGCGGCTTCGGCGGTGGCGGCGGAGGTTTTGGCGGCTTCGGTGGCGGAAGCTTCGGCGGCGGCGGCGCGGGAGGAAGTTATTAGAAGGCTTCGTAAAATCAATATAACCTCCTGTCAAACCTCTTCTTGCCTATCTTGGTACCTCGTTGGCTACTCAGTTGCCGTTCTGATAGCTTAAAAGGACTCAAGTCTAAAAGCTATAGAGGGTGTTGTATTTTTCTAGGTTTCTAATTTTGTTAAGAGGTAAAGATCCATAGGATCGGCCCTATATTGTAGACCGGGATTCAAGCCGGGTAACGAAAAGGCCCTGAAATAACCCAAGCGTACAAGTGCCGCGGGCACGATCCTCTGCAAGAAGGCGCCTGATTTGACACAGAGAGCTATCAGATTTATCTCAATGGCTAAAGCCGTATCTCTATTCGCCATTTTTAAGAACTCCCGTCTATTTTCCCTGGCATAGTTAGTTCCGGTTCTCCCGGTACAGGCTAATTCCCGGATGATCCACAAAAAATGAGCTAAAAAGGCTTAAGATGATTTCTGCTTGAGATAAAAAGAATATTCAAAATCTGTTGTGTCTCCGTAACATTTTGTATTTTTACTATACCAATTATACATATTAAAGATAGAATGATCATTTTTCATTTAAGGATGAAGCTGGCTGCGCTGAAACAATTCCTAAGAGATCGGCAAACGAATTTGACAGAAAGAGAAATCAACGAGATCCTCGATCAGATCAGGAAAATAACAGATATTCTGGAAGAGCTTGAAAAAAGAAAATAACCAGGGAGGAGGGATCTCCTCATTTAACCCGAATACGATATGAGTAGAGAAGAAATAAAAGAAGAACTGGATCGGATCCTTTCGGAGTCTGCTGCTTTGATCGAACAGGGGCGAGCGTACCTGGCAAGCAGAGGTATCGAGTTTGACATGACCGAGTGGGTAACGGTAAAAGAATACTGCAATCGCTTTGGTATTGAGAATACCGCAACAGTAAGTAATTGGATAGATAGTGGGGTAGTGCCGGCAGAAGATACGACGATCATGGAAGAATATCATAATATTCGTATGCTTAAGGCGAAGCCGTATCATCTAAAAACAGAAGCGTCTGCCGAAGATGTTTAACAGATGACCCTGTAAAATTCCAATTAAACCTGCACTTCGTTACACCAGCGCCTCCCACAACACTTCTGCCGGATGCAGCGCCTTACGTCCCGTACCGTCATGGATCTGGTGCCGGCAGCTCGTACCGGGCGCCGCTATGATCACCTCTTCAGGCTGGTTTCTTACGGTCGGGAACAATACCAGCTCCCCGATTTTCATTGAAATGTCGTAGTGCTCTTTTTCGTAGCCGAAAGAGCCGGCCATGCCGCAGCATCCGGAAGGAATAAGCTGTACGCTGTAGTTTTCGGGGAAGGAAAGCATCTTTTTGGCAGCCACAAGGCCGGAAACAGATTTTTGCTGGCAGTGGCCGTGCAGCTTGATAAGACGTTTCTCTGAAGTGAACGCATCTTTCGGGATCCTTTTGGCTTCCATCTCCTTCGACACAAATTCGTCGAACTGGAGGCAGTTTACAGCCAATGACTTCGCTGCTTCGACAAGGGAGTCGTCTACCAGGTCGGGGTATTCGTCGCGGAAAGTCAGGATCGCAGAAGGCTCGATACCGACCAGGGGCGTGTCGTTGCTTATGATCTCCCTGAGCGAGGCAACGTTCCGGTTGGCGATTTTCTTCGCGTCTCTCAGGAGCCCTTTGGAAAGCTGGGGCCTGCCCGACGGCGCATGGTCGGGTATGATGACCTCATAACCCAGTTTTTCCAGTACTCCGATCGCCTTTTTTCCTATTTCGACATCGTTGTAGTTCGTAAACTCATCACAGAAAAAGTAAACCCTGCGGCCGTTGCTTTCACGCATAGTATCTTTCTTCCTGCCCGAAAACCATTTTTTCAGGGTAGTCTTGTGCAGCAGGGGCATGGTCCGTTCCGGATGGAAGCCGACCATGCGGTTGGCTATTTTCCGGAGAGGGGCATTTTTGAAAATAAGGTTGTAGCCCCACGGCGCAATGCCGGCAGCCAGGCCGGTCATTTTGCTGAAATTCCCGACAAGCCACGACCGGAGCGGCACACCGTGCTCGTCGTGGTAATGCTGGAGAAATTCCATTTTCAGCTTGGCGACGTCTACGTTGGAAGGGCATTCGCTTTTACATCCCTTGCAGGCGAGGCAAAGGTCAAATACTTCTTTTATTTCTTCGTGATCAAAACGATTAGCTTTATCCGAATGAGTGAGCATTTCCCTCAGTATATTGGCCCTGGCCCTGGTGCTGTCCTTTTCATTCCTGGTGGCCATAAAGCTGGGACACATGGTCCCGCCGCTGAGATGGCTTTTGCGACAGTCGGCCGAACCGTTGCATTGCTCCGCGTGCTGGAGTATCGTCTGGTTCTCAAACCGGAAGTAGGTAGCGATTTCAGGGGTTTCCTGGTCGGCCTCATAGCGGAGAAAGGTATCCATGGGAGGCGTATCCGTTATTTTGCCGGGATTGAAGATCCCATTCGGATCCCAGGTGGCCTTGATTTGCTTGAACAGCCCGTAGTTGTGATCACCCACCATCAGGGGAATGAACTCTCCTCTGAGCCGGCCGTCCCCGTGCTCGCCTGACAGGGAGCCGTCGTACCTCTTTACCAGGGCGGCGATTTCTTCGGCAATGAGCCTGAACTGGCGGTGCCCCTCGCCGGTCTTCAGGTTGATGATCGGCCGCAGGTGTATCTCTCCCGATCCGGCATGGGCGTAGTGTACTGCCGACATACCGTGCTTTTGCAGGATCAGGTTAAAGTCCCGGATGTATTCCGGCTGGTCTTCCACGTCTACCGCGGTGTCTTCGATGACCGCGACTGCTTTTTCGTCGCCGGGAATATTGGCAAGGAGCCCAAGCCCGGCTTTTCTCAGCGCCCAGATCTTCTTCGTATCATCGCCTGTGAGCAGCGGGAAGTGGTAACCCATTCCTTTTGCCCTGAACTCCGCTTCCAGGTTTCCGGCTGTCTGCCTGACCTTTTCGGGGGTTTCATTCGAGACATCTACGACAAGGATGGCAGGGTAATCGCCGTTTTCGGTGTATTGCACGAAAAAGGCATTTTGTCTTTGTTCCGGGTTCTTATCGGCGCATTCCAGGATGTAGCTGTCGATCAGCTCCACTGCCTGGGGCTTGTACTTCAGAGAAAGGACTGTAGCCCTGAGCGCTTCGTCGATCGTGTGAAAATGCGCGCATACCAGTCCCTGTGATGGAGGAGGAAGCGGGATAATATTGACTTTGATTTCCGTGAGGAAGCACAGCGTACCTTCCGAGCCTGCAATAAGCCTGCACATATTGAACGCAGGCCCGTCGCTTGTATAAGGGCTGCAATCGAGCAGCATATCGAGCGCATAGCCGGTATTTCGCCTCTCGATCGATTTTTTGGGGAAGTTCCTGCGGATTTCGCTTTGGTTGACCGGATCGGAAAGGATCCGGTCGGTGGTATGATAGATCTGCCTGAGAAGTGGAGATTCGTCTTTCCCTGTCTTCAGGCTTTCCAGCTCTTCAGGAGAGATGTTTTTAAACACCGCTTCCGACCCGTCGGCCAGCAGCGCCCTCACTTCCAGCAGGTGTTCCCGGGTGCTGCCGTAAACTACCGAGTTGGACCCGCAGGAGTTATTTCCGACCATTCCGCCGATCATTGCCCGGTTTGCCGTGGAGGTTTCGGGACCGAAATACAGACCGAAAGGTTTGAGGGCCATATTGAGCTCATCTCTTACGACTCCCGGCTGCACACGTGCCCATTTTTCTTCAGGATTGATCTCTAGAATTTTATTGAAGTACCTGGAAACGTCTACCACGATTCCATGGCCTACCACCTGTCCGGCAAGCGAAGTACCCGCCGTGCGCGGGATCAGCGGGATCTGCTTTTCGCCGGCAAACCGGATCAGCTTTTTCAGGTCGCCTTCAGACTTCGGTATGGCTACGGCAAGAGGCATTTCGCGGTAAGCGGACGAGTCTGTAGCATACAGCGTACGCATCAGATCGTCGCTGTAGAACTCGCCTTCCAACCCGGAGGAGAGCTCGGCAAAAGATATACTGCCTGCAGTTGCTTCGATAGACATTCTTCGTAAAATACAATATTTTGCAAACACACAAAGTTAAGCAAGTCTTCTCAAAACAAGGGCGGCATCGACTCTAATTACCCGGCGCTGTTCCGAAATTGTCCGCAAAATGCTCATTCCGTTATATTTCCATACCTTTACACAATGGAAAATACGGCTGCAATATCTTTTGAGGATCTTAAACTTAACCGCCAGCTTCTCAATGCCGTTGCTGAAGCCGGCTATAAGCAGCCTACGCCCGTTCAGAGCCAGGCCATTCCCCTTATCCTGGCCGGGCACGACGTGCTGGGAATTGCGCAGACCGGAACGGGAAAGACGGCTGCATTCGTATTGCCGTTGCTGATGAAACTGAAATATCCGCAAGGCGACCATGTAAGGGCGCTGGTATTGTCGCCTACCCGGGAGCTCGTGCTTCAGACGGGCGAAGTCATTGAGACCCTGGCACGGTATACGGGGCTGAGGCATACCTGCCTTTACGGGGGTATCGGGGCTACCCGGCAGATAGAGAGCGTTCGGAATGGTGTCGATATTATCGTCAGCACGCCTGGGCGTTTTATGGATATTTACCTGAAAAACGAGATCACGGTAAAGCATCTGAATACGCTGGTCCTGGATGAAGCCGACAAGATGATGGATATGGGCTTCATGCCCCAGATCAGGAAAATCCTGGAGGTGATCCCTACGAAGCGGCAGAACCTTTTGTTTTCGGCCACGTTCCCTGAAAAGGTAGAGCGGCTTTCGGCAGAATTCCTGGAGTACCCTACCAGGGTAGAGGTTTCCCCGCAGGCTACTACTTCGCAGATGGTAGACCAGGTTTTGTTCAGAGTGCCGAATTTCAGAACGAAGGTTTTTTTACTGGAACATCTTCTGAGGCAAAACGAGGACTTTAACCGGGTAATGGTTTTTACCAGGACGAAGGAAACGGCCAATAACATCTATAAATTCCTGGAAAGGAAGGTGATACCTGAAGAAAAGATCCGGGTAATACATGCCAATAAAGGCCAGAATACCCGTATCAATGCCATGAATGACTTTAAAAACGGCGACATAAGCGTGCTGGTAACCACCGATGTTACCTCGCGGGGAATAGACGTCAGCGAAGTCAGCCATGTCATTAATTTTGATGTGCCGCTGATCTACGAGGATTATGTACACCGGATCGGAAGGACAGGGCGGGCCAACAGCCGGGGGCAGGCGATCACGTTTATGACGATGGCTGACGAATATCATATTAAAAAAATTGAAGCCCTGATCAGGATGGAGATTCCGGGGCAGGACCTGCCTGACATTACGATAGCACCCACCTCTTTCGAGGAGAAACAGGTCATGCTCAGGGAAATAGACAATCAGCGGCGGCGGGAGGACCCGGATTTTCAGGGCGCTTTCCATGAGAAAAAAAGCCGTCCGGTCCAAAAATCAGCTCCGGCCAGGCGAGGTTCAAAACGGAAGAGTTGAAAAAAATATAATAATTGTTGTATACTTACCGTTTCATATTAGCTTATATCCCTTCTTACGAATTTACAGGTTAGAAAAGCATAAAAAATGAGGATTCAGGTCGGTGTCGGTATTTGGTTCGCGCTGGTTTTACCCGGGATAGTGAGAGCACAGGCACAGCTGGTCAGCAACAGCCAGCCAGCTGCGGAGCCCTCGCAGGAGAAGCGGGTTTTATCTCTTTCCGAAAGGAAAATATTACCTCTTTTTGGCGAATTGCGGAAATCCTCAGACCAGATTAAGGAGGAGATCAGCTTTTTGAACGATTGCGACGCCAATTTCGGCTCCCGCAAAGAAGCCAGCCAGTTTTTTGCCGCCAGAGGCTGGGAATACCTGCAGGAAGGTCAGCTGGATACTGCTTCCTACCGTTTCAACCTGGCTTACCTGCTGAATGAGAAAAATGTAGACGCCTACTGGGGGTTAGGGGTAGTGTGTTTCCAGCGCGAAGATTTTAACAGCGCCTTCCGGATGCTGAAGAAGGGAGTGGAAATAGATCCCCAGAACGTGCCCCTGATGGTCGATCTGTCTTCTATTTCTATCAAACTCTACGAAGAATCTGCCGACAGCCTTAAGCTGGAAGATATACAGCGCCTGCTCGAGCAGGCCGCCGTTCTCGATCCCGGCTACGCACAGACGTTTTTTAATTTGTCTGTCGCTGAATATTACCGGGGGAATTACAATCAGGCCTGGGAAAACCTGCATAAGGGCAGAGCGCTCAATTTCTCGCTTGTCAACCTCCAGTTTGTCGAGCAGCTGTCGGAAAAATCACCGGATCCGAGAGGATTTTTTAAAAGCACAGCTAATTAGCCTGCTTCATTGCCGATATCCCGGACGGAGCCTTTCATACTTCTATGTTGTCGAAAGACGTGCTTCGCAGCTGGTTAAGGAAACCCTGGATCCGGGTAATCCTTGCGGGCTGGATAATGATAAAGGTCTACGACCTGGTATTTCCCTTTGAAAAGAATATTTCCTATTCCGTACAGATCAAAGATCAGAACGGAGAGCTTATGCACGCGTTTCTTTCCGCCGACGACAAGTGGCGTATGTATGCTGAGCTCGGGGAAATTACGCCTCTTTTAAAGAAAACGTTCCTGTACAAGGAAGACAAGTATTTCTATTACCACCCCGGAGTTAATCCCTTTTCGGCCTTAAAGGCGCTGGCAGCCAACCTCATACACCGCGAAACGGTTTCGGGCGCTTCTACCATTACCATGCAGGTCGTGCGCATGATGCAGCCGAGGCCCCGCACGCTTAAAAGCAAGCTGATCGAGGCATGGAATGCGTTCAGGCTGGAAAGAAGGTATTCGAAGGACGAGATCCTGCAGATGTATTTCAACCTGGTACCTTTTGGAGGGAATATAGAAGGGGTAAGGTCGGCCTCCGTGCTTTATTTCGGGAAGCCGCCCAGGCTGCTGAGCCTTGCCGAAATCACAACGCTTACGGTAATCCCCAATAATCCTGCCTACCTTACACCCGGAAAAAAAGGAAGCCGGCGCCTCCTTGGCGAGCGGAACAAGTGGCTGAAAAGGTTCGGAAAGAGCCGTCTTTTCCCGGAGGGAGTGGTTGAAGATGCGCTGGAAGAGCCTATGGAAGCCGCCAGACGGGAAGCACCCCGGAAAGCGCCCCACCTGGCGTTAAGGATAAGAAAAGAATATCCCTCAGATCATATCATCGCGGCTTCGCTCCGGCAACCCGTGCAGTCGCAGGCAGAGGCGCTGGTAAATAACTATGTCAACCGGATCCGGTCGCTCGGCATACATAATGCCGCAGTCCTGGTACTGAACAACGAAACGATGGAAGCGGAAGGCTACGTAGGGTCCGCCGACTTCGGCAACCCGTTTGACGGAGGCCAGGTCGACGGGGTCCGGGCAATCAGGTCGCCCGGCAGTACGCTCAAGCCCTTTTTGTATGCTTCCGTCTTTGATAAAGGATTGGCGATACCTAAAAGTGTGATCAACGATGTTCCCTCCAATTTCGGAGGATACGAGCCTGAGAATTTTGACATGAAATTCAAAGGTCCGGTCACGGTAGAATTTGCGCTTGCCAACTCGCTCAACATACCGGCTGTTAAGCTGCTCCGGCAGCTGGAGATAAAAAGCATGATCGATCAGCTGAAAAAAGCGGGGTTCAGGACGATCGACAAGCAGGCCGACGGGCTGGGGCTTTCGCTGATCCTGGGCGGGTGCGGAGCGACGCTGGAAGAGCTGACCCGTATGTACGCGATGTTCGCCAGACGTGGGCGCTATAGCGGGGTAAAGCTTGTAAAGGGATCTGTAAAGGATGCGCCGGGCGTACCCCTTATTTCGGAAGAGTCGGCTTACCTGGTAACGCAGATCCTGTCGCAGTCGGACCGGCCGGATCTGCCCAACAGCTTTCATAATACCTACCGGCTGCCGCGTATAGCCTGGAAAACGGGGACTTCCTATGGCAAGAGGGACGCCTGGAGCATTGGATACAACAAGCGGTATACGATCGGGGTATGGGTCGGGAATTTCTCGGGGAAAGGCGTTCCTGAGCTCAGCGGCGCAAATATCGCCACTCCTCTTTTGTTTGAGCTCTTTAATACGATCGACTACAACTCCCCGAAAGACTGGTTTGCGAGGCCGGCTCAGCTGGAGCTCCGGAAGGTGTGTTCCCATACAGGCGATATCCCGGCAGAAGGTTGTACGGACATAGTGAACGGCGAGGCGATCATAGGCGTTTCGGGCTTCAGACGTTGCGAGCATTTACGGCAGGTCTTTACAGATGCCGCGGGAAAGATATCCTATTGCGCTCATTGCCTGCCTGCCGGCGAGGTGTCGAAGAAAAGCTACCCGAACCTGTCGCCCGAGCTTATCGCATTCTATAACTATGCCAAAATCCCGTATCCCAAGATACCGCCCCATAATCCCGGCTGCGACAGGATATTCGTGGAAGGGGCGCCGGTAATTGTAAGTCCCCAGGAGGGGACGGAATACCATCTCCAGGCGGGCAAAGGCACGGAAATTCAGCTTATGTGCCAGGCAGCGCAGGACGTAGGCAGCGTTACGTGGCTGGTGAACGACCGGGTGTTGAAAAAAGCCCCGCCTTCCCAGCCGGTATTCCTGGAACCCCCGTCGGGCGTGGTGAAAATTTCATGCGCTGATGACAAAGGGAGAAATACCGATGTGGTGATTTTTACGAGGAGGTTTTTCTGATTCGAAAATCATGACGTTGAAGCCCGGAAAGTTT
Source organism: Cytophagaceae bacterium SCN 52-12 (assembly GCA_001724175.1). Taxonomy (GTDB): domain Bacteria; phylum Bacteroidota; class Bacteroidia; order Cytophagales; family Spirosomataceae; genus Ravibacter. The sequence continues at coordinate 3,829 of MEDT01000055.1, read as the reverse complement.
TGCCTTGCGGCGGCAGGGTTATTATGAGAATTGAGGTTCTTTCCCTAATTTTACCGCTTTGCCGAGAAGCAGTTATTATTAACAGTAATAAGATTACGTACGAATGGCAGTAATAGCATTCAGAGATGCGATCAGGGACGCAATGTCCGAAGAAATGCGCCGCGATAAGAACATCTTCCTGATGGGCGAAGAGGTGGCTGAATACAACGGCGCTTATAAGGCCAGCCAGGGGATGCTGGCAGAGTTCGGACCCGACAGGGTGATCGACACTCCGATTGCCGAGCTGGGGTTTGCCGGGATAGGCATCGGAGCCGCCGCAAACGGCCTGCGCCCGATCATAGAGTTTATGACTTTCAACTTCTCGCTGGTCGCAATCGACCAGATCATCAACGGAGCTGCCAAAATGCTTTCCATGTCGGGCGGCCAGTACTCGGCGCCGATCGTATTCCGCGGGCCTACCGGTAATGCCGGTCAGCTGGGCGCGCAGCATTCCCAGAATTTTGAAAACTGGTTTGCCAATACGCCGGGACTGAAAGTAGTCGTTCCTGCTAACCCGTATGATGCCAAAGGGCTGCTGAAAAGCTCGATCCGGGATAACGATCCGGTTATTTTCATGGAATCGGAGCTTATGTACGGCGATAAAATGGAGGTTCCGGAGGATGAGTACCTGCTCCCCCTCGGCAAAGCCGACATAAAAAAAGAAGGAAACGACGTAACAATCGTTTCTTTCGGGAAAATGATCCCGAGAGTAGTCTTGCCTGCTATCGATGAGCTGGAGAAGGAAGGTATCAGCGTAGAGCTTATCGACCTGCGTACGGTCCGTCCGATAGACTATGCAGCTGTGGTGGCGTCGGTCAAAAAAACAAACAGGCTTGTCGTAGTAGAGGAAGCGTGGCCCCTGGCGGCAATTTCTTCCGAGATCGCCTACCATGTACAGCGCTACGCTTTCGACTACCTGGATGCGCCTGTTATAAGGGTCAACAGCAGGGATGTTCCCCTGCCTTATGCTCCTACATTGATAGAGGAAATACTCCCGAACGTAAAGCGGACAGTAGAAGCCGTAAAAGCCGTACTCTATAAATAAGAGAATGCATTTCAATATCGAAGCAACCGGTACCAGCCGGTTGCTTTTTTTAGCTTTTGAAGGGGAGGAGAGGGTGACGGGGGGCGAGGTAACAGCCAGCTTAATTTCGTTCTAAAATGAATCTGCTTAAACTCTCAAACGTCTTTGTAAGGAAATATGACAACCCGGTACTGAATAATATCTCCTGGCAGGTGAACGAGGGAGAGCAATGGGCGATAGTAGGAGGAAACGGCGCAGGTAAGTCGGTGCTCCTGGAAACCCTGGCCGGACGATTGATGCCCCGCAGCGGTAAAGTGGAGCGAAAGGCTACCGTGGAGCTTGTCGCTGCAGATTATTCCTTCAACCGGGTAGTCAGATCGGCGGCCCAGTATTACCAGCAGCGTTTCCAGTCGCAGGACGCGGAAATAGCCCCGTCGGTAAGGGCCGTGCTCACCAACCGGATGAAGCCTGTCGGAACGGTAAATGAGGCCTCTGTAAAGCTTGCTCCTTCCGCCGTATCAGACACTGACCTTGAAGCTGTAGCGTCTTTGCTGTCGCTTACGCATTTGCTGGATCATCCTTTTGTTACCTTGTCTAACGGTGAAACAAGAAGAATGCTCCTGGCTACTTCTCTTCTTAAAAAGACCGGCATATTGCTGTTTGATTATCCGTTTACGGGCCTGGATGTATTTTCCAGGAAGGTTTTGAAGGAGGCGATGGCGTCTATGGCAGGCGCCGGGAAAACGATTATTCTGGTTACCTCACCCGGGGAGATACCTGATTTTATTACGCATGTGCTCGAACTGGGTGAAGGAGAGGTCATTTCGGCCCTGCCTTTAGCGGAGTGGAAAAGGGAAGAATCGCGGTTTGAGACGAGAAGGGAAAAGCCTGCTGTCGATCTCGGCTTGCTGAAACAGCTTGGAGAACCTTCCGGAAACGATTTCGACTATGCGTTCAGGCTACGTAATATACGCGTGGTTTACGATGGAAGGGCTGTCCTGGACGACGTAAGCTGGGAAGTAAAAAAGGGCGAAAGATGGTCGCTTTCGGGCCCTAATGGATCGGGTAAATCCACGCTGCTCAGCATCATTACTGCAGATCACCCGCAGCGTTTTGCCAATGATTTCGAAATATTCGGGAGGCCTGGCAGGGGAAAGGGGTTTTCCATGTGGGATATCAAGCAGCGGATAGGGCATGTTTCCCCGGAGCTGCACCTGTATTTCCCGGCCGATACCAGCGTCTATAAAGCGATAGGGTCCGGCTTTTTCGATGCCACCGGCGTCTACTTCCGGAAAATCAATCCCGCTCAGGAAGAACGCATTCACCTCGTCGCCAGGATACTGAAAATAGAGGACCTGCTGGAGAAAACTTTCAGGAATATCTCCAGGGGAGAACAACGGCTGGTTTTGCTGGCGAGAGCGCTTGTTAAGAATCCGCCTATACTCGTCCTGGATGAGCCGTGCCAGGGACTGGATCTTGCCACTACTGAATATTTCCGGCAGACGGTGGACGCCATTTGCGCCATGTCTTCCCATACGCTGATCTACGTATCTCACTATCCTAATGAAATCCCATCCTGTGTGAACAGGAGCCTGTCTTTGAAAGACGGAAGGGTGGAACAGATTATTTGACGGCAATTCAACGTTAACTAAGTTAAGAGCGTATTTATATGGGGTCACGAAGCAAATTTTTAACTTTGTCGGGAGCTCACGGTTTTTGCTGAGCCTGTTTGCAAAAGCATAGTGTAATATTTCTCCCTGAGGAAGCCCCCAATGCCCAGGGAGGATTACGAGGTTACTAATAATGGCAAGGTGAATTGTAGCATCACTTTTTACTGGAGGGAGTACGGTTTTTTTCTGCTGACATTCTGGTTTTTTACCCAACCGGTATTGGCTCAGGACAGAGCGGCCATCCGGTTTGCCGATACGGGAAATGCCGGGAAGCGGCTTTGCTGGGATTCCGAGAGGGACGCAACGACGCTTACCGTCGAGGTAATCGCAAGCCCGGGAGGATGCGGCGCCGGCAAATACCAGATTGCCTGGGGAGACGGTACGGTAGTGGCCGTTACCGGCACGGGAGAACGTTCCTATACCAAAACCTATAACCTGACCTCTTTCAAAAACAACTGCGCTTCCGGGCTCCTGGAATACAACATCATTATTTCCAGCACCGACGACAATTGCATCGATATCAATATTGCACGGCTGAGCATTAACAAGGCGCCTATAGCCCAACCTACGGTAACAGCAGCCTGCGAAGATAAAAACAGTACTTTTACGAACACTTCCTGCGGCCGCACAGGGCAGGCATTGACCTGGCTCTGGGAGTTCAGCGACGGGAGGACTTTCAGAACACAGAATATAGGCGGCCAGATGTTTGCCGATCCGAGCCAGGAATATTGGGTAAGGCTGAGTGTAAGCTCGAGTATATGCGGAACAAGCTCAACCAGCGAGCCGGTGCATTTTAACCTGAAGAAGCTGCCCACTACGCGCGCGGAGATCGAGGGCTTCGACAGCGAAGTGCTGTGTATGGGGGAAGACGAAGACAGTACGTTATTGCTGGATGCGTCGGGATCGCTGCTAACGACGCGGTTCCCGTGGAGAATTTCCGGGGGAGCGTATTCGGTGCAGGAGCTGGTCAAACCGGACTCGTCAGTGATAAGGATCAAAATAGAAGAAGCGACCAGTTATACGATTTCCTTTACGGCACAAAATGAATGCGGCAACGCGACGCAGACCTTCTCCCGGACCTTTGAGGCCCTGCCTT
>MEDT01000054.1 GCA_001724175.1 Cytophagaceae bacterium SCN 52-12 | reverse complement strand
TTCCCCAGGTGAGCCGCCAGGCAGCTACGGCGCTTGGGCAGATAGGGGATGCTTCGGGGATCCCTTCGCTGCTGAAGGCGGTATCCCGGACAGACGACCGTTTTGTAGCGCATGCGGTGATCCATACGCTGATCGGGCTGGGCAAACCCGAACCGCTGCTGGCGGCGCTGAAAGACCCGTCGGATAGGATCCGTAAGGCAGCCCTGACGGCGCTGGACCAGATGGATAATTCCCCGCTACAGAAAGAACACCTGAAGCCCTTCCTGGCCAGCGCTCATCCTGAGCTGCGGGCTGCGGGCATCTGGGTGGCTACCCACCGGCCTGAATGGACGGATATCGTAGTGGAATTCCTGGAAAAGCAGCTGGCGCGGCCGGGGCAGACGGAAGAAGAGCTGCTGGCGCTGCGGGACCTGATGGTTACCTTCTGCCAGAATGAAGCCTTACAGAACTTTGTGACATCGCAATTGAGCAACAAAACCGCGACCGCGGAGAGCCGTTTGCTGTTCCTTTCGGTCATAGGCCGCTGCGATGTGCGGCAGCTGCCGTCCAGCTGGGCAGGCCAGCTGAAGGTGCTGCTGAGCTCAGGCGAGGGCCAAATTGTATCAGAAGTGCTGAACCTGGTGCAGTCACGACGGGTGAAAGGGATGGACACAGAGCTGCTGTCGATCTTTAGGGACAAGGCGTCTGCTGCTGCCCTGCGGCTGAAGGCCCTTGCGGCCCGGACGGTCACGGTACCGGAGATCAGCAATGAAGACTTCGCACTTCTGGAGGCTCTTTTAGGAAAGGGGCAGGAGGCGCCGGTGAGACAGGCAGCCGCCCATGTGCTGGTGAACCTGAAGCTGACCGAATCTCAATTGATGTCAATTGCAGAGAAGCAGCTTCCTGAAGCCGACCCGTTCCTGATGCCGGGGATATTGGAAGTATTCAATCACGGGACATCCGAAAGGGTCGGGAGCAGCCTGGTGAGCTCCCTTCTTCAGGTCTCCGACCGGCTGACCAATATCCCTGAGCAGGACCTGGAACGGATCCTTTCGGCATACCCGGCAAGCGTGCGGGACAAAGCCGTGCCTGTATCGGCAAAGATCCGTCAGCTGCATGCGGCCCGGCAGGAGAAACTTGCCCGGCTCGATAGGGAATTAACGGGTGGGGATGTATCGGAAGGGAGAACTTTGTTTTTCGGCAAGGCCTCCTGCTCAGCCTGCCATGCGATCGGGCCGGAGGGCAACGCTTTCGGTCCTGACCTGACCAACATCGGCGATATCCGTTCGCGGCCTGATATCCTGGAAGCGATCGTTTTTCCCAGCTCGAGCTTTGCCCGTGAGCATGAGACGGTGAACGTGGTAACGGCATCAGGGACTTTTATGGGGATTATCAAGGAGCAGACGGCCGACTACCTGGTCCTTGCGCCGGGCCCTGGTCCTGGCCTGCGGATCAACCGCTCGGAAGTGAAGTCGATCGAGGCGCACAATGTATCGATGATGCCGCCGGGTCTGGAGGAGCTGCTGGACAAGCAGGAGATGGCCAGTCTGATGGCTTTCCTGGAATCGCTGCCAACCGGGATCAAGAAGCTCAGCAAGTAAACCGGAAACGAAAGGACCGGGAATTGAGAGTTGAGAGTTGAGAATTGAAAGTTGAAAATTGAGAACTTTCAACTCTCAACTTTCAATTCTCAATTCCTCCACAGTTCTGTGCTCTCTGTGTCTCCGTGGTCAAAACTGTACCTTTTGCGATTAAAACTTCTACTATATGGTCTGGATCTGTTTCAGCGCCTCTTCCACTGAAAAAACCGGGAGCTGGCAGGTTTTATTGAAGCAGACATACAGTGTAGTCCTGCCGTTAACAGCCCCTTTACCTTCGGCCAGCGGCAGGGCAGAAGATGCTTCCGCTCCCAATACAACCTTGTTGGGGACAAAAAAGCGATCCAGGTCTTTCCTGTAGCTTTCAGCCTCCGGGCCGATCATGACGACCTCCGCGGTGGGGGAGGCCAGCTGGCAATGCAGGGCAGCCCAGTTCGCCACCCATTGTGCATCGCCGGCTACAAGCTGCGACATTTTTTGCGCCATTCCTGTCGCAAGGTCCAGGTACTGCCTGTTGTCGAGTATCAGCCCCAGCGAGTAGAGCGCATAGGCCATCATCGAGTTGGAAGCGGGGATGACGTTGTCGAACAGCTCCGTTTTTTTTGCGATTAGCGGCTCGGCGGCAGCATCCGTATAATAGAAAAAGCCTTCCGTCTCATCCAGGAAATGAGACAGGACATAGTCTGCGAGCGACTGCGCCTCAGCCAGCCATTTTTCGTCAAAAGTAACCTGGTAGAGCGTGGTGAAAGCGTCAATCACCGCCGCATAATCTTCCAGGAACCCGGGAATACGGGCTTCCTGCTTATAGGTTCTCATCAGCCTGCCGCCGGATACCAGCCTGGTGCTGATAAACCGGGCGTTAGCCAGGGCAATTTCTTTGATATGTTCTTCCCCCGTTGCCCGGTAAGCGTCTGCCAGGCCGCGGAGCAGCAGCCCGTTCCAGGATGCCAGTATTTTATCGTCGAGGCCGGGTCGGATCCTTTTCTCCCGTTCTGCCAGTAATTTGTTTAACGCCGCCTCGTATCTTTCCCCGAAATCATCGATCGCAATCCCTTTTGCCCGGGCGGTTAAAGCAGGCGGCATGGTCAGGTGGAGATGGTTCCGGCCATGTTCCCAGTTGCCCTCGTCCGAAATATCATACAATTTTGCAAACCACTCATCATCATCACCCAGTATACTTTTCAGCTCCGAGGACGTCCAGGTATAGAATTTCCCTTCGACGCCTTCGCTGTCTGCATCGAGCGCAGCGTAGAACCCGCCTTCCGGCGACAGCATTTCGCGTTCGAGCCAGCCTATGGTCTGCAGGATCCGCTGCTCATAAAGCGGGCTTCGTGTGAGCGCATATGCTTCCGAATAGACGCTCAGGAGCTGGCCGTTATCATAGAGCATTTTTTCGAAATGCGGGATAAACCATTCGTCGTCAACCGAGTACCGGGCCCAACCGCCCCCCGCATGGTCGTAGATCCCTCCCACGGCTATCCGGTTGAGCGAATGTTCCAGGTGAGCCAGGGCCTCCGGGTTTTGGGTAAGATCGTAGTAACGGAGCAGGAATTTATATATAGCAGGCATCGGGAACTTCGGAGCCCGGTCCATCCCGCCTTTTTCATGGTCAAAATGCTTCTTCAGCCTTTCGAATACCAGGTCCAGCTCTTCGACGGACAAGGTATCTTTTACTCCTCCAAGCCCGTATTTCCGTATTTCTGACTGGTTGAGGTTTTCCGTAAAGCCTGTCGCCGAGTTTTCCAGCTCTGCATAATTGTCCCGGTAGGCGCGGCGGATGTTCTCCAGCAATTGGGCCCAGTTTGCCGGGGGCAGGTACGTAAGCCCGTAAAAAGGCCGGGCATTTTCCATCAGAAAAACATTCAGCGGCCAGCCGCCCCTTACGCCCATCGCCTGGACAGCATCCATATAGACGCCGTCTACGTCGGGGCGTTCTTCCCGGTCTACCTTGATGCAGACGAACGACTCGTTCATAATCGCTGCAATCGCTTCGTTTTCGAAGCTTTCCCTCTCCATCACATGACACCAGTGACAGGCAGAATACCCTATGCTGACCAGGATAGGCTTTTTCTCCAGCCTGGCTTTTTCCAGCGCTTCTTCACCCCACGGGTACCAGTCCACCGGGTTATGGGCATGCTGAAGCAGGTAGGGGCTGGTTTCGCGGATTAGTCTGTTGGACATGAGCATTTTTTAAAACTTCATTTGTTGTATGCGTGTTGCGTTGAGAATGGCGATCAGGGCGACCCCGACGTCTGCAAAAACCGCCTCCCACATAGTAGCAAGTCCCCCGGCTCCCATTATGAGCACCAGTGCCTTGACGATAAAGGCAAAAGAAATATTCTGCCACACGATCTTCCTGGTCTCTTTGCCGATCCGTATTGCCATCGGGATCTTACCGGGCTTATCGTCCTGTATCACGACATCGGCAGTTTCTATCGTCGCATCGCTCCCCAAACCGCCCATGGCGACCCCGACGTCGCTCAGCGCGATGACGGGAGCATCGTTGAGACCGTCGCCGACGAAGGCAATGCTTTCGTTGCGTGATCTGATCTCTTCTACGCGACGGACCTTATCTTCAGGCAGAAGGTCGCCGTAAGCATGCTGTATCCCCAGCTTATCCGCTACAAAACGTACTACCGCAGACTTGTCGCCGCTCAGCATGGTCGTGCTGACATTCAGCTGATGCAGCTGCGCGATAGCCGACTCAGCGCCTTTCTTTATTTCGTCGGCGATGGTGATGTAGCCGGCAAACCTGCCGTCGTAAGCGATGGCGGTAACGGTATGAACAAGCTGCTCCGGGTCGATCGGCACGGGTATGTTATAAAGATCCATCAGCCTGAAATTTCCGGCCAGGATCAGCTTGTCGCCTGCCCTGGCTTTCAGCCCGTGTCCCGGGATCTCTTCTATATCCCGTAAGATAACGGCGGCAGCCGGCGAACCGGCGACCGGCGTGCCGGCGTATCTTCGGATGGCGGTAGCGACGGGATGCGTGCTGTGGCTTTCGAGCGCGTTGACAAGCGGGAGCAGCTCTTCTCCGCTGAAACCCTCGTTCCAGACCACTTCCTGTACATTGAAGACACCTTCCGTCATGGTCCCGGTTTTGTCCATCACCACATTTTGTATTTCCGCCAGCTTGTCGAGGAAATTACCCCCTTTTACGAGGATACCATTGCGGCTGGCCGCCCCGATGCCGCCGAAATAGCCCAGGGGAATCGAAATGACGAGCGCGCAGGGACAGGAGATGACGAGGAATACCAGCGCGCGGTACAGCCAGGTAGAAAACTGGTAATCGTCTGTAAATAAAGCCGGCAGAAAGCATACCATTACGGCGAGCAGCACTACAACGGGGGTGTAAACCCTGGCAAATTTCCGGATAAAGAGCTCTGTGGGCGCTTTCCGGGCAGTAGCATGCTGGGTAAGCTCCAGTATTTTCGAAAGCTTGCTGTCCGTATAACGGGCGGTCACCTCGACAAGCGAAACAGTATTAAGATTGATCATCCCGGCCAGTACCTTATCGCCTTTTGATTTGGAATCGGGCACGCTTTCGCCGGTCAGAGCGGCGGTATTGAATGCAGCGGAATCGGAAAGCAGGATACCGTCGAGCCCGACCTTTTCCCCCGGCTTCAGCTGGATAACCTGTCCTATTTCGGCGGTCTCGGCCTTTATCCTGACAGGCTGATTGCCGGCCAGTACCGAAACTTCGTCGGGCCGCTGATCGAGCAGCGACCTGATATCCGACCTGGCCCTCCTGAGTGCCATTCCCTGGAAAGCTTCTCCGACCGAATAAAAGAGCATAACGGCCACTGCTTCCGGGTACTCGCCGATACAGAAAGCGCCTATGGTGGCGATCGACATCAGGAAGAATTCCGAAAAAATATCGCCCTTGACGATACTTTCAATTGCTTCTCTAATGACCGGCAGCCCGACGGGCGCATACGCTGCTACATAAAAAACTACCCTTATCCAGCCTGTGAACCACGCCTGCGGGATCCAGTTGTCGAGGACAACAGCGGCAACCAGCATGGCCAGCGAAATGAGCGGAGGAACGAAAGCGCCCAATGACCCCTGCTCTGTGGCGGCGTGGCCATGTCCGTCGTGATCGTGTCCGTCATGATCATGCCCGGCCGGCGCCTGGTCTTTGCCCCGGAGGGTCGTGTCGGCGCTGCAACAGTCTTTTGTATGGGGGGAACGAATCTCCTTATGGTTCATGTCCGGCTGCTTTCGATCATGCAAAGATACGGATTGATATGCCCACTTTTGACGTGCCGGATATGGCTTTTGTGCAGGTTTTTTTAAACAATAGTCATGTTTTTTGAAAACATTCAAAAAAGGTGAGTGGTAATTTTGCTGGCATCCAGGGTTTTCTGCTTCATATGAACGCATCCAGCACACGCCTCCTCCTGATTTTCCTGCTGACCTTTTGCTACTGGCTGGCTAAAGGAAACCAGGTTGGTTTCGGCGCGGAGCAGAGTCATATAAAACCTTCTTCCCGGGTGCCCGGCCATGCACAGGTGAGCGCTGCCGATGTGCTGCAGGATCCGGCCGGGTTGGCGATAATCGGTGAAGCCGACGAGGTGCAGGGCCTTAAAAAGCCTTCCTTTTCCGAATCTTCCCTGCCGACGGAGCTTTGCCTGGAAAAGTTTATGGAGGCCTCTTCGGCATCCCATTCGGATACCAGGGACCGCACATGGGCTCCTCATAGCGCTCCTGTTCCTTATTACATTCTCTTCTGCTCGATCCGGGTGCCTCACACGAAGGCCTGACCGGGTCACCTGACCGGGTCCTGATAGTTTTCACAAATCTTTAGGTTTCGACTGTCCGCGGGCTGCGTATAGGTCATGCGTCGGATTGCCATGAACGATCGTATGGCGATGTGGCCTGCAGCATGATCATTCGCGTCGCGAATGATCCGGACAGGCTTGTGGTGTATTTTCTTTCACAATATAATTTTATTAGCGATGCATTTAACTCCCAGAGAAATAGAAAAGCTGATGCTGCACCTGGCAGGGGAGCTGGCACAAAAACGCAGGGACCGGGGCCTGAAGCTGAACTACCCCGAGGCGATTGCGCTTATCAGCAGCCATGTGCTGGAAGGAGCCCGCGACGGCCGTTCGGTTGCAGAGCTCATGCAGTCCGGTGCAAACTGCCTGAAAAGGGACGATGTTATGGAGGGCATTCCCGAAATGATCCATGACATCCAGGTCGAGGCTACTTTTCCCGACGGCACAAAGCTGGTGACCGTACATGATCCGATCCGATAATCCTATAAACCAAAGAAGTCATGATACCAGGTGAAATTTTTGTGAAAGCAGGTGAGATCATCTGCAACGAAGGGCGTGAGACGGTCAGGCTCAAGGTGGTGAACACCGGAGACAGGCCGGTGCAGGTAGGTTCTCACTTCCATTTTTTCGAAGTGAACAAAATGATGCAATTCGACCGTGCCCGGGCATTCGGGAAGCGTCTCAATATAGTTTCAAGCACAGCAGTGCGTTTTGAGCCGGGCGAAGAGAAAGAGGTCGAGCTGGTAGCGTTCGGAGGGGCGCGCAGGACGCTGGGGTTCAATAACCTGGCAGACGGCTCGACAACCGGGGCCGGCAGCCGGGAAGCTGCATTGCAGAAAGCGGAGAGAAGCAACTTTAAAAACGCAAAATGAGATGAGCCTTATAGTAAACAGAAATAAATACGCCAATATCCTGGGGCCGACCGCAGGAGATAAAGTGCGGCTGGGAGATACCGAGCTGATCATCGAGATCGAGAAGGATTTCGCGAAGCCCGGTGACGAGGTAAAGTTCGGCGGCGGCAAAACCGTTCGCGACGGGATGGGACAAAATGCAACAGCCCTGCGCGACGAAGGGGTGCTCGATCTGTGCATCACCGGGGCGATCGTGATCGACCACTGGGGAATAGTGAAGGCCGATATCGGCATCAGGGACGGGAAGATCGTCGGGATCGGCAGGGCGGGGAACCCGGATACGATGGACGGCGTCGATCCCGGTATGATCATCGGGGCGTCGACCGAGGTGCATGGCGGGAATGGTTACATCCTGACAGCGGGCGGGATCGACACCCATATTCACTTTATCTGTCCGCAGCAGGTGGAAACCGCCTTGTACAGCGGGGTAACGACCATGATCGGGGGCGGCACCGGGCCCGCAGACGGCACGAACGCCACTACCGTTACCCCGGGCAAATGGAATATCCGGAAAATGCTGGAGGCAGCCGAAGACCTGCCGATGAACCTCGGGTTTTTCGGGAAAGGGAACTGCTCGACAAACGGACCGCTGGCCGAACAGATAGAAGCCGGTGCGCTCGGGTTGAAAATCCACGAGGACTGGGGCTCCACACCCGCTGTCATCGATGCCGCGCTTAAAGTTGCCGACCAGTACGACGTGCAGGTGGCTATCCATACCGATACGCTGAACGAAGCCGGTTTTCTCGAAGATACGATGGCGGCGATCGACGGCCGGGTTATCCACACCTTTCACACCGAGGGCGCCGGAGGGGGACACGCTCCCGATATTATCAAGGCGGCCATGTACGGAAACGTATTGCCTGCCTCTACCAATCCTACCCGGCCTTACACCGTCAATACCATCGATGAGCACCTCGACATGCTGATGGTCTGCCACCACCTCAGCAAAAGCATCCCGGAAGACGTCAAATTTGCAGATTCAAGGATCCGTCCCGAGACGATCGCGGCAGAAGACATTCTCCAGGATATGGGCGTGTTCGCCATTATGAGCTCCGATTCGCAGGCTATGGGGCGGGTCGGCGAAGTGATCACGCGTACCTGGCAGACAGCCGGCAAAATGCGCATGCAGCGCGGACGTCTGCCTGATGAGGACCAGGCAGAAAACGATAATTTCCGGGCCAAACGGTATGTCGCCAAGTATACCATCAATCCGGCTATAGCGCATGGGATCTCGAAATACGTGGGATCTGTCGAAAAGGGGAAGATGGCCGACCTGGTGCTGTGGAAGCCGGCCCTGTTTGGCGTAAAGCCGGAAATGATCATCAAAGGAGGGATGATCATCGCCAGTAAAATGGGCGATGCGAATGCCTCGATCCCGACACCGCAGCCGATCCTGTACCGGAACATGTTTGGTGCCCTCGGGAAAGCAAGGTTCGGGACCTGCGCCACATTTGTTTCCGCGGCTTCTATCGAAAAAAGGATCGTGGAAGAATATGGCCTTGAAAAGATCGTGCTGCCGGTTGAAGGCTGCCGGAACATCTCGAAGCGGGACCTGATCCACAACGACAAGACACCGGTGATCGAGGTAAACCCCGAAAATTATAGAGTGACTGTCGACGGTGAGCATATCACATGCGAGCCGGCTTCGGAGCTCCCGCTGGCGCAGCGCTATTACCTCTTTTGATAACGAGTGTTATTTCCTGACAAAATCTCTGGTTTTATGCGCTTGATTAAAGCTAACCCGGTTTTAGCTGCGCTGCTGCTGTGCATTACCGCAGGGATGGCAGCGGCGCAGAACGACGGTCCCAAAGGACAGTTGATGGTGTACGGCTCGCTCGACTATTCAAAAACGAGCGCGCCTCACGACAAAAGCAGCAGCTTCAGCACGAGCCCTGATGCAGGTATCCCGATCGGGATCGGCTATTTTTTCAACAACAATAGCCTGATCGGGATCAATGCGGCCTTTGCCCGCAACAAGGATGCCGCCGGCAACCTGGTGTTCAGGCAGCAGGAGCTAGGGCTTTGGTACAGTCCCTCGATGATGATCGGCGAGCATTTTTTGCTGATCGCGCAGGTGGATGCGCATTATGTCTGGGGCGAGTCGCCTGCTGCAACGACAGCGCTTCATCCTTACACGGGCTACCGGCTCAGGGCATACCCCATGCTGGGGATCCTGCTTGGAAAAGGGTGGGCGCTCAAATTCAAATTCGGAGAGCTGTCCATGCTGTCGACCAAAGCCAAAGGTGAAGACGTGGTCAACAACTACGTAGCCGGCCTGAGCGGGGCTACGTTCGGAACGGGTATCTCCAAAAACTTTTCATTCAAAAAACGTGCTCAGTAAAAATTGCCCGAAATGATAGTAGAAGAAGTACTCGGCACCAGGGCAGCGCTGTCTGCTCCCGGGATCGAAACAGACCTGCTTGAGCTGGAATGGTATGAAACGACCCGCCGCATTCAGCGTAAGAAAACCGCCGGCGGCATGGATATCGCCATCAGGCTATTACGGGAAGGGCAGCGCCTCCGGCAGGACGACGTCGTGTATAGCGACGGACGGAAAATCGTGGTAGTGCATGTAAAGCCGTGCGAAGCCATCGTGCTTCGCCCGCTTTCCATGACCGAGATGGGAACCGTCTGCTATGAGATCGGGAACAAGCACCTGCCGCTGTTCATCCAGGACAACGAGGTGCTGATGCCTTTCGAGGCGCCCATGTTCCGGTGGCTCGAAGCTGCCGGCTACAGACCTGAAAAAAGCGAAAGGCAATTGCTGGAGCTGCTGAAGTCGAACGTGGAACCGCACTCGCACGGAAACGGCGGTGGCCCCTCGCTGTTTACCCGGATCCTGAATCTGGCCGGATCAAAACAGGAGTCGTGATGCCCGGAGAGAACGAACGATCTTTTTTCCTGGGGTCCCTGCTTCATTTGTCTGACCCCACTTTACCAATTGGCGGTTATACCCATTCCAACGGGCTGGAGACCTACGTGCAGGAGCGGGTCGTGAAGGACCCGTCGACGGTTGCAGCGTTTGCCAGGCATATGCTCGCCTATAACCTGAAGTACAACGACGGGATTTTCATGCGCCTGGCCTACGAAGCCGCCTCGGCGGGCGACCCGGAGCGTCTGACGCTGCTCGACCAGGAGTGCTCCGCGCTGAAGTGCGCCCGCGAAATCAGGGAAGCCAGTCAGAAGCTCGGGGTGCGCCTGCATAAGATATTCTGCCGAAGAAATGCGTCGGGGCTCATTGATTCGTTTGCGGCCGGTATCGGAAATGAGGTCGAAGGGTACTACTGCATAGTGTTCGGCGCGTATGCGCAGCATCTGGGCATCCCGCTGCGCGATGCGCTGTTTGCCTTTTACTACAATGCGTCGGTGGGAATGGTTACCAACGGGGTGAAGCTGGTGCCGCTGGGGCAGCTTGACGGACAGGACATCATGTTCGACCTGCAGCCTTTGCTCCGGCAGCTTACAGAAGAGACGATGACGCTGGATCCTGCGCTCCGCGGTATCTGCAACGTCGCTTTCGATATCCGCTGCATGCAGCACGAACGCTTGTATTCGAGGCTGTATATGTCATGACGGGCGTCTTTAACGCCTTAAAATTTTATACGAATGAATAGCCATGAGCTTTTAGGCATTAGGTTTTAGCAGCTCATAAGCAGTCCGCCGCGGCTAAAACCTAACAGCTAATAGCTTAAACCTTTTTATACACATGAAATAGCCATGAGCTGTAAGGTTTTAGGTTTTAGCAGCTCATAAGCGGTCCGCCGCGGCTAAAACCTACCAGCTAATAGCTAACACCTTTTTATACACATGAAAGACAGAAATTACGTAAAGATAGGGGTGGCCGGCCCGGTAGGATCCGGGAAAACGGCATTGCTCGAACGGTTGTCGCGCCGGATGCTGAACGACTACAACCTGGCAGTCATCACCAACGACATCTATACCAAGGAAGACGCCGAATTTATGGCAAAAAACAGCCTTCTGCCCCGTGAACGCATCATTGGCGTTGAAACCGGGGGATGTCCGCATACGGCCATCCGGGAAGATGCAAGCATGAACCTGGAGGCGGTCGACGAGCTGGTGCGGCGTTTCCCCGACCTGGAGCTGATCCTGATCGAGAGCGGCGGCGACAACCTTTCGGCAACCTTTAGCCCCGACCTGGCCGATGTCACCATTTTTGTCATTGACGTGGCCGAGGGAGAGAAAATTCCACGCAAAGGCGGACCGGGCATCACCCGTTCGGACCTGCTGCTGATCAACAAGATCGACCTGGCTCCTTATGTAGGAGCGAGCCTGGAAGTGATGGAAAACGATGCCCGCAGGATGCGGAAAGGACAGCCTTTCGTATTCTCGAACCTGATGACCTATGAAGGGCTCGACAGCGTTGTCGGCTGGATAAAAAAATATGCGCTGCTTGAAGACGCGGACGAACCCCATTTGCTGAGATAATGATCTGCAAGCTCGATCTTACGGTGGGGTGCAGAGACGGGAGATCGTATGTGCGCGACCTGTACGCAGGCAAGCCTTTCAGAGCGGTGCCGGTAGGGCAGTATGCCACCGACAATGCGCTGCACATGATGCTGATGAGCGTATCGCCCGGAATTCTCGACGGAGATCACTACGACATCCGGATCAGCCTTGAGGAAGATGCGCAGCTTCAGCTCGAAGCCCAGTCATATCAGCGCATCTATCACATGAACAACCGTGCTACCCAGGAAATGGTCGTCAGCCTGGCGCGCGGGTCGGATTTTGCCTTTATACCTTATCCCGTAGTGCCGCACAGGAATTCCACCTTCATCAGCAAAACCAGCGTGGCGCTGCATCCGGAGGCCTCTTTCCTCATAGGCGAGATCATTACCTGCGGCAGAAGGCGTTCGGGGGAGGTTTTTGAATATGCACATTTTCAGAACTTGGTGGAAGTGTACAATGAGCAGGGCCGGCTGCTGCTCAAAGACAACGTCATGCTGGTGCCGTCGATGATGCCGCTGCCGGGGATAGGATTGCTGGAAGGATATACGCACCAGGGAACGCTCATTTACCTGGCGCACGCCGGTGAGACGGTTTTGCCGCTGATCGAAAGCCTGTATGAGCAGCTGGAGCCCGAAGAAGATGTTATCTGCGGTATTTCGCAGACCATGCATCCCGGCTTTGTACTCCGCATGCTTGGCGGGGGCGGCGAGCAGCTCTACAGGTGCTTCGAAGCGGCAAAAGATTTGATCTGGAACGCAAAAAAACAACATTTATGACAGCAACGCTCTGGGCACTGACCATCACTGCCATTATGATCAGCTTCGTACATACGGCTACCGGGCCCGATCACTACCTTCCTTTTATTGCGCTGGCCAGATCGAGGAAATGGAGCCGGGCGTATACCGTGTTTCTGGTCGTCGTCTGCGGGCTCGGGCATGTAATGAGCTCCGTTCTTTTGGGACTCGCAGGGGTATTCCTGGGCTGGCAGCTCGATAAAATAGAGCTCTTCCAGGGGTTCAGAGGAAATACTGCCGGTTGGGCACTGCTGGTGTTCGGGGTGATTTACCTGCTGTACGGACTCAGGCAGGCTTATCTCAACCGGCCGCACAAGCACTTCGATGTGATGGGAGAGGACGTATATGTATATGAGCACCGGCACGGGGAAATCGTGATGCCTGAAAACCGCGTAAAGGCTACCCCCTGGGTGCTGTTCGCAATTTTTGTCATGGGACCGAGCGAGCCGCTGATCCCGCTGCTGTTTTATTCGGGCGCCCGCAGATCGGTGACCGAAATTATCGTCCTGATCTCGGTTTTTACCATCAGCACCGTGCTGACCATGCTCGGAATGGTGATGATCGGGCTTTACGGGATTAACTCGCTGAATACCGCCAGGCTTGAACGGTATATGCACGCCATCGGAGGAGCGGTCGTGACGCTCTGCGGGGCCGGGATGACCTTCCTGGGGTGGTAGCCGCT
Organism: Cytophagaceae bacterium SCN 52-12; assembly: GCA_001724175.1. Taxonomy (GTDB): domain Bacteria; phylum Bacteroidota; class Bacteroidia; order Cytophagales; family Spirosomataceae; genus Ravibacter. The sequence continues at coordinate 22,618 of MEDT01000054.1, read as the reverse complement.
GACACAGTACAGATTTCTAACGCTAACAAACAAGTTAAGATGAAAAAGTTGGATGAGAGGATACCTTTTGTGCTCACTGTGCTCAAAGGTATCGGCCAGATCATGCTGCAGGAAAACGAATGGACCGGACTTCTGTTTCTTGTCGGGATATTTTACGGGGATGTAAACATGGGTATGGCAGCCCTGGTCGCAACCATTACCGGGACGCTGACGGCCAGCCTGCTCCATTTTGACAAGCGGGAAATTGAATCCGGCCTGTACGGATTCAGCCCCGCGCTGGTCGGGGTAGCGCTTACATTTATGTTCGATGCCAACTGGCTGGTGTGGGTGCTCGTGATCGTCGGGGCAGCAGCGGCGGCCATGCTGCAGCATTTCTTTATCGAAAGGAAGCTCCCTGTATTTACGTTCCCTTTTATCGTGGTAACCTGGCTGATCGTCTTTACGCTGCATCATTATACTGCGATCCCGCCTTCCCCTTCGCTGGCTGCGCCCCCCGTTATCGACGTGTCTGATACGAGCGATTTTACGACGTCCACCAACGGTTTCGGCGAGGTTATTTTCCAGGGAAGCTTCTTTGCCGGGATCCTGTTTTTCATCGCGGTATTCCTCAGCAACCCTACTGCCGCACTTTACGGGTTGGCCGGCTCGATCCTGGCGGCGGCCATTTCGGCGCGTTTTGTCCAGCCGGTCGTGGAGGTCAGGATGGGTCTTTTCAGCTTCAATGCGGTCTTATGCGCTATCACTTTTGCGGGCACAAGGCGGAGAGACGGCCTGGTCGTGCTGATTGCCGTGGTGGCGGCTACTCTGATCGACATCTTCATGCTGAAATCCGATTCCTCGCTGCTGACCAAGGCAGGCGGAGTGCTTACTTTCCCGTTTGTGCTGGGCGCCTGGCTGACGCTGCCCCTGAAAAATATGTTGAACAAAGCGTGGAAATCCTGAAGGATTCCCGGTATAAAAGTAAACCGTAAATGAGAGAAATAACACTGCTGGTTGCGATCATCTTGATGCTTCATCCCTTTCAGCACGCGCGAAGCCAGGATGTTGCGCAGGATACCATCAGGGTGGTGCACCTGAAGGACGTGGTAGTCGCCAGCCAGAATGCCGAAGGGCAGATCATCCGCGTCGATCTTGCCAAAATCCCGGTAAATACCTCGCAGGATGTCCTGCGCAAGGTACCCGGGCTGTTTATTGCCCAGCATGCAGGCGGGGGTAAGGCGGAGCAGATTTTCCTCCGCGGCTACGACAACGACCATGGCACCGATATCCGGATCTCGGCAGACGGCATACCGGTCAATATGGTGTCGCACGCGCACGGCCAGGGATACTCCGACCTGCATTTCCTGATCCCGGAGACGATCGGGAGCATCGATTTCGGAAAGGGAAGCTACTATGCCGACAAAGGTGATTTCAATACCGCCGGTTTCGTGAATTTCCATACCAGGCGTTCCATGGATCACAGCATGCTGAAAATGGAAGCAGGCAATTTCAATACCTTGCGGATGGTGGGGATCTTTAACCTGCTGCACAACCAGGCTGCGGGGGAAAATGCCTACCTGGCAACGGAATATAATTTTACCAATGGCCCGTTTGACGTGAAGCAGCGCTTCAACCGGCTGAACCTCTTCGGGAAGTACAACCGGCAGCTGGACGAGCATTCCTGCATCAATATCCAGGCGTCGACATTTTCGTCAGGCTGGAATGCGTCGGGGCAGATCCCGGAAAGAGCGGTCAGCGGAGGGTTGACAGGGCGTTTCGGGTCGGTAGATTCGACGGAAGGCGGAAGCACGGGCAGGACGAACCTCCTCGTCAGCTATACCCGGGAAATAAGTCCCGACGCCTCCTGGAGCAGCAGCTTCTATTACTCGAGATACAAGTTTACCCTTTATTCGGATTTTACATTTTTCCTCGAGCATCCCGACCAGGGCGATGCCATCAGGCAGGTTGACGATCGCGATGTATATGGAATGGACCATACCTATACCCGCTATTTCCGGACAGGCAGCGGCCGCCTCGCCTGGAGATCGGGAGCGGGGCTGCGGTACGACGACGTGCACGAGCTCGAACTGAGCTTTGTGACCCGCCGGAAAGAAGTGAACGAGCAGCTGGCATCGGGCGCTGCTTTGATCGCTAACCTCAATGCCTTTACCTCGGCCGACTGGGAGATCGGCAGGTGGATGATCAGCCCGGGGATACGGGCCGACTGGTTCGGATTCAACTATGATGACAGGCTGAAGCCCGCGAGCGGCTGGCAAGGAACGGAAGTCGTGAAAGTCAGCCCCAAGCTTTCTTTCTATTTTGATCCTGCCCGTAACCTGCGGCTGTTTTTCAAAACCGGTATGGGGTTTCATTCCAACGACGTACGCGATGTGGTCTCAAGGAATGGAAAGCAGGTGCTGCCCGCCTCCTATGGCGCCGACCTCGGATCGACCTGGCAGCTTGCTGGCAGGCTATTGCTGCAGCCGGCGCTCTGGTATTCGTTCATGGAAAATGAATTTGTATGGAACGGCGACAGCTACGGCGTTTCGGAAGCCGGCCGGACGCGCCGCTACGGCGCCGATCTGACGCTGCGCTATCAGCCGGCCGACTGGCTGTACCTCGATGCCGATGCAAACTACGCGCATCCGAGGCTGGCCGACGAGCCTGAGGGGCACAACTACCTCGAGCTGGCCCCGGTATTTACAAGCACCGGGGGAGCCTCGGTACAGCTGCCCAACGGCTTCACGGCAAACCTCCGTTATCGTTATATGCACGACCGGCCGGCCAATGACGACAACAGCATCGTCGCCGGCGGATATTTTGTAAACGACCTGCTGCTGGGATATGAACGGAAGTCGTGGGCGGTGAACCTGCAGGTACAGAACCTGTTTGACGTGAACTGGAACGAAGCGATGTTTGCAGCAACTACCCGGCTGGCAGGCGAACACCCCAACGGGATCGAGCAGCTTACCTTTACGCCCGGCACGCCGCTGTTCGCGAAGCTTGCCTTTAGTATCAAGTTCTGAAAAAAAGTCCCGCTGAAAGGATTGCGCACCGCTAAAAGCTTATTTTTGCGTAGCGCGCAGACAATTGTATATGAGTCTCCCTGTTCAACTGATATCCAATTTCGACTACAAACAGCTCTTTCTCCCGGGGCTGTCGAAAGAGGTGCTGTTCAATAATACGGAGCTGCAGCTCTACCGGATCGAAAACTACCTTCGGAATATCGTGATCCCTGTTTTGCCTTATAAGACGACTTTCAGTTTCATGCTGTTCGTGACAAAGGGACATATCACACAGCAGCTGGGGGTCTCGCATTTCAGGCTGGAGGCCGGTTCTGTGCTGCTTATCAAACAGGGAAGAATTACGGCTACGCTCGAAATATCGGAAGATGCCGAGGGGTTTTTCCTGGCATGCGAGAATACGCTGCTGGAAGGCGTGCCGCTCAAGGTCCCGCCTGCATTTTTTAACCTTACTTCACCGTATATTGTGTTGAAAGGTAATTTTTACGCCTGGCTGCCGAAACTTTTCAAATTATTGGAAGACGAGCTGAAATGCGTTGAAGACGGCAACATAGAGACTGCCTGCATGTGCTTCCAGGGGATACTGATCGCGCTGGAGCACCTCGACAGCCTGCATTCCAAAGCGGCGCTTGCTTCGCGGAAGTCGCAGATAGCCTACCAGTTCAAAGAGCTTGTACAGGTTCACCACCAGGCGCATAAGGAGGTACAGTTTTACGCCGACGAGCTGTCTATCTCAGAAAATTACCTGTGCAAATGCATTAAGGAAACTACCGGGAAAGCGCCGAAGCAATGGGTAAATGAAACGACCGTATTGCATAGCCAGGTACTTCTCCAGAATGCCGGGAAAGACATCTCGACGATCGCGTTCGAGCTCAATTTTCAATCGGTGTCACATTTTACCAGACTTTTCAAGAAAATAACAGGCGTTCCCCCGTCCCTTTACAGAAAGAGATTTTCATAGCATGGCAGAAACAGGAAATCAGATATCAACTCGGATGAAAAAAATAGCTCTCATAACAGGCGCAACTTCCGGCATAGGCGAGGCCACGGCCCGGAAATTTGCAGAACATGGAATAGACCTGATCATTTGCGGCCGGCGTGAAGAAAAGCTGGCCGGTTTAAAGGAAAGCCTGGAAAAAGATGTAGCGGTCAGGACGCTCAGCTTTGATGTCCGGAGCGAAGAGGCAACGCTGGCTGCTATCAGCTCCCTGGAGGACGAGTGGCGCCATATTTCTATCCTGGTGAACAACGCGGGGAATGCCCACGGGTTGAGCACGATCGACCAGGGAGATACCAGAGACTGGGATGCGATGATGGACGGCAATGTAAAAGGGCTGCTCTATGTTTCCCGGGCGGTTATTCCCGGGATGGTCGGCAGGAAGTCGGGGCACATTGTCAATATCAGCTCTATAGCCGGGAAAGAGACCTACAAAAACGGGGCGGTATATTGCGCGTCCAAAGCGGCCGTCGAGGCCATCAGCCAGGGGATGCGCCTGGATCTGACCGAGCAGGGCATAAAGGTGACCAACATCGCACCGGGCGCGGTAGAGACCGGGTTTTCGATGGTACGTTTTAAGGGCGATGCGGAAAGAGCGGAAAAGGTGTATGCCGGCTTCGAGCCGCTTCAGGCAGCCGATATCGCAGATGCTATTTTTTATGCAGTCAGCGCGCCTGCTCATGTCACCATCGCCGACATGACCATTCTTGCGGCAGCCCAGTCGCAGGCTACCGTCATACACCGGCAATAGCGGCGCGCTCAGGTATGGGGAGCGTCAGGTGCTTCGGTATTGACCATAAAAAAGGCTGTCTGGGGAAACCTGGCAAACAGCTCCTGCTTCAGATCTTCCGATATACCTAATGAGTTGACCGCGTGCGCCATGCACTCCAGCCACGCGTAGGCGTCTTCATGCGTGATAGGATGAGGCAGGTGCCTGGCCCTCATCTTCGGGTGTCCGTAACGCTCTGAATACAGCTGTGGGCCTCCCAGGAACTGGGTTAGAAAAAGCCGCTGCTTTTCCTTGATAAGTTCCTTGTCGGTTTTGAAAAGCCTTCCGATCAAAGGATGTGCAAATACCTGGTCGTAAAAGCTGTCGACCAGCTGTTGTAATGTTGCATTGCCGCCGATGCGGTTATAGAGAGAATTTTCTAAAAGCGGTGGTTCTTCTACTTTCATGCCGGATTAACAAAAGGCGCTGCTTTTTAGTGCCCTGACCGCTTCTCCGGATTTGGGTTTCGGGCATATATGAGGGCATACCCGATCGCGATCCAGACGAGCTCCCTTATCCGCGTGACCAGGCTTATGAAGACTCCCGAAGCTGCGGGCAGGCCTATGCTCCCGAGCGCCAGCGCCATTCCCCCTTCGCGGGTTCCGAGCTGCATGGGGAAAAAGAATACCAGGTTGGCAAAAAGGGAGGACCCGGAGCTGACGATAACTGCGTCGGACCAGCTCATGTCGGGCCCGGTCGCTACCCCGATGAAGTAAATTTCCGCACAGCCGACTACCCTGGCCGCAAATTCCAGGAAAAGCGCCCTATAGAAAACAGGCTTGCGGTTTGCGTACAGCTCGGTAACCTGCCCGTCAATTCGTTTGAGTGTTTCGTAACGGGAGGAAAGCAGCAGGGCTGCTTGCTTGCCGATCAGCGGCCAGCTGCTCACGTAGCCCAGTGCCGCCACCAGGAATCCCTGCCGGTAGATCCGGAGAAAAATATACCCGAGCGTAAGCCCTGTGAACAGCGTGACGAGGCATCCTGCCAGCAGCAGACCGTCGAGGTCCGGGCGGGTGATCATCAAAGCGATTGAAGCCAGCCAGAACGCGACATGGGCAAGCATATGCATCAGGCCGTACTGGAGCACAGACGAAGCCGCTTTGGTGACGCCCAGCCGGGGAACCAGCTCCATCACGCGGTAAGGCTCCCCACCCAGGCCTACAAAAGGAGTGACGTAGTTAATGGCATAGCCGGTGATGGTGAGCCGGAACACTTCGCCGAATGGCAAAGCCGTCTCAGGTTTGTCTTTTTCCCGGATGATATCATGGAAAGCCCACGCATTGAGCAGGTAAATGACCAGCCAGGAGCCGGTTACGGGTAAAAACCAGTAGCCCATAGCCGCGATGTTGGCCACGATCGAATGCCAGCCGGTATTGTAGATCAATACCGCCACGGTAACGATGCCTATCGCGAAAAACAATATTTTATACTGCCTGGTACTCACGCCTGTTGTGCTCCATATGATGTATTGATGCTAAAAATCCAGCCTGAACCGGGCCCTTATGCCCCAGCCTGTCACATTGGGGTGATCCAGGTAGGAAAGCCTTTTTACAATATCTACCCTGAACAGCTTGAAAATATTGGCAATTCCTACGCTGGCTTCCATATAAGGCTCCTCCGACAGCGTATAGGTGATGGGCCGCCCCTGCTCATCCCTGCTGAATTCATATATCTGCTCCCTGGTATAAGCCGGGTCATTTTCCTTTCTCAGGCCGCCTTTCAGCATTTTGAAGCTGAATACCTCTCTCCATTTCAGGCGTTTGAACAACGGTATTTTGTTGAAAAGGAAACCGTTCATATAGTATTGGACATTGAGACCGGCCCAGTGATCGCTCGTAAATTCAAGAAAATTCATCAGGTTGTACGAGTTGAGCTGGTAGGCGTAGGTCTGGTTGGCCCGGTGGATCATCAGCAGCGGGAAGGGAATCTTGCTGCCGAAAATATAGCCGCCTTCCACATCGATATCGGCAAACCCGAGCTGCGAGAGATAGAAGCGGCTGAACACCGATCCGCTGACGTGATGATAAGTATTTTGCCCGCCCATCAGGTTTTTGACGCCGGCATTGTAACGTAAAGTATAAATCGGGTATTTATTGATAATAGGCGTGCGGTAGAGCTTCCCCTGGTAGAATTGCTCATTGGGAGCATACCGGAGCTCGATGCCGATATCGGTGTTATTCAGCTCGCCGACCACGTTCGGGCTGTCTGACGGGCTGCCCGCTTCGATGTATTGCAGCACGCCTGCCGGCTTCTGCGCCCACTTTGTAATACCGGCCCTGACCGAAAGCCTGCTTGCGAATTCCCTGACGTATTCCAGCTTCAGCTGATCGTTATAGAGATAGCGGTTATTTTCACCCCTTTTAAAAGAAAGGAGAAAATTGTCTTCCTGGATAAACTGCAGATCCTGGCCCGGGATCTTAGTGTCGTGCTGGTAGCTCAGCCGGATATAATGCAGCGGGAAGTGGTAGACGGATTTGTTATTGATCGAATAGGTGCCGCTCAGGAAATACTTCCATTTCTCATCCGTAAACCCGTAGGCCGTGTAGGTTTCAAAATAATAGCGCTTCGAAAGACCGGCAGTGGTCCTGCCGCCCAGGCGGAGCTTGAAGCCTTCTATGGGGTTAAAGCTGTAGAAGGTGTTTGCCGGGCCTACCTCGAATTTTCCGAACGACTTGTAGCCTGCAAAGAGAATAGTGGCGACGTCCATGGTGCGCCGGAAAGAGGTGATGGTCTGGAGGGTATCCACATTCCTGTAGATGTTGCGCTCTGCTCTCTCGAGCTGCATATGACGCGCGCTATCCCAGTAGCTGTCGGTAGCCAGGCTGCTGCTGTCGGGCGTGAATTCTTTGGGCGGGCCGTAATACAGCGCATCCGGGAGCGGCCGGTTGAGCACATAGTTCTTATAGCTGGTGGTCCGTCGCCCCGTTATGCCCGCACCTTTTTCGGTGAGCGCAAACTCCATCGAAAGGGTGGTTTTTTCGGGCCGGTACCGGCCGTCGGCGGCTTTTTCGAATTCCAGCTTCGCTTCCAGGCCCCGCATGAAGTTGAGGTTAATGTCCTTGTTTACCGAAAGGTAGGCATAATTGACGGCATAGCGGCCGTCGAGGGTAATGTACAGCTTCCCTTCAAACAGCATATCCGACTTATTACGGGGCACAAACCCCAGCTCGATCAGGTTAGGCTCGTGATTTTTGAGCGTATCCCGGATAAAAAATTTGTAAAAAGCGGGCGCCGAACCGGCAAGCGGGCTTAAAAACAGGTTGGTAGCGATGGCTACATCATTTTTATAGATATCAATGTCCTCATACAGCCTGTTGACATAGCTGCTCAGCCCGTCATTATCGACAAACCGGTTATCATACTCGGCTTTTCGCTCGGCCTTTATGTATTGCTTCAGCTTGTAAGGATTTCTCCTGAAGTAGACCTGCGAAAGCTGCTCCTGCATATAGGCCGGAAGCTGGTGCCCGGAACCTTCGGCAGTCGGATCATCTTCAAAAAGGAACTGGTACTTTTTGAAGATGCCCCTTTCTACGAATTTGTCGGAAAGGTTGCTGATGGCGAGCGTTATCTTCTCGTACTGCTCATATTCTACGTAATCATTTTTCAGTATCCTGTTGCTATCCTTATATGCTATTACTTTCCTGATCAGCTCCACGGCCGGGTTATTACGGTTCCTGTACCGCCCTCTCGCCTTGACGGTCACTTCGGTGAGCATAGAAGCATCAACGTCCATCGTGATATCCAGCAGCTGACTTTTCTCTCCGGAAACTGCAATTTTTTTCGTGACGTATCCTATGTACGTCACGACGAGCGTGTCCGCTCCCGGCGGTACGGAGAGGACAAAGCGGCCGTCGTCGTCAGCCGCGGTGCCGGAGGCGGTGCCCTGTACAAGCAAGCTGGCAAAAGGCAGCGTTTCGCCGGAACGGCTGTCTGAGATCTTACCCCTGACCACCCTGTTCTGCGCATAGGAGAGGGTAAATGTGCCTGAAGTCAGCAGGCAGAGGAAAATAGCCGGGATACCGGTTTTCCGCAGGGAGAAAATCCTTTTGTTGTTTGTTGAAAATTTCATGATGTTCAGGCAGGCTCTTTCCTGCCGCATTTACCAGCCTTTTTCAGAGCCACTTCTTTTCTTTATACCACCGCCAGGTTTCCGCCAGTCCGCTGGTCAGGTCATACCGGGGCCTGTATCCGAGCAGTTCCTGCGCGGGTTGAATATTGCAAAGCCAGTTTTCAGCGGTGAGCTCCCTGACTTTTTCTCTGTTGAGGGCGGGATAGCCGCCTGCCAGCGATGTATACCATTCATTGACGCCTGCTATCGTATTTACCAGTCTCACAGGAAGGTGGATGCGCCTGGCTTTTATCCCGCTTGCCCTTGAAAAAGCTTCAGAAAGCGCATAACGGTCGTACTCGAGGCCGTCCGAAATGTCGAAGCTCAGCCAGTCGGGCGTTTGTTTTCTTAACGCAAGCGCTATTGCCTCTACCAGATCGTGCACATACACAAAAGTCAGCTTCTGCGGGTTTGCCCCCATATTGAGGTCCCATCCGCCGGCGAGCAGCCGGAGCGCTATGAACAGGTCCTTTTCGCCCGGGCCGTATACCGCCGTGGGCCTGATGACGGTTACGGGCAGCCCTTTTATCTCCTTCAGCCCGGCCTCGGCCAGCAGCTTGCTCCTGCCGTAAGCGGTAACGGGGTTGGGCCTGGCGCCCTCGCCCGAATAGCTCAGCGGTCCCAGTGCGGCCAGGCTGCTGACATAAATAAAGCGGTCGGGAGCCGTACCGGAGCTGATAGCGGCCCGGCCCAGGCTGCAGGTAAGGCCGGCGTTGACGTTACGGTAGGCCTCTTCGCTTCCGGCTTTGGTAATGCCTGCGTTATGGACGATATACCGGTATTTTTCCAATGACATCAGCCGCCCGAGCTCCGCGGGGCTTCCGTATTCCGGATACACGATCTTCAGCTTTGCATCCGGCGCGACCAGTGAGTTGAACACCGCCATGCTGCTGTTTTCCCGGACTGCGGCATGCACCTCGAACCCCCGTTTCAGACAAGCTGCGACGAGGTGGGACCCGATGAACCCGTTAGCGCCGGTAACGAGGATCTTTGCATTCATATCTTTTTTGTATACAGCCTGTAGCGTTTGTAGGGCCGGGCATTCAGCTTTTCCACAGCGCTGGTAATGGCTTTATTGTCTTCCAGCAGCCATGAGCACTCGGCAGTATCAATTTTAGTGCCTTCCAGGTTTTTAATCAGCGTCATATAAAGCGCGCTTTCAATACCCAGTTTGCGGAATGGTTCCAACACACCCAGGGTCATTACCCTCACAGTGGTGATGTTCCTGATCCCGGTCAGGAGCTTGAATAACCCCGTAGGGAAAAGCCGCCCCCGTTTGATCCTGATCAGGACCTGGTTAAGGTCGGGGATACCCAGCAACCAGGCTACGACCTCCCCTTCTTTTTCGGCCACCAGGCACATCTCGGGCTTTACGATTTGCTTGAGCTCCCGCGCCAGGCGATCAAATTCAGCGTCAGTCATGGGAACAAACCCCAGGTTTTTGTCCCAGGCCGAGTTGTAAACTTTTTTAATTCGTTCTGCCTCAGCCTTAAAGTCATTCATCCGGACCGCTCTTATCGTAATCCCCTTGGAGGCCAGACGGCCGAGGAGCGGCTCGCGCAAGGCGAGCACCCGGCTGCTCAGCTCTTCCCGCCTGATTTCATAAGCCAGCAGGTCGGTCCACTTTTCCAGGCCCAATCCCCTGAGCAGCGGGTCATAGTAACGCGCATTGTAGGTCATCATGACTACGGGCGGCCGGTCGAACCCTTCGATCAGCACACCGCAGGGATCGTTGGTAGAAGGATTTACCGGGCCTATTACTGCTTTAGCGCCGCACTTTTCCAGGAAATCGCGGGCGGCGTCGAAGAGGGCTCCGGCCACTCCGGCGTCGTCGATACAGTCGAAAAATCCGAAAAAGCCATCCTGCCTGCCTGTGAACCTGTTATGGTTCCTGTTGAAAACGGCTGCGATCCGGCCGACGGTTTTACCGTCTTTCTCAGCCAGGTAAAGCGCTGCTTCGGCATGAAGGAAAAAAGGGTTTTTCCGCGGGCTCAAAAGCGCTGCCTGGCTCACGAAAAGTTCCGGAACGTAGTTCGGATCGTCTTTGTACAGCTCGTGAGGAAAATCGATAAAGCGGGTCAGCATGGATTTTCCATGTACGCCGAGCACCTGTATCATGCGTTCGTAAATTGTTTGGAAACCCCCGTTTTGTTGAATACCCGGATCATTTTGTCTACCGCTTCTTCGATCTGGGAGAAAGAATGGGTAGCCATCAGCGAGAACCGGATGAGGGTATCTTCCGGTTTGACAGCCGGAGAGATCACGGGATTTACGAATACGCCTTCATCCTGCAGCATTTTGGTGATCAGGAAAGTACGGTGGTTATCGCGCACGTAAACCGGCAGGATAGGGCTTTCGGATTTCCCGGTGTCGAAGCCGTTTTCTGCCAGGAGCGCCTTGGCATAGCGGGTATTTACCCAGAGGCGTTCGATGTGGTGCGGCTCGGTTTGAATGAGCTCAAGGGCAGCCATTGTGCTGGCAGCGGCTGCGGGCGTCATGCTGGCGCTGAAAATCAAGGCGCGTGACTTGTGCTTCAGGTATTCTATGGTGGCGGCGTCGCTTGCTATAAAGCCGCCCAGCGAGGCGAGCGACTTGCTGAAAGTACCCATGACGAGGTGTACTTCGTCGCCCAGGCCAAAATGAGAAGCGGTGCCGGCGCCTTTTACCCCGATCACACCCAGGCTGTGCGCATCGTCTACCAGCACCGAAGCGCCGTGCTCTGAGGCTACCTTTACGATCTCCGGGAGCTTCACGATGTCGCCCTCCATGCTGAAAATGCCGTCGGTGGCAATGAGCTTCAGCGCATTTTCGGGGAGCAGCGAGATTTTCCTCTGAAGATCGTCCGGATCGTTATGCCTGTACTTGATCACCTTGGAAAACGAGAGACGGCTGCCGTCTATGAGCGACGCGTGGTTGCTTTCGTCCATTAAGATATAGTCGTTCCGACCTGTGAGGCAGGACAACACACCGAGATTCGCCTGGTAGCCGGTGCTATAGAGAATCGCCTTTTCCTTCCCGGTGTATTCAGCCAGCCGGCGTTCCAGCTTTTCGTGGATGTCGAGCGTCCCGTTGAGGAAACGTGACCCGGCGCAGCCTGAGCCGTACTTTTGCAGCGCCTGCTGCCCGGCTTCGATTACTTTGGGATGGTTGGTCAGGCCCAGGTACGAATTGGAGCCGAACATCAGCACCGGCTTTCCGCCGATCTGTACCATGGTATCCTGACCCGAGGAAATTGTTCTGAAGTAAGGATACAGGCCTGCTTTTTTGACGGCTTCGGCCTCCTTGTATAGCGAGATACGATTTTTTAGAGCTTCATTCATAGCATTGGTGTCTAACTTCTCAAAATCGTTTAATCAGGATAACAATTCAGGAATCTAAACTGTTGACTTCCGACACTGATTTTTTCTCTTCTTCGTCGGCAAAATCTGCAAGAGATAAGAGTTCCTTACTGCTTATAGTATTGATAATGAGTAATATGGCAAAAATTATGCCCAGCAGGTAGACCAGCGAGCCTGTATAAAAAAATTCCAAGACTATTACGAGCGCCAGCACGATGCGGAATTCGGTAGGGCCCATGATGCCCGCATCTATTTTATAAGTGCCGGTAATTTTGAACTGAAGCTGGGAAAGGATCATCGCCCAGCCATACATGACCACTACCAGGAAAGCCAGGATTTTGCCCCATTCGCCCGTCAGGTAAACAAAGGCGCCCAGGCCGGTAACGGCGGTGCTGAGCCAGTCCATCACTACATCCAGAGAAAACCCGTACCATTTCCTGGGGATGTTCCGGTAATAGGCCAGCCTGCCGTCCAGCGAATCGCCGAACCAGTTGATCGCGAATCCTGCAACGGCGATCCAGAGGAACCACGGAGAGAAAAACCTGGCCGAGACAAGAGAGGCAAAAACAAGCAGGCTTCCGAAAAAGCCGATTCCCGTCATCATATCGGGGCCGCAGGAGAGCGGTATAATGCGGACGAGACGTGATAGGACCGCCTGCTCGTATTTCTTCAGCAAATGGGTACGGGGCCGATCGCTGAAAATTTTCTTTACCTGTGCTTGTTCTCCTGACATACCTGCTCTTTTATAATGCTGTCCCGGCAAGAGAACCTGCCGGGCGGTTTACCAGCCTGATGTAAGTTACGTCTATATTCCCTTTAGTTTATATAAACGTAAAATTTCCGGGACCAAATGTCTTACAACTTTAAAGAGCCAGATAGCATATTTGACGGGAAGCGGACAAAATCGGGGGTGAAATTTCTTTGGGGCGTCCGGTCAAAACATTTGCCGTCCGGATACGGATTGCCTCCGTAATACGTTACTTTTAAATCGCAGAAGCTGCCAGCCGCATAGTAAGAAAAACGCACCAACCTTTGAATGCCCGTTTAGACTGAATGAGCCGTATTCTTAAAAGTTATCTCAGGCGCCTGACCAACCTGTCGAGCCGAAACAAATCGCTTTTGCTGACGAGGCTTGTTTCAGAGCAGTTTGCAGACTTGCAGGAGGCAGATTTCCTTTTAAATGTGCCTGCTTTCGAGCTGCTGCACCAGGTTATCCAGCGGAGGAAACGGATAGCGCTTTGTGACGTGACCGACCCCAGGTATGAAAAGACGAATGTCTTCAGCAGGCGCCTCCGGAAGATAGCCCGCACCGTAGATTTTATCGAGGAAGAAAGAGGGAGCAGGAATCTCTTTATAGGGTATCCCTTCGTCAGGGGCCGCTTCGGCAACGGACAGGTGGTGCATGCGCCGCTGCTGTTTTTCCCCGTTTCGCTGGAGCCCGACAAAGGTCAATGGTGTCTCCGGGTGAATGCCGAGACCGGCCCTCATCTCAACCGCTCGTTTGCGCTCGCTTACGGACAGTTCAGCGAGGTGGCTATCCCCGATTCCGTGCTCGAAACTTCGTTTGATGAGTTTCCTACCAATATCACCATCTTCCGGACCGAGCTCTATAAATGGCTGAAAGAATCACCTTTTAACATCAATTTCAACCAGGAGCTGTTTGAGGACAGGCTCAGACCATTTGACGCCCAAAAGGCAAAAGACCTCGAGCTGACCGAAAAAAGCGGGGAGCTCAGGCTCTTCCCGGAAGCCGTGCTCGGGATTTTCCCCCAAACCGGATCCTACCTGGAAGAAGACTACCATTTCCTGCTGGAGCAGGGAGAGCAGTTCAACATTGCTTCGCTCAGCGCGGCCGGCGAAGAAACGGCTGCGATCAGGGAAGAAGACATGCTGGCGCCCTTCGCGCTGGATTCCTCACAGGAGCAGGCTTTGATAAGGGTGAAGCAGGGGCAGAACCTGGTCGTGCAGGGCCCGCCGGGCACAGGGAAATCGCAGCTCATCTGCAACCTGATGGCCGACTATGCGGCGCGCGGTAAGAGGGTGCTGCTGGTATGTCAGAAAAGGGCCGCCCTGGATGTGGTGCATGACAGGATGAAGCAGGCGGGGCTGGGCGATTTTACCGCCCTTATCCATGATCACCTCCTGGACCGCTCTGCTCTCTACCGCCAGATGGCCGGCCAGATCGGGCAGGTAGAGACTTTCCGGAAAGAGAATTACAGCCTTGATTCCGTTTACCTGGAAAGAGAGTTTCTCCAGGAATGCCGTCTCACCGACCGCCTGGCGGATGGGTTCAGCGAATTTAAAAATGCCCTGTTCGACGATTCGATCGCCGGCGTGACGGTAAAGGAGCTGTACCTGACCTCCGACCCTGCGGGGCCGGAGCTGCCGCTTACAAACCTGCTGAAGTCCCTGCCCATGCAGAAAGCGCCGGAAACCGAGCGGCTGGTAGGACAATATTTTACATTTCTTCTGAAGCTCGGCCCGGGTCACTCCTGGCTGAAGCGGAAGGATTTTTCGGAGCTGAACCATATCGATCACAAAAGGGTCGGGGATTTGCTTCGCCTTTGGCCCGGCACCTTCGCGGAGCTGGATAAGCGCTTTTCAGGGATTTTCTCGATGCCGCTTTCAAGAAAGCACCTCGTAGGGGCCGACCAGCTCAGGCAGATGCTGCTCGAAGTTCAGAAAACGGTCGGCAACGCGAAAATCTACCGCCTGTTTACAAAGTACCTTACCTCGGCCGATTATACGGCCTGGCGCAGGGAAAAGATCGGGCAGCTGGAAAATATCCTGCAGGCCAGGGAAGGGGTGGAAGGCTACCTGGAGGCATACAGGCTGGCGGATGCCCTTAAAAAGGTAGAAAGCGGGATAGCGGCAAAGCGCGAGGTAGTGAGCGGCTTATGGTGGGAATGGTTTTCGAAGGAAAAGGAAGAGGTGCTCTGGCTGAGCCGCAGGCACGCGCTTACGATCAGCCCGGCCGACCTCGACCGGCTGGCGAAACGCCTGCGCAACCGTCTTCTCCTGGAAGAAGAGCTTTCGGACGAAAAGCTGGGATTCGATAAGAAAAGCCTTGCCGAACCGGCCGGTATACTTCACCAGTACGGGCTCTTCCTGGACGACGCCCGTGAAGCCGCCGGGCTCGTTCATAAGCTTTCTGAAACCGAGTGGTTTGAAATCGCTGAGGGAATCAGCCGTAAAAGCCGGGATTTTGGCGAATTCCAGCAGCTGCTCCGGGAAGCTTTTGCCTGGCTGTCCCAATGGGAGACGGTATCCGACGAAATGGATATGTGGCTTGTCCCCGAGCAGTTTAACGGACTCGTTTCCGACCCCGCAGGTTATTCGGAGCAGCTGGCACGGGACCTGGATGCCGATTTCGAGAACCTGGTCGAAATCGACACCATGTGGAGAGATGCTTCTCACACCGAACAGGTTTTGATCGAGCGGCTGAAAGAGAAGGGGGAAGAGGCGGGCATGACCGCTTCGGACCAGTACCGGAAGCTTTTCGACAATAGCCTGCGGCTGGCGTGGATCGACCAGATCGAGCGGCGGTACCCTATACTGAGAGCGGTTTCTTCCCTGAAAATGTCCCAATGGGAAAACGACCTGCAGCGGAGCGTTGAACGGAAGCAGGCGCTCAGCGCCGAGATTGTGAAAATGAAGCTCCGGGAGGAAGTGTACGGCGACGTCGCTAAAAACCGGCTGGGGAATACGGTAACCTACCGGGAGCTATATCATCAGCTTACCAAAAAAAGAAGGATCTGGCCGATCAGGAAGCTGCTCGGCGCATTCCACGAAGACGTATTCCGGCTGGTACCCTGCTGGATGGCTTCCCCCGAATCCGCTTCCGTCATTTTCCCGATGATGCAGGGCTTTTTTGACCTGGTGATTTTCGATGAAGCTTCGCAGTGCTATGCCGAGTACGCATTGCCGGCGGCCTACCGGGGCGCGCAGCTGGTCGTGGCCGGCGACAGCAAACAGCTTCAGCCTACCGACCTGTACAAGATCAGGTACGAGGAAAACGGCGGAGAGGAAGATGACCTGCCGATGGAGCTGGAGGCGGAGTCGCTCCTGGACCTGGCAGCGCTCAGCCTGCCTTCCTATCAGCTAACCGGTCATTACCGGAGCCTGTCGCTCGACCTGATCCAGTTTTCCAACCAGCATTTTTACGAGGGGACCCTGCGCCTGCTGCCGGATTTCGTATATGTCAATACCGCAGAACCGGGCATTACCTATCACAAGGTTGACGGGACCTGGGCCGAAGGGACTAACAAAAAGGAGGCGGAGAAGGTCATGGAGCTTCTTGCCAGCCTGAGATCAGAAGGGAAAAGCGTAGGTATAGTCACCTTCAACTACCCGCAGCAGCAGCTCATTACGCAATGCCTGGAAGAAGCCGGAACCGGGCTGCCGGGCCTGTTCGTGAAGAACATCGAGAATGTGCAGGGGGATGAGCGGGATGTGATCATTTTTTCCACGGGATATGCGCCTGACGAGCAGGGACGCCTGACGATGCAATTCGGTACGCTCAACACGCGCGGGGGCGAGAACAGGCTGAACGTGGCCGTCACCCGCGCCAGGGAAAAAGTACATGTCGTGACCAGCCTGCTGCCTCATCAGCTTAAAGTGGAGACGGCGCTTTACGCAGGTCCCAAATTACTGAAGGCCTACCTCGAGTATGCGCAAAGGGTCTCTGAAGGATCTTTTGTGCCTGTTCCGGCGGAAATAAAGGGCAGGCGCGGTGAATGGCTGTTGAAAAAGCAGCTTTCAGCCCGGATCCCCGAAGCCATTTTTGAGCTGCCGTTCGCGGATATCACCATCCGGTCGCGGGATGGCTACGAAGGGCTTATCCTTACCGACGATGATCAGTATCAGCACAGCGAAACACCCAAGGAACCGCATGCTTACCTGCCTATCCTGCTGAGGAAAAAAGGATGGCCCTTTAAAAGGGTGTACAGCCGGGAGTTCTGGAAAGAGCGGTGAGGGAATATACCGCTCAGTTTAGCGGCTCAATTTCCACAAACCATACCGTCTGTCCCGGGATTTTCAGCTCTAAATCTACCTTCCCGTTGGTGAAACCGGACAGTTTCCGCCTGTCCGTTTCGGTAACCAGGTACACGTTTCCTGTTTTCTTATGGATACCGTACTGCTCCAGTTCCAGGCTGACCGGGACTGTGTGCCCGGTATCGGCGATGTTGGCCGCCGCAATGCCCAGCATCTGATCTTCGGAGCGCCAGACCGAGGTGTAGAGCGTAGGGTAGGCCTTTTCAAAATGCGTTATTTTTCCTTCTGACCCGCATATATCGAAAGTTTAGAGATGGCAATATTTTCCTCCGGAGATTCGAAGTCAATATTTTTCATCATTTCTCCTTTTAACAGGAATTTCAGCGCTTTGTTCCTGACCCTGGCCAGTTGGTAGAGATATTGTAATTCTTTTTTGCGGCTGGTTTCCAGCTTTTCCCGGTAGTTGGACAGCATCGGCTGCATGCCCCAGGCGAAAGAACGGGCCTGCTCCATCATGAACTGCCTGTTGTATTGCCCGTCGAGCAGGTCGAGCGCATCGGCGGGACGATCAGCATCCGGCCACATTTCGTCATAGGGTGGTTTGAGCAGCGACGAGTAATTTCCATATACCACGGCGTAGGGATGGTAAACCGCCTGGAACAGCGGAATCGGCTCTGTGCCAATACCGCCATAGCGCTCCATACTGACCTGAAGCGCCAGAAAGGCATCCTGGTAAGGCAGCCACGACTCACCCACTCCTTCGCCCGACAGCATGATCTGACTTCTCCTGTCGGGATGGGTTACCCGCCTGATCTGCCGGGTGAGCGCTCCCGACCCCCGCATCCAGTAATTACCTCCTCCCAGGTTATGCCCGTGCGACGAGTCGAAACACATACGGCTGATACAGGCCTGGTCCATATAGATGCCGCCCACTTTGTAGCGATTCAGCACTGTGTCGGCCAGCGAAGTATATTTATTGCGCCAGCTATCGGTTGCGATGCACATATTGGTGAGCGATTTACCGGTGAAAATGTTGTATACATGATCGGTGGTGGAACCGTCGCGGTTCTTGGCAGCGCTCAGGATCGCATTTTCCGCTGTCCATGAAGGGGTAGATCTCGCCCATTGCAGCTGGTTCATGTATACGATCGCATTAATCCCCTTCGACCTGGCTGCGGCTACCTCTTTTGTGAACCGTTCGGCGCCGTCGCGGGGCGGTATATAGTCGGGAAAGGTGTCGTCGTAGGAAGACCGGTGCCACCAATGCCATAGTACGCTTACCGGGAGCCCCAGGTTTTCGCGCATTTTTGTGGCCGGATCCAACACTTCATGTGTCCGGCCCCTGTTCCAGACCCATAGGGCGGTGGAGTCGAGCCAGGCCGGGGTAAGCCCGTTTTTCAGGCGGGCGTTTTTTGTCCATTCCTGTTTGAGGGCCCACTCGCGGTAAATTTCGGCGGCGGTAAACCAGTCGCCTTCATACGCCCCGATCACGGTCTGGTAGGGTATTGTGTAGGCGTCGTCCTGGTAAGTATATTCCGGGAAGCTGGCAGTCTGATAGACCATTTCTCCTTTTTCGTTCAACCGGAGAATAAAATCTTTCTGAAACGATTTGCTGTCATTGCACGCAGCATAAAACCCTTTCCCGTCCGGCTCATAGACGGTCATAAACTGCATCGACATTCCGCCGGGATAAACCAGGCGATAGGTCTTGTCTCCCCTTGCCGAAAGATTGGCAATAGGATCGGCTGTTAAATGCCCCATCCAGCTGGGAGTTGCCAGGCGCGAGGTTTTAGAGCCGGAGATGCCTGATATGACCGGGTACCGGACGCCTTCAAGCGCCACCTCTTTCAAGCCGGTTATCTTCAGGTCCCAATAAGATAAATGATCATTGGCAGCCAGCTTCACTTCTGCAGTGACCGCCAGGGCCGGAACAGGAGAATCGGCAGGCTCCGACCAGGTAAGGACCAGCTTCTCACGGCTTTCAAAACTACTTCTGAACTGCCGGAAATCGCCCGGCCGGAGCCGGATCGAACGGTTGTTATGGTCAAGAAGCGTCATTTCCCACAGCGGCTGCGAATCCGATGACTGCCTGATAGCCGCAATACGCTCTTCACCGGATGTCATCCCGCAAAATCCGCCGTCCTTTCCTGAAAAAAACAGCTCCAGTCCTGATCCCGATAATTTAAGAAAGCTATCGCCCGGCCCCTGCCCATAAAGTACCGGGGTTATAAGGAAATTAATTAAGAAGATGGTTATGAGAGAGATTTTTTTCATATGAATAACGGGTATTAGGTTATTTGTTATGATTACGATTTTATTCAGATTGAGTCCCGCAGGGACGGTATGTGATTAACCGTCGGTGGAACCGACGGACCGTGAAGCCCTGGTTAGGAGGCGAGTCCCGGGCTTCGCTATCGGTCTGCTTTATAAAGAAACGTTTCCCCTTTCCTGCCTTCGATCAAAAGCCGTTTACCTGTAAAAGGAACTGCTGTACTGTCTTTGACATTCATAAGAGTCCATTCTGAGGGAAGTACGATCTCCCTTCTGCCGGCTTCCGCGAGATGAACCATCAGCCAGCCTTGCCCGGCATAGACTACGTCGTCGGCTGCGCTGAAAATATGTACGTCTGCTTTTTGAAAAATTTCACGCAGCTGTTCCGGTGTCCAGCGGACCCTGCCTGCTAACCTGCTGACCGGCTGTTCTTTTTTATAAACAGAAGAACCAAGGTGGTCGGTAATGACAGAATAACCCGTCCGTGCCATCAGGCTTTTAACCGTTTGCTGCTCTTCAGCCGACAGATCCTGGATGTCCAGATACCAGATCAGCTTGTAGCGTTCTTTTTTCAAACTATCGAGGTCGCTCCGGAGATACATGTCGAAGCTGGTACCGGCCTGCCCCAGGGGAACCCGGTTGCCGGCCAGCCTCCCGGTAATCCCGCCATAGGTATCGTCATAAAACTGCAGCTTCTCGTCGACTACTACTGCCACTTCGGGACGGTATACGTGGTTTTGGGCCCTGTTGTCGGTGGTATACTGCTGGTAGAGCCGGTTGGTAGCCCGGATGGCCGACCGGATCCCTTCGTCGCTGAACCATCCGCCCCACATATCAAACCACCATCCGCCGTACCCGTAGGCCAGCATTCGTCCCGCATTTTTCCAGATGAGCTCCTGTGACGTAAACAAGTCTTTCGGCCCGATCCATACGCCTTTGTCGTACCAGTCTCCGTCGGGCACGATGTGGGGCGCTTTTTCCCGCAGCAATGTCGTCAGCGAAGTGCGCGTGTCGTTTTCGGCAAGCCATAGCTTGCCGTGAAGCTGCACAGACCGGATCGCCGCCATAGGGAGCCAGTCGATCCCGGTTTCACGGCGGTAGTCATTCGGACTGGAGAGGTAGTCGAGGTCGGGGCATTTCAACAATTCTGCCAGGGAGCCATGCCCGCGGCGGGGATCGTGCACAAACAGGTGATAGCCGTAAAATGCACCCGTGAGGAGCTGCCCCTGGCTGGCTTCTTTGACCAACCTGGAGAAATAGGCGATATGGCCGGGCATTAATCCTCTGTGGTAATCGAAGGTATCGTCAAGCCTGGGGTTATCACCCTTTTTGCGGATCGTATTTCTCTTTGTTGTTCCGCTGAGGTCTGCTGGAAGGGCAGTTTCAAACGATACGCCCGGATCATTCCAGGCTTTGCGTAAGGCCGCTGCATCGTGATGATACCTGGCCTGCAGCCAGTTTCGGAAATCTGCTTTCCGGGCCGGACTTTCGTCATAGAAACGATCTTTATAGTGAAAAAACCACTCCTCGGTGCCTCCTGCGGCCACATGAATGCCGATCAGGTTGCGGTTGTAATCTGAAGCCCTCACCCAATCCAGCAGAGCCAGCAGCGCATCTCCGGCGTCGTGGCGCCACTTTTTTGAAGAAAAGCTCACCCGGTAGCTTTCTCCCGATGGCAGGCGGCAAACCTCCGAAGGGTTTTGCCGCTCCCACCAGATGGGAGGATCGAGATGCACCCGGATTATCACCTTTGCATCTTCCTTCACCCTGACGAGCTTGTCGAACTCGTCGCGTATGACCGAAAAATCGTATTGCCCGATCCCTTTCCAGAAAGAAGGGCGGAACGGCCCGATACCCGACGTGGAATTGATGCCCCGGTCGCCCAGATAGGCCAGCAGGCAAAAGATCTCCAGCCCTGAATCTGCCATTTCCCGGAAATAGCGCGATTCACCCAGGTAAGACATATAGGCAAACGGCGGCACCTGCCGGTCGTTGATAAAAAGCCCTATGTTGCCGCCGATCTCACGGACAGTCGTGTGATTACGGAATGCCTGCCCGGCGGCCTTATCGCTGCTGCATAAGACAGTGAATATAAATATCGGGACGAAAAGAAGGTATCGCATCAGTAGCCGGGGTTTTGTTTGATCTCTGCGTCTTTGTTAGCCTCAATTTCCGTAAAGGGTATGGGCCAGAGTCTGTGGTAGTCCTTGATCTCGTCTTTATTTAAATCGTTGTATTTCCGGACGCGCTCTACCAGCTTCCCGACCCGGTGCAGGGTGATCCGTCTCGGCTCTTCGTAAACAAGCTCCCTGGCCCTTTCGTCGAGAATATAATCCAGCGTTACGTCCTGCGGCGACACAGGTGTTGCTTTCGATCTTTCCCTTACCTTGTTGATATCCGCAGCTGCATTTGCCATATCTCCTTTGTGCATGTATGCTTCCGCTCTCAGAAGGTATGTTTCGGCAAGCCTCATTAAATATTGATCGCGGTACAATGCGCCTGCCGTACTTTTGATCGTACCCAGGCCCTTGTCTTCGTATACGCCGTCAGGATGTTGATGCGGAGTAGTGATCTTGGAAGGGTGCGGGTACCATCTCCAGGGCTGATTTTTTAGTGTAGAACCCGGGTTTTTGACGGCGCTTTTACCGTACCAAGCTGATGCCGGATTGGTATAGACAAAATCCCGCACAATATTATGGGGTGCATTGCGGATATCGTTGTCCCAGTCGCTTTCCCAGAGATCGTAAAGGAAATAGTTGGTGTTCATCATAAGCGAGACCCCGGCGCCCCCGGTGTTGTAGTCAGACATCGGGAGGCCTATTACTCCCTCGTTTTCGTCGGGATCTTTTAACGTGATCCAGGGGACAGGGCCCGCTACCCGTTCCAGCGTATGGAAATGGCCGTATCCTCCTGAAGAAGCGAGGATGCCTCCCGGCACATCGATCTCGTAAGGAACAACCCATAACGCTTCCTTGTTACCGTTGCTTCTGCGTTGGTTTCCTACCCTGAACAAATCCCAGTACACATCGCCGGGCTGTGTGAATTTCAGGAAATTATCGACAGGGTTCTGGTTGGCCATACTCCCGAACCGGCCGGTCATCAGGCTCATATTCCCGTCATTGATCACGACACTGGCCG
>MEDT01000053.1 GCA_001724175.1 Cytophagaceae bacterium SCN 52-12 | reverse complement strand
CGTGATCGGTATTGTAGTTGATCTCGCTTTCTCCGAATATGTAGCGGACCGGGATCTTTTTCCCCTGCGACCCGCTGATGATATTCCCGGCGATATCCGGGTACCCGGTTCTTCTCCAGTCAAACCACGATTCAAGTGTTGTGAAGGACGAGGCCCATTTCTGGGTTAAAATTTCTTCCGTTTTATCCGGGGCCTGGTTAAACAAGGCCCGCATCCGGCTTTCGAACGCTTTCAGGTCGAACTGCTGCCGGACATGCGTCACCTTGTTGTACTGCTTGACGTCCCCGTCGGCTATCCCGTATTGGGTGAGGGAAGCTGCAATGCCCTGCCAGTAGAAATTTTCAGCATTTGCAGCTATCCACCCCTTTACCGCTGCCTCGGCAAGGATAAAATTGACTTCGGCCGCCGACATGAAAACCGTTTTCACCAGCGGGTGGGTGTTTTCCCGGAACATCGGGGACAGGTAGGAAACGAAAGGGTTGGCGGCGCCGCTGTTATAGATGGCGCTATTGAGCTTCAACGCCTCGGTCCGGTGGGCAGCGATATTTTCATTGTAGATATCCGGGTTGACCAGCGCAATTTTCAGCCCTACATACAGGGAAGTGTCTATGCCCTGCTGATAGGATTTAATATAGCGTTTGACATCGCCGGATCCCTCGTCTTTGGCGAATACCGTTTCCGCTCCCTTATCCCTTACCAGCGTCTGTACTTCTACAGGTCTGAACCATACGGTAAGCCGGGGATCGTCCTGGTTTTTCAGAAAATCGATCATTGTGGCGCCGGCCTTTATCCTGTAGAATTCGCTGAGGGTAGGTTTGAGCAGGGCTCCCATTCTCCAGGCGTCTATGGTATTGGTTCCGGGGTAGCTGATCGCCGCATTGTCTTCACTGGCAGTCATCAGCGGGTAATTAGAAGGATCTGCTACCATTTTTGAAAATTCAGCCTTTACATCCAGGCCGGCATCGCCCAGCTTTTCCGACAGGCGCATCATGAATCTCAGTCTCAGTGAATTGGCGAATTTTCTCCATTTGAGCACATCGCCTTTGAAAAGCAGGTCGGCCTGTGACAAGACGGAGGACTTAACGGTCCCGGCCTGTTTCAGGTAAGCGTTGGCCTTGTCGAGGTCTGTTATAATCCCGATAAAGACGTCTTTCTGGGGGTCAAAGGCCGGCTGTAAATTGGCAGTTCCCTGGTTGGCTTCCCGGTAAGGAACGTCTCCCCAGAGGCTGGTCTGTATGCCGAACCACATGGCCTGCATGGTAAGCGACGCCCCCTTCAGGAACAGGGAGTCGGCATTGCCTGCAGCCCGCCTTCCGAGGTAGGCAGCATTGGAAAGAGGCTGGTGCAGGCTCCGGTAGTCGAATGAAACGGGATACCAGCCAAACTGGTTGCTGACGGAAAATTCCAGGAAGTCTCTCTGGGTATATTGCATGGCTTCGGATATGACCGACTGGGTGACGTTCCCGGAAAAAGAAACATCTGACAGGGCGGTAGCCGAGCCCGTCACGACCGATGTAAGCACGTACGCGGGATTGACCCTTTCATCGGTCAGGTCGTTGGGGTTCTGGTTGATTTCGGTCAGGGATTCGCACCCGGCCAGGAAGGGCAGAAGCCCGGCAGCCCACTTCCATATTTTCAGATGATGATTGAATATCTTGTTCATTTTTGATCAGGTTAGAACTGGATACCTAATTTGACTCCCAAAGACATTGTCCAGGGATAAAAAGACGCCCGGTCGTAGCCGAACAGGTAGTTGGGAGAGGTGCTGAACTGGCTGTTCCCGTTCATCATGGTCGATTCGGGATCCATATAGTTTTTGGCCTTGGTCCAGAGTATGATGTTCCTTGCAAAGAGGGACAATGAAGTGCTGCCTGCCCCGATACAGCGGCTGAACTGATCCGGAAGCGCATACGCCACGGCAAATTCCCTCAGCTTCAGAAAGGAAGCATCGTAGATCCATGACTGAACCGCCCGGCTCCAATATCCTGCGCCGGGATCGGCGATCAGGTCAGCCCGGAAGTATTTCGTGCCTTCCGCCCCGAAGTTTTCGATGTATTCGCCGTTTGCTCCCACGATCACGCCCGGGAAGAAAACGCCGTTGGCAATGGCGTTGCCGTAGTCAAAGCCGCCGAGCTCCGCGTTCCTTCCGCCCACGTACGTAAGCCCGTCCATGGCGTTGTATTTGCCGGGATTGCTCCTTATTTCATTCGCCAGCTTGTCGTTGTCCCCGTTAAACGAGTTGTTGCTGAGGATCCCCGTGAAAGTGCCGGAGCCTTCGCCTTTATACCAGCTGTCCTGGCGTCCGTCGCGCGTGAGGCGTTTCATGCTTTCGGAATAATACTTGCCGCCCTGGCGCCAGTCAAAGCTGGCCGAAAAGGTAAACCGCCTGACCTGCAGGTTGGTCTGGATGCCCAGCGTGAAATCCGGCATGACATTCCCGAGGTTGATATTGGTCGTGTTCTGCTGGACGTAGCCGTTGTTGTTCAGGATGGGCCAGTCTTTGTAGGGGCCTTCTGTTACCCTCACCACATCGGGTCCCCACATGTCGCCGACCCGTCCTCCCAGGGCTGTCTGGTTGTAGATGTTGTTTCTCGACCAGAACTGGTGGTTGGATACACCTTCGGGAAGAGCCGTCAGCCAGCTTCTCTCTTTTGTGAAATTGAAAACAAAGTCCCAGTTGACGTTTTTGGTCTCCAGCGCGACGGTCCTCAGCGATATCTCCAGCCCTTTGTTCAGCACAACGCCAGCATTCACATTGGCGGCGGTAAAGCCGGTAGAGCCGGATACGGATATCCCGGTGATCTGGTTCCTGTTTTCAAGCTCGTAGTAGGTGAAGTTGAGCCCCAGCCTCCTTTTGAACATCATGAGGTCAAACCCGACCTCCGATGAAATGATGCTTTCCGGCAGAAGGTTGCTGGTAGGGGTCTTCGACGGGAGAGAATAGGTGGTGCGGTCTCCCCATGTAGAACGCGAAAGCGTCATGGCCAGCTGATAAGGGCTTGTGTCTTTCCCGACCTTGGCCCAGCCTCCCCGCAGTTTCAGGAGCGAAACAGCATCCGGGAGCCTGAAGAGATCGGAGAGCACGACACTGAGCGAAGCGGAAGGGTAAAAGTAAGACCTGTTGCTGACGGGAAGCGTGCTGGACCAGTCGTTCCGCCCGGAAAGCTCCAGGAAGACGGCGTCTCTGAAGCCGACGGAAGCCGTCCCGTAGAGACTATTGATACGCTTATTCGACTGGATGTTCGAGTAGGAAACAGCAGAGCGGTCGATATTGCTTGCCGTATAAAGGCCCGGAAGGACATAGCGTTCCCCGGTTATGGTCCCGAATGCGTGGTTCTGGAACAGCAGGTTGCCTCCCGCAGACACATCGAAGGAAAAGTCGGTGATATCCTTTTTGTAGTTGAGCAGGAAATCGGTGTTGATCTCCTGCAGGTTGCGGGAGATATAGGCATACCCGCCGTTAGGGAGGCTTTTTTCGGAGAGAGCGGTCCGGTTGTTGGTTGTATAGGACTCGTTGAACCCGCCTATGCGCGTCATAAGGGTCAGGTCTTTTACAATCTGCCAATCCAGCTTTACATTCCCGTATGGTCTCACCTTGCGGAAGGTATTGATATTTTCGTATACGGTAAACCAGGGATTGTTGAAGCCGTTCGCCCAAACCCTCTGCCTGACATTTTCCTCTTCCCAGTAGTTTTTCAGATCCGCCAGGTTAATCCAGTTGGGTGTAAAATAGAGATCTTCATAGGGATAGTTGTCGTAAGAAAGCCCGCGGAAATTGTCCGAGCCGGAGTTCAGGTAATTAAAATGGGCCGATACCGACAGGCTGGGCGCTATTGTATAGGAGCCGGACATGGAAATGGCGTCTTTCCTGACTTCGCTTCCCGGATAAGCGCCGGTGCCCCTTGTGTCGGAAAGCGAGAGGGAAAAGCTCAGCTTCTCTGAATTGTTGGAAACGGTGATGTCATTCACATAGGTATTCCCGACGTTGGCGAAGTTCCTGACGTTGTCGGGGTAAGACTGGAGGGGCGTAGCTTCGCCGTTTGTGCCGAACCTGGCAACCGAAGTGCCCATTTCGGGGCCCCACCAGAGATTGCTTGTCTGGTCGAAATTGCCGTTGGAGCCGGTGGCAAACCTCTGTTGAAGCGGCATAAAGCGATAGGGGACAGTAGCCGTATAGGCCGAGTTGACCCTTACGCCCAGGCCCTTTTTACCTTTTTTACCGCTTTTTGTCGTAATGAGCAAAACGCCGCTGCCGGCCCTGGATCCGTAGAGGGCCGCTGCGCTGGGCCCTTTGAGTACGCTGACGCTTTCGATGTTGTCGGCGCTCAGGTCGGACATTACGCTGATATCGGTTCCCGTAGGCAGGCCGTCGATGACGATCAGGGGAGAATTCCCGCCGGAAAGTGATGTGAAGCCCCTGATCAGCACCATCGGGTCGCTGTTGAGGTCGGGCGTGGTGTTGATGACGCGTACGCCCGAAACCCGGCCGTTAAGGCTGTTTACTATGTTCTCCTGCGGTACCCGGGTAAGCTCCTCGCTTTTGACCTCTCCGACCGAATAGCCGAGCGCTCTCGAGTTACGCTGTACCCCGAGGGCGGTCACCACCACTTCATCGAGCGCCTTTTCGTCCACCTTCAAAGCGATTTCGATGTCAGACCTGTTGCCTACTTCGATTTCCTGGCTTACATAGCCGACAAATGAGAACACCAGTACGGCGCTCCGGTCGGGAACGCTAAGCGTAAAAGTTCCGTCGAGGTTGGTGCTGGTACCCTGCCGCGAGCCTTTGATCAGGATGCTTACCCCCGGCAGGCCCGCGCCTTTTTCATCATTGACTTTTCCCCGGACGGTAATATCGGGGAAGTCCGGCAGCCTCACCGCAGACTCCTTTATCGGGCCGGCATCGTGCGCCGGTACGAGCCGGGGAGGCAACACGACGTTACGCTCCCGTTTTATCTGGCGGTCTGCAGCGGTTTTTGGGCCTTCCGCTTTCCTGATGACTATCGTGTTGTCGATGATGTCGTAAGCCAGGTGCTGATCTTCCAGTATCGTATCGAGTATCTGTTCAAGGGTATTGCCCCGGAAATCGGCCGTTATCCTGCCGGCT
The DNA here is from genome assembly GCA_001724175.1 of Cytophagaceae bacterium SCN 52-12. GTDB lineage: Bacteria > Bacteroidota > Bacteroidia > Cytophagales > Spirosomataceae > Ravibacter. The sequence goes on along the minus strand of MEDT01000053.1, from coordinate 32,549 downwards.
TTTCTCACCAGCTTATTGTCGTAGAAAAAAGTGTAGCCGGTCTGCTTTTCCACGTGCCTGAACACAGCAGAAAGCGGGGCGTCCTTTACCGAAAGGGCGATCTTCTGGGAAAAGCCTGCGGCGGCTACATGCAGGCAGGCTAACATCAGGAAAAGGGCCGTAAGCTTCATGGCCAGCATAATTTTGAAAGTAGCACGCATAGGAATATACGGCTCTTTTCTTCGAAAAAAAGATTGCATACCTTTGTATGGTTTTAGGTTATCATTGGTTTTGCAGCAACAAACGTCCTTTCTTTCCGTGGTCAAGCGTGAAAGAGGGAAGATGACCGGAACAATCAACCGTTTCAGGTCGCATCTGGAACGGTTTTTTATTCACGGAACCGGTTTTTTCTGGTTATTGATTCCTCATAGATGGTTTTGTTATTAAGTTCAACACTATATAGTTAATCGGTTACAATTATCTTTTTCCCTTCGATCCTGAACCTTACACCGCCCAGTTCGAGGATCCGGAGCACCTTTGAGAGATTGGCGTCGCGTTCTATCCGCCCTACGAACTCATGGTCAGCAACGACAGTTTCGTAGACTACCTCCATGTCATACCATCTTGACAGCTGGCGCATCAGTTCCGGTAGCCCTACTCCGTCAAACCGGAAGTACCCTTCCTTCCATGCCACGACAGAACCCGTATCTACTTCCTTGATGTCCAGCCGGGGCGAATCCGCCGGTCCCTGGATTTTAGCAGAGAGAAGCGTCTGCTGCCCGGGCTTCAGCACGACGGTTTCCCCTGCATGGGCATTGTCAATCACCCTGATGCTTCCTTCAAGGAGGGTGGTTTTGGTTGTCTCTTCGTCGGCGTAGCCGTTTACGTTAAAGACGGTTCCGAGGACCTCGACGGTTTGTACGCCGGAACGTACCCGGAAAGGTATATTTCTCCCGTTTTTCCTGAGTTTTGCCACTTCAAAATAGACCTCTCCGCTGATTTCCACGACCCGTTCGCCGGCAGGGAAAAGTGCAGGGAACCTGATGGAAGAGGCGGCGTTGAGCCAGGCCCGCGTACCGTCGGGCAATATCACCCGGTACTGCCCGGCTTTCGGGGTTTCCAGCTTATTGTAGGAGACTTTCCCGGGCGGCTTCCCGGGACCGGCCGCTACGTTGCAGGCTATTTCCCCGTCGCCGGTCTTGACAATCGATACGCGGTTTTCCTTCACAAGGACGCCGGGTCCTGTTTTTTCGAGCGGGATAGACGAGCCGTCGGCTAATGTCAGCGTCGCGCGGTGCTGGCCCGGCAATGCATCCTCTTTCAGGAGCGGGTCTGAGGAAACGACGGTTTCTTCATGATGATCCGGCCGGTATACAATAGCAAGAGAGACGAGTATAAGAACGGAAGCGGCGACCGCAGCCCATTTCAGGAGCGGTCTTACCGGTGTTTTTCTTTCCGGTATCGCCGGGGGACCGAGGTTTTCGATCGCAGCGCCGAGCCGGCCCGCGTTTTCTTCCGCAAGTTCCGTTTCCTCAGCCAGCTTCAGGTACCAGCTTTCGAGTAGTATACGCTCTTCATCGGTAAGCGTACCTTTCCTGTATTTTTCAATCAGTATCCTTGCCTGGCTTTCCTGCATCAGAATCGTCTTTTCACTAAAGACGGGTATCGGAGGCCAAGGTAGTATCCCGTATTAAAAAAAAATTGCGGAAAGGGCTACATCCAGCTTTTTGCGAAGGATGATCAGCGCATTGCTGACCTGTTTTTTGACAGTTTTGTCAGAAATATTGAGCTCTTCCGCGATTTCTTTGTAAGAGCGGTTTTCGTACCGGCTCAGCTCGAATATCTCGCGCATTCTTTCCGGGAGGAGAGAAATTTCTCTTTCTACCAGCCTGGCCAGCTCTTTTTCCCTCATTTCTTTTTCGGTGATATTTTCACCCTCCTCCATAAACAGCGCAAGCGAGCGCATGTACTTCTCTTCTGTTTTTTTCCGGGCAATGCAATCAAGTACCTTGTTCCTGACTGCGCTGTAGAGGTAGGAACCCAGGGAGGATATGGCAGGAATATCGCTTCTCCGGGTCCACAGCGTGGTGAAGAGCTCCTGGACTACATCCTTGGCTTCATCCTCACTCCCCAACATGCGGTAGGCGTGGATAAACAGCACCGCTTTGTACCGGCTGTGCAGCTCTGCAAACGCGGGTTCATCGCCTTCTTTCAGGAGGGTTATTAAAGCCTGATCGTTATGTTGAGGATAGTTAGTCATGCATACCGTAAAAGGCAAATGTACCCTAAAGATAACGTGTATTTATCAGGGGAGCTTAAAAAATCACAGAATAATAATATTGACAGGATCTCGTCAGCGCCTTCCCCGGCTGATGGCATTTTTGTTTCTGCGGGCTATCGGGATTTTCCCGGCAGGCTATAAAAAAAGGAGAGGCTTACATGCCTCTCCCTGCCGGGAATTCGTGCCTATGCCCGGGTTTTGCTAAGATCTGCCGCTGCGCTCCGCTGCCTTTGAAAACAGCGCGGCGCATGCTTCTCCTTTCAGCAGCGGATCAGCATCTGTTCCGGACTCATACGTCCATACGGCGTCATCCGGAACCGGTCCGGCCCAGCTCTTCATGACCTTCCTGAATTCCCCACGGGTTATATAGTCAGTATGAACGTCAGGAAGGGCGAGCGGGAGATTTGTTGTTTCAGTAAAGATAGCCGCCCAGCGTTTGAGCTCCGCTCCGGGAACAGGCTGTCGCAGCCCGGCCTTATACGATTTGAAAAAGCCCCTGGTTCCCCAGAACTGTGCAGCCTTATGCGCCTTGTCGGCCGGGTCGAGATCGTCGAAATAAGTCAGGATCTGCCCGTTTTCCACAAGTGCTGCCTGAAGCGCTTTCACGTCGACGTCGCGGATCTCCGTCTTATTCCGGACCGACAAGGCGGCGGCGACGCCGGATGCCTGCCCTATCCCCATCCATAAAGGCTCCATACGTAATGTCGAATATGCAACGTGAGTGGTAGAAGCCGCTACCGGAACGATAATGCCATCGATGCTTTCGGGAACAAGGACTCTGTAGGGGAGCTGGTAGGCGGGTATCGGCAGCATGCCTATATAGCCTTCGAGCACTTTGCCGTCGGCCGACGGTTCTTTTGAGCAGGGAAAGCTGTCGATAGGGAATTCGCCGGCAATGATAGCATCGTGGAAAATGGTGGTCCTCTCTTCGCCATCTTTCAGCGTTACGTCATTTTCCGTCAGGGTATAGGCTCCTTTCAGCCTTCTGGCTTCCCGTACATAAAGCTGCCAGGGGAAATGCCCGTTGTCGGTGAATTCATCGAGCGGAAGGTGATACTGGTTGGCGAGCTGCCGGTGGGCTTCGGGAATTTCCGGGTCATTCTGTATAAAGTACAAAAGGCCCAGGGCTAGCTCCCGGTGCCTCCGGAACATCCTTTCCCGTTCTTCCCAGCCTGCTTCCGCGTAATTGAAATTCTCTTCAGGGAACGGAAAGCCGAGCGGTCGCGGGTTGGTGTTGACATCATACTTGCGGTTAGGGATCTCCGCGAATGAAAACACGCGCACCATTGTATCAAAATGGGCTTTATAGTAGCCATGGCCTTCTTTGAATACCTTCGGCCCCCCAAGGCGCCCTTCTTCCAGGTCTTTGAAATACTTCAGGTAGTTTTCGCGATTGTAGCCGGCCGGCGGCTCTTTCATGACATAGCTGTTCGCCGGATCGTCGGTCATGCAGAGCCGGTAGGTATAAGCCGGGATCCGCTTGTCTCCTTCGCCTGTGCTGCCTTCCAGGAACCGGTTGTCGTTGTAGTCGAAAAATATACGGCCGGCGTGAGGCTCGCCGAAGTCGTTTTTGCCCTCCCTGCCCAGCCGGTAAGCTGCGCCTGCGAGCGCATACAGATCGCCTTCGTAGGTAGCGTCTATGAATACTTCGGCTTTCAGGTTCCGGGATTCGCCGGTAGCCCTGTTTTTAAAACCGGCTTCCTTCGCTTTTCCTCCCCGCGTGAGGACTTTCTCAATCTGGTAGCCGGTAAGTAGGGTAATGTTGGTTTCAGCCGAGACCATCCGGTTGAATACGTGCTCGGCAACAGATGGTTCGTAATAATAGCCGCCCCGGCATTTTTTTACATCTTCCGAGTCCGCGCCATACTTCTCTGTGTAATAGCGGAGAATGTGCTGAGTGAACTCCTTAAAAAGACCGGCGATCGCATCTTTGTTTTCAATATCGCTTTTCCCCAGTCCGCTGGTCGAAAGGCCGCCGATATGATGGTGATACTCGATGAGGGTTACCCTGGCTCCCGAACGGGCCGCAGCGATGGCTGCCATGATGCCGGCTGGCGTACCGCCGACGACGAGTACGTCTGTATCGGTTTTATCCTCGCCTGCTGTTGTGCACGAGGTAAGGTCGGCAATGGAAATCAGGGCGCCGGCGGCGCCCAGCTTTATAAAATACCTGCGGTTCATAGGCTCAGTTCTGGTTTTGAGAGACCATTTTCAGTGAGTCAATGTCCGACAGGCGGATTTTAATCACTTCTATGGTCTGCTTCCCGGTGGCAAACGCCACAAAAAGATGACCGTCGTGCTCCATCACGTGGGGGTAGTCTACATGCCGTCCTCCGACCAGGTAGTACATCTTATTGAAGACTATCCCGTCGTCGCTGACAGAAAGCACCAGCGGGTCGCGTTTTTTCGGATTGGCGTTCGATACCAGCACATAACGCCCGTCTTTCAGCCGTGTACCGCTGAATTTCGAGCGTGCGTCAGGGAAATTGGTCCTGACGGGCGTACTCCAGGTACGGCCGTTATCTGATGAAAAAGAGCGGAACAGGTACCCGCTTCCTTTGTTGTCGCGGAAAAGCGCCGCCAGGTTGCCGTCGGGCAATACCCACCAGTGCGGTTCTTCTGCCGTAAGCTCATGGGCTGAACCCAGAACCGGGTACGACTTCCAGTCGGTCAGGCTTTTCACACCGCCTACGAGGAACTCTACTCCCGATTTTGTATAATCGGATTTACGCCTGGACATCATCCATTCGCCGGACGATAGCTTTTGAGGTGAGAAATTATTAATTGCGTTGTCGTGCACAACCCCGATGTCTTCCCATTTATTCCATTTCTTGTCATACCGGAAAGCCCTCAGCGCCAGGCCCGGCCCGAAGAAGCCGGCGGCTTCATCCAGGGATGCCAGGGCAAGAAACTCCCCGTCACGCTGCCAGAATCCGCGCGCTATGTACCGGAACCCTTTTTCGGAACGTGTTCCGTAGAGCGAGCTCTTTTCTGCGCCGGGAGGCGACGGCGTGAGGTATTCCGGCTCGGACCAGAGGACGCCGTCGGGGCTGGTGGCGTATTTCACTCTCTGTCCCACCCGGTCTTCTATCCCGGGGCCGTCGCTCCACATGATCCAGTACCGGCCGTCGTAGTAATCCAGGTAATTGTGCTGGTTGACCCCCATTTTGTGACGTACATCGCTGACCACCATGTGAGAGCCGGGCAGGCGCGGGAGCTTGTCATAGTCTATCCGGTGCGCATCGCGGGGTAGCCAGTCGCCCGCCAGCATGAGTGGGGAAGAGGGGTTGGAGACGGGGTGAGGAGGCTGGGCACGGATGCCTGCCGCAAAAAGGATTAAGGCTATTGCCAGAAGGTACTCTTTCGCTGGGCCATTGCTGGTTTTTGTCTTCATTACTTTGTCTTAATTTTTACTTTTCGCTGATAGTAATACAGTTGTCCGGCTGGCTACGGCCACTTGAATGTTTATTTTTTGCCGGGTAGTGATATGCCCGACCGGGAAAAATGCTTTTAGCACCCGGAGGGTAGCGCACCGGCGACGCTCGCCGCTATTTTGAAGGCATCGTGAGCGCGCTTAAATCATTTATTCCGACTTTAATGACTTCGACTGTCTGCTTGGCTCCGGCAAAAGCTATAAAAAGCTGCCCGTCATGTTCATAGACATGCGGATAGTCGACATGCCTGCCGCCAGCGACATAGAAGAGCTTATTGAAAACCAGGCCGTCGTCGCTGACGGCGATCGTGAGCGGATCCCTTTTTGCAGGATGGGAATTGGAAACCAGCACATATCGTCCGTCTTTCAGCCGTAACCCGCTGAACTTGGACCCGGCATCCGGGAAATTGGTTTTCACCGGGCGGCTCCAGGTTCGGCCGTTATCGGTCGAAAAAGCCCGGAACAGGTAGCCGCTCTTCTTGTTGTCGCGGAAAAAAGCAACCAGGTTCCCGTCGGGAAGTACCCACCAATAGGGCTCTTCCGCGGCCAGCTCTTCACCCGAATAGCTTATTACCGGGAACGATTCCCATTTATCAAACCCGTTTACACCACCGATCATCATGTGGACGTTTGCGTCTTTGTCTCTTCTGGACATCATCCATTCCCCCGTCGGAATTTGCTTTGGTGCAAAATTGTTCATAGCGTTGTCGTATACCAGCCCCCGGTGCTGCCATTCTTTCTTCCCGCCTTTCACTCTCCTGAAAGCATGAAGCTGCAGGCCGTCTCCACGGTAAGAGGGCGCCTGGTACCTGGTAGCCAGCGCAAGCAGCTCGCCGTTGTAGATCCAGAAACCCCGTGCGATCCACCCGAACCCGTCATCGGGAGGGCCGGCCAGGTCTCTCGGCTCGCTCCAGTTCAGGCCGTCGGGACTGGTGGAATAGGAAATGAGCTGTCCGGCACGATCGTGACCGGGCACTACGCCGCGATGTTCCTTTGCGGAGACACCCTCTCTCTGTATCCCGGGCCCGTCGCTCCACATGATCCAGTACAGTCCGTCATAGAAAGTGATGTAGTTGTGCTGGTGGACTTTCATTCCCCAGGCGTATCTTACGTCGCTGACGATCGCGTGCTCGCCTTTTACGGCAGGAAGCGACTGAAAGTCGATTTTATGAGGATCGCCGGGAACCCAGCTCCCGGCAAGCATGAGCGTCGACTGCGGATTTTTAGCAGCATCGGGGTACGCTTTATCCTGCCCTGTGACGACGGCAGTGCCGGCGAGAACCGTCAGCAGGGCAAGCAGGAAGGCAGTGTATTGTTGTTTGGTCATGTCTTTTAACAAATAAAAGATCCGCAGGTTGAAGTTGTCAGCATTTTGCAAGCAGGAACCGCTATTTCCATTCAGGATGCTGTTCCAGGTTGACTGCCCGATCTATGGCTACCTGAGGGATAGGCCAGACGTAATGTTTTGCGGGCAGGAACACCCTGGTATGGATGTTTATTTTCGGAAGCCAGCCCGGGACTTCCATGCTTGTAAACTGGCCGTTCATTACCTTCTCCGCAATCCTCCAGCGGATGATATCGAAGTAGCGCAGGCCTTCCCCGGCCAGCTCGATTCTTCGCTCATTCCTGATAAATTCACGCAGAGCAGCCTGATCGCTGTATTTATTCCGGTCGACAGAAGGGAGGCCTGCCCGGTGCCGGAGGAGATCCAGCGCATCAAAGATCGTAGCATCCGGGCCCGAAACCTCATTTTTTGCTTCGGCATACATCAGGAGCACATCTGCATACCGGAAGATATACCAGTTCTTATACAGCGTCAGCCGCTGCGCCCTGACGAAGTCGGTGACGTATTTCCTGTAAAACAAGTAAGTAAATGTAAAATCACGATCCAGGGCATCGTTGACGGGGTCGAAAGTGTAGCCGTTCATTGTCCGGCCGGGGTAATTGAAAGTTGCATAAAACCTGGGATCGCGGTTTAAGAACGGGTTGGAGGGATCATACAAGGGAGACTCCGAAATCGGCAGCCCGTCGGACATCGGGTATGCCTCTCCCAGCGCCTTCATGGGCTGGATGAGCGCAAAGCCGTCGATGCTGCGGTAATTATACGTTCTTCCCAGCGAGTGTTCCCTGGCATTTTGAGCATACTGGGTTTCGAGGATAGATTCTTTCGTAGCATTATTGAACGCTTCCTCGAACAGCTCCTCAAAATTTGGGTGTAATTCGTAGATACCAAGATCCATTACTTCTTTAGCAGCTTTCCAGGCTTCATCCCATCTTTCGTTGTAGAGCAGCACGCGGGCTTTTAAGGAGAGCGCTGCGCCTTTTGTGATCCGGCCGTTTTCGCTGGCCGGCCAGGTAACGGGGAGCTGCTCAATGGCCATATCCAGCCTTTCCAGCACATAGCTGATCACCTCCGCTTTCGGAGACTTCGGTATGTCGCTTTCATTGACGGCGAGAGGTTTCGTTACAAGCGGGACATCCCTGTAAAACGTAGCCAGCCTGAAATAACGATAGGCAAGAATAAAATTGGCCTGGCCCGAAAGCTCGTTCAGCTTATTTTCGGAAATACCACTGACCCTGCCGATATTTTCAAAGAATTCAAGCGATTCGCGGATCTTCCGGTAATTCCATTGATTTTCGACATCCGGGTCGTTGGACTCGAATATTCCCAGCGCTATGTTGTTCAGACCGGTGCTGGCTCTTCCGAAGGCGTCGTCGGAAAATGCTTCGAAGCGGCAGTCATCAACATCTCCTAACCCGTTATACAGGTTGTTTACCCAGAGTTCCGCCTGGTCGGCTGTCTGCCAGAATGTTTCCGTCGACGGACTGTCAAGCGGAACCCTTTCCAGGAAGTCGCCGCAGCCTGTCAATGCAATTGAGACGAGAATTGAGACAAATATTTTTTCCACACTTTTCATGACCCTGGAGATTAAAAGTTAAGGTTTATGCCAAAGTTGAATACTTTTGATAGCGGGTAGCGGCTTTCTACCAGCCTGGCTGCCGTCCCGGTCGGAGTTTCGGGGTCATAGCCGAGGAAGTCGGAGAAGGTCAGAAGGTTTTCGCCGCTTACCAGCAGCCTCAACCCGGGGATTTTGAGCTTTTTCAGTAAACTTGCCGGAAGATTGTACCCGAGCTCGATATGCTTAAGCCTGAAATAGGAGGCGTCTTCCAGCCAGAAGCTTGAAAAGGAGTCGTTGATCCCGCTTCTGCCTGCTCCGCTGCCCATCCGTGTCTTTGGAAAGCGGGCATTTGGCGTCTCAGGTGTCCATCTGTCCAGGTGATAGGTCCTTAAAGTCGAGTTTTCCCGGTCGAAGTTGTTGGCCGTCCATCCGTTGCTCCAGACAAGATGGCTCATCACCCCCTGGCCGAATAGCCTGAGATCAAAATTTTTATAGCCCATATTCAGCCTGATACCATACGGGAACCTGGGGTCGGAGCGACCGAGCCTGACCCTGTCGTCGCTCGTAATGGTATTGGGATTACCGCCGTTTTCCTGGTAACGGATATCGCCCGGCGATGTCCTGGCCGTTTGGAAAGATGCGTTTGCCACTTCTTCATCAGACTGAAAGAAGCCTGTTGCCCGCCATCCGAACCATTCGTTCATAGGACGCCCTTCTTCTGTAATGGTATTGTTGGCAATACGGGGACTTACGCCGCCCATGTCGATTACTTTATTTGTTGCATCCGACACCTGGAAGCTGACGCCGTAGCTGAATGCACCAATGCTTTTTCGGTGCCTCAGCTCCAGCTCCCAGCCCCTGTTATCTATCGTTCCCACGTTTTGTACGGGTTCGGACTGCCCGAAGGTTGTCGGCAGCGGTAATTGCAGGAGGATATCGGAGGTACGCTCTTTGAACAGGTCTACGCTGAATTCAAGGATATTATTCCAGAGGCTTCCGTCAAAACCGATATTGAACGATTCCTTCGTTTCCCAGGTCAGCAGGGGATTTGGCGCACCTGCCGTAGTAACCCCTCTTCTGGCTGAGCCGTTGAAGAAATAGCTGGTTTGCGCCAGGGTATTGGCAAACGGGTAAAATCCTACATTCTGGTTGCCCACCCTTCCCCAGGAGCCGCGGAGCTTTAAAAATGTCAGGATATCGCTTTTAAAAATATCTTCCTCAGACATGATCCAGCCGGCGGAGACTGACGGAAAGAATCCCCATTTCAGGCCGTCGGCGAAGCGGGAGGAACCATCGTATCTGAAGGAGCTTTCCAGGAGGTAGCGGTTCTTAAAGGAATAGGTTGCCCTTGCGATTACGGATGCCAGCGCCCAGTCGGATGCTCCCCCCGAAATATTCCACAAAGAGGGATCGCCGGAACCGGCATTTACCGTATAGATATTATCTGTCAGAAAATCGCGGGTGGAAATGGCGTCGTTACCCCTGAGAAACCATTCGGCGGTTGTCCCTCCCATGATGGAATAATGATGGTCGCCGCTTTTGTTTTCATAGTTCGCCAGCAGGTTGACGTTCTGGAAAATCTCCCTGGAGTTATTGACATCCAGATAGTTGAAGGCAGATTGCGACGCCACCTGGTCGTGGTTGTCCTGCCGGTACAGGGTTATTTTCTTTCGGTAATCTCTCTGTCGTGACTGATCGTTGACTATTCCGTAAATGCCTGTCAGCTTGAGCTTCGGAAGGATCTCGTAGTCAAGCGAGAAGTTTCCCTGTATGCGTCCGCTTTTAAGCACCTGCTGTCCGCCGTCTTCGGAGGCCAGCGCAATGGGGTTGCCGCCACCCGTATTGGTCGAGTTTTGAAGCCACCTGCCGTCAGCTGTTCTGACATCGTCGAAATTAGGTTGTGCTGCGACAAACGAGAGCATATTGCCGAGGTTGCCTCCTCCCGGCGCTGTCCTGGTAGAAGGAATGTATCCTGCTTTTATGCCGAGCTTAAGTTTCCTGGTCAGCTTGATATTCTGGTTCAGCTGGAGGTTGAAGCGCTCAAAACCCGTATTGATAATGATGCCGTCCTGTTTGAGATAACCTAAAGACAGGTAGTAGTCGTGCGTGTCGCTTCCGCCGGCGATGCTGACGTTCTGGTTGGTCTGAAGACTGTTTCTGAACATATAGCTGTCCCAGTCAATGTCGGTCCAGTCGGGTGACGAGAATCTCCGGATCTGCTCGTCGGTGAATTTGGGGCCGGCACCGTCGTTAGCGCGTGCCTCATTCGAAAGGAGCGCATGATCGAGGGCCGAAACTTTTTCGGGAAACCTGGTAGGTAGCTGAATACCGATGGAACTGCTTACACTTATTTTGGGTGTGCCGCTTTTGCCGGATTTCGTCGTGACCAGGATAACGCCGCCGGAGGCCCGTGTTCCGTAAATAGCGGCTGATGCGGCGTCTTTTAAAACACTTATGCTCTCAATATCGTTTGGGTTGATCCGGTCGAGGGACGAAGGGACTCCGTCTATAATGGTCAGTACAGGGTTACTGGTAAAGGTGCTGGTTCCCCTGATCCGGAAATCTATTGACTGGTTGCCAGGCTGTCCGCCGGTCCGCACCACGTTAAGCCCTGCGATCTGGCCTTGCAAGGCTTCTTCAGCGGAAGCGATAGGCCGGTTTTCAATTTGTTTGGTTTCGATAACACCGACTGCTCCGGTCATGTTGACTTTCCGCTGGGCGCCGTAGCCCACCACCACAACCTCTTCAAGAGCTCTTTCATCCACTTTTAAAGTTACTTCGATGCGGGTTTGATTGTTGACTATAATTTCTTCTGTCAAATAGCCGACAAAGGAGAATATGAGTGTAGCTTCTGCTTCGGGCAGGCTTATTGAAAAAGAACCGTCAATACCTGAAACTGTACCGGTCTGCGACCCTTTGACCATTATATTGACACCAGGAAGAGGTTCGTTTGCTTCGTCTGTTACCTTACCGCTTACTGTTTTTTCCGATAAGATGGCACGGATATCGCTGCCGCTGACCGAAGTCCCGGCGAGCCCTCCGCCCCAGGGCAGGGCGCTTGTCCCGGTTCCTTCGGATCTTCCGGATTCTTTTGCCGGAGCCGGGGTTTGCCGGTGGATGACATAAGTTTTCTTCCGCATCTTCTTATAAGACAGGTCAGTGCTGTTCAACAACCTGTCGAGATTTTTTTCCAGTGATATTCTCAGATCGATATCTTCCGTAAAAATCGAAACGGGATCTACTATACGATCCTCAAACAGGATCTCTGCTCCGTAATGTTGCTGAAGGATCAGCAGGGCGTTTTTGAGCTTCGTTTCTTTCAAAACTGTTGCGGGTTTAACATGCTGAATCGCATAGGCCAGCTGTTGGGCATTGGCATCCGGAAAGGGCAGCATCCCGGTAAAAACCGTCGTGAGTCCCCACAGCAGAAAGGAGGTCAGGTGTTTTGTCATCGTTTTTATCAGTTAAAAATTGTGGGTTCCTGTTTTTGATACAGCATGAGTGTATCCTTTTGCTTTCTGGTTTCAAGCGCGAAAACTTCGCGGAGAATGTCCAGCAATTCCTCGTGCGTCTGCGTTTCAAAATTCCCGGTAATGCTTCTCTCGCCGATTTCCCCGTTGGAAGGGCGTACAATCACACCGAAGTTTTCTTCCAGCAGCTGGCAGATCTCGCTTACCGGAGTGCCGTCAAATACAAAGCGCCTTTCTTTCCAGGCACTGTGCTCTTCCGGTGTTTTAGTGGTTTCCATTCGTATATCTCCGCTCTCGTCCATCTTGAGAAGATCGCCGGGGCGCATCGTGAGCTGCGCGGGTTTTCCCTCTTTCCTGTAGTCGATCCTTATTTTCCCGCTGTTAAGCACCACCTTTGTCCCCCTGGTGCGCGTGAATACGCTGAACTCCGTACCGAGCACTTCTACCTGGAAATCTTTGGGCGTTTTTACAATAAAGCGCTGATCCGTATCGGTGTGTACCACTGAAAATTCGGCCTCGCCGCTCAGCCATACTTCACGGGTATCTTTTCCGAACCCGAGACGGGGAAAACGCAAAGATGAATTGGCGTTTAGGGTAACCTCGCTACCGTCGGGTAAAACCTGGCGACTGATTTCGCCATAAGCCGTGTGGATTGTTTTGTAAAGCAGTTTGTCGCTGAAAAGCCAGCCTGCGGCCACCAGCAGCGTCATGCAGGCTGCGATAGTAAGTAATCGGCGGGCTATGCGCGTAATGCCCTGTTGAGCTTTGGCCGGCACGCTGCCATAAGAGGTTGCCGTAAGTTCGGAGGGACTTTCTACTCTTTCCCAGAAGTTTGCGATTGCCTTTTCACGGTCGGGAGTAAACTGCGCGTGTTCCCTTTCCCATTCCAGTAGCATGAAGCAGAATACTTCGTAGCTGCCGGGCTTTTTAAGCCAATCGTCCACCGATTGTATTTCGATAGGTGTCGCCTGCCCTGACAGATAGGCAAAAACGACTGATTTTGATATTGGACTTTCCATAAATTATGGTAGAAATTCAGATTTTGTAATGATGGCTCAAAAGGTAAAATTGCCGGCAGGACTACAGGACGAGCAAAAGGAGGATGCTCAACCATTCGGATTTAAGGTGCTGCCTTAAGTAGCTCAATGCCTTGGAGACGTGCACTTCTACTGTTTTGGAAGAAATATGCAGCTCTGCTGCTATTTCGTTATATTTTTTGTTTTCGAACCGGCTCATCAGAAAGACTTTCCGGCATTGCGGGGGCAGCTCGGCGACCGTCTCGCTGATCTTATGAAAGAGATGGTTGAAGTGAACTTCCATGTCGGGCTGGTCAAGGCTTGAAGGATGGGTGTTTTCGCTCATGTCGTCAAAAACGGTTGTTTTCCCGAATTCTCTTTTCAGGTAAGTGAATGCCTCATTTCTGACCGACCGGAACAGGTAGCTGATATAGGAAGTGCTGACAGACTGGTACGCCTGAGTTCTGAAAAACTGGAAAAAAACTTCGCTGACGAGGTCTTCTGCGATCTGTCTGGAATAAACAAACCTGACAGCGTGGCTGCACAACGGGGTATAGTACGTCCGGAAAAGGATGTCCATTCCGTGTTTTGGGCTGATCCGGAACATTTTCCGAAGAAACAGCTCTTCGTCGTCTTTACGGCCGGTCGGGTCAGGCAGGTTTTTTCTTACGGAGTTATCCTGGTTTTCTGGATTTGGAAACGATTCGGGCATAAGGCTTTCTTTCATTTCAAACGAAGACTCGAAAACCTGTTTTTACCCTTAGTTTTTGGGAGAAAAAAATATTTTTTTTGATTTAAACTATGATGATGTCGTTCGTTATAAAGTATGTGAGTGTTGCAATAGGTATGCCGGATAACCCTGATGCCGGGCTTGCTCGTTATCGGGGTCCCGGATTTACGCCGTCAGAGTATATAGAGGAGGGTATTGTAAGTGTTTGTCCGATATTTTCAAGGCTGATTGAAAGCCTGAGCGGCGGAACCGTCAGAAGTATTCATTACTGATTCCGCCGTCTCTTTCTACAACATCGTTTATTTCCTTTTCAGAAAGGTTATAGACAAATAATATATAGGTGTAAAATCTCTCAGGATCTAGCCCGTGTCGCGTCGAGAATGGCTTTTTCTTAAAAAACAGGAGATGATGACAAGGCCCGATTTCCCATAAAGAATAGGAGATATGATCAAAATTAGATGTTTTTACCTGAAAGTTGTCCCCATATGCTCTCTGGAGTATTGCCGAGGTCTGTTGGTATAGTGTGTCGCTAACTGTATAGGAATATGCATATATACCTTTTACGTCGTAGTTGGTGGAATAACCGCCTTTGGTGTAGAATGTAGTAGCTGTATCCTGCCCTCTGTAGTTAAACTGACCGGTTTCGTATCCTGCTCTAAAGTGTGCCATTACCAGAGTGTCTCCCTTTTTCCTATATAAGAAAAAAGGAGGAAGAGAGTCGTATTTCATACCGCCGAATTTAAGTTTAGCGTCTGTTCCCTCAATGGGAAAGAGGAGAGTATCGCTGCCATAGCGGGTTTCAAAGGGCTCACATGGCTTGAAGACAGGCCGAAAGTTGATAAGCCATATTAAAACCAGAAAGACTATAGTGCCTGCAATAACAAACGCCAGCAACAGCTTTTTTAAAAATTTCATAATTACGGTCAATTTGGATCACTTCTTGCTAAAGATAGCAATTCGCCTGGTCACCGAGCGAATTACTATCCTATAACCCTGATGGCTACAGAGGCCCAGGTATTGTGGGGTCATCAACATTGGAAGGCGTCTCCCTGTTATTGAGTAAAAAGACGAGGTCGCCATTCTTCATGGCATCGCCGACTTTGCTACCCCAGTAAAAGACTCCGGCACCTCCGTTTTTATATGAGTCATAAATCCATAGGCCAGCTGTGTTATTTTTTTTATCCATAATTGTGGTTGGATTCAAGTCTTCTTCCGATTCGTGCGCTTCACCCAACTGTCTGGAGATTTCTCTACCGAAGGATACAGCATCAAAAATTCTGAAGAGTGCATGTTTGAAAGCATTTCCTTTACATTCTCCGCAATCTCTGGCCCGCGTATCATTGAAATACGCGTATGTCGTTGTAGTGGCTGAATATGCATTTGCGCCATATCTTAAGACATTTAGACGATACTTGACCGTACTATTACCGGAATACTGTCGAAGTATGCTCTTCTCTGCATCATTAAATCTCTTCTTAAGTTTTGCTATCTCGTTTTCAATAGCCTCCAAAGCAACTGGTTTTTTAGCTTTGATCCAATCAGTTATTGCGTCGATATCCTGCTGGGAAAACGTCTCGAGGTAATCGATCTCCTCGCGGCTGAAGTGAATGTCATGATGTACACTGGCTTCAAAAACAAGGGGAATCACCTTGCCGGAAATAACCGAATTTAACAGCATATCAAGCTTTGTCTGACCCAGAACTACCGAGAAAGAACCATTTATATAAGGGCTGAACCCGGAAGATGGTAAAATGCCGGGGCTTCCCATCGAAGGCCCTTTTGTCGGCGGTCCGCCGCTTCCGGGCCCACCTGTAGGAGGCAGGTTGTCGTCAAAGTCGGGAAAGCAGGTCCAGACCGTACCGACATATTCCCAACACATATTGTCCCTGGCAGTTTTGTCGGTACAATGATTCACCCATTTGTCAGCGGCTCCGCAGCCCGACGTCCTGTTGCCCGAATGGCCGGCCTGGCCGGCGGCAGGAAAACCCGAGACGGTCTGCTCCCCGATCTTCCACAGGCTCTGAAGCTTCATTTGGTGGGGATCGAAAAAGTATATCGACCTTTTGCCGGCAGATTCGTCGCTTTGTTCCGCCATCAGGCTTCCAGCTATATCGCCTTTCTCATCCAGGTAGAAGATCAGCTTTGCTCCCTCCAGCTTTCCCTGGTCGTCATGCCCGGCTGCGTCGCCGGCAATTTCCAGCCCGCCCTTCGGATTATAAAGCGGTACGGTGATCAGTTTTTGCCCTTCAAACAGGGCAGCATCGGCAGCCTGCCATAAAATGGAATAATCCTGCAGGATACGTGAAGGCTGTTCCTCCAGCCAGATCCGGCTGTCTTCCGGCGTAAGCTCTTTCTTTTGAGCAGGAGGAGCTATAGCCTCTTCCCCGGGCTTCTCGCAGCCGGCTGCCAATAGAAGGCCGGCCAGCAAAGTATAGTGTTTTGCTTTCATGTTTACAGGTAATTTTTGAGTAATAGTAATGTCGACTCAAAGATTGCCTGCCGGGTAATGAAAGTGTCACTCGAAAATCGGGGAACCTACGTTTTCAGCGTGTAGCTGTTGGAAAACAGATAAATGTATAGTAATATTAGGCATCCAGCCAGGTACCGGCCCGGAGCATAACAGCTTCAGGCTTATTCCGGGCGCATACTATATTCATCTGTAATCATCTTACATGCGTACTACTATGGACTCAAAAATCAATGCCCGTATACGGCAGGCCCGCCTGCTGAAAGGATATTCCCAGGAATATATGGCCTACCGGCTGAGCATCAGCCAGCAATCCTACAGCCGCATGGAAAGCGGACGGCAGGATCTGAAGATCATGCAGCTGGAAACAATAGCCGGGGTGCTGGAAATTCCCCTTACGGATTTGTTGTCCGACTATTCACGACAATCTGTTCCGGTCGATTCCGAGCACGTAATGCCCCTGCTGAATGAGCTGGAAAGCGTTCTGAAGAGATTAATGCTGGCGGGTAAAGCGCCGTCATGACGGGCGGCCGGCGTATTCAGCAGCCCGCAGGAGCCGTCCTGCTATTTAAAACGGTAGCGTATACCCCAGCTGCCTCTTATAAGAGGTGAATCGGCATCTTCCATGAAAATGGGTGTCAGCTCAATGTGAAAGCCGAATTTTTTGGCGCTGAACGGAAAAAGGTGTACTCCGACGGGGGCAACCAGCCCTGCTGCCCGGTTGGCGCGTCCTCCGAGGCCTGCGTATACCTCCACGTCTTCCTTGTCGATAAATTGATAGGTGGCGACTGCCTCAACAGACATATCATCGAGAAATGTGTCCGTTCCCAGCCGTATTTCAGGAAGGAACCTGTCCGCAATTTCGTAGTTAAAGCCTAAAAACGGCATATTGGATTGGTGAAAGCTTACTCCGAATTGCGCAATGGAAGGAGTGACCAGCGCACACAGCGCAACGATAAGAATTTTCCTCATGTCCCTTTTAATAAGTTTGTATTTGTATGAAATCATTCCACTCCAGTAAACGACAAAGGGCACGACAATGTTATCCTGCCGCTGAAATCAGCAGGAACTGATGACACTATCAGGGAGGCTTTCGTGCGCCGTCAGTATGCTTTCGACTGTATGCGGTTCACCACTCTGTCCAGTATATCGAGCGGGAAAGGAGAAGGCATGCCATACCAGAAATAAGAGCCCTCGCCCTCGTAGACTTTGGCCCGGATGTGCCTTGCTACCGGGAGGTAGCTGGATACATCATTGCAATAGCCGGCTACCGAAACCATCTTGCCGGGCCATATTTTTTTGATCGCCAGGCTATATTCCGTAACAACTTCCCTCGACATGCCTATCAGCTTCCATTGGCCTATATTGAGCGTCTGGATATAGATGGGCATATATTTCGGCATTTTGTTATCCCGGTGATACGAAAGCATCAGGTCGGCCCAGGCGACATCCCTTTCAGGCTCCATCTCGGGGCCCAGCGCAACATTTTTTGCCCGGAATTCCTCCAGTTCGGATATGCTCATCGGATTTGTCGGGATCAGCAGCGAATCCATTTTAAAGTCGATGCCTCCGCTGAGCTCCGTCATAGAGGTGTTGAGGACTTTCATGACGTCGCCGGCCAGTTTTGCCCCTGATACCTCAGGCTCGTCTACCGGATTGATATCCCCGGCACACCCCTGCATGAACAGCGCCATAGTGGGTGTCGCCGCATTTTTTTCCACCGCGCTCCGCATGAAGCCGGGATAATTGCTGCTGATTGTAAAATGCCTGATCCCTTTTGTGCCAAAAACCGGGTGACATCCCGTCAGAACCAGCACGGCCTGCTTTTTTTCGTCAGTGCTGACTATCCTGAGCACATCCACGGCGTTATCATAGGGCTCGGTCGAGCCCGGATTCCTCCTGTTGGCTCCGATTGTGGTAGTACCTCTTCCAAACGACAGACGGACAGGGAAAAGCTTCGAAGAAGCCTCAACACCGGCCTTGATCATAGCCGGTTTGACCACCTTTTCCATATAGTTGACATCCGGGTAGCGGTTGTGGGGCGCCCAGGGGATCCATCTTTGCGTGCCCGGAACAAAATGGGTATGCGAGGCATTGATCAGGATAGCCTCAGCTGGCAGACCTGTTTTCCCGGAAATAGACGCTTTGACGTTATCAATCATATCCGAGTTGAAGCCGCAAAGGTCCATACAGATAATCAGCACTTTCGCATCGCCGTTCTGAATGGCGACGGCCCGTGCGTAGGAGTGCTCCTCCTTCTGTCCGTGTATAAGCGGGGCCGAAAACAGGGAGTCCGATTCGTTGACTGCGAAGAGCTTGCGGTTATGTGTGTACAAATGCTGAATATTGACCTTCCGGATAACACCATTGAAGTACAGGGCACGGTTCCACCCGTTCCGGGGATTGTCGATATGAAATTTATAAAGCGTGTCTGTACCGTTGCAGCCATATACATAAGGATGCTGCACCACGAAGCTCTTCAGGCCTTTCAGGGATGGAGCCTGTTCCCATCCCTCCCGGCGGCTTCCCGTCCGGTTGTATTCGAATAATCCCTGTTGGCTCAGCCTGTATTGCACACCCTCTTCTTTTACGATCCCCTGTCGTTTTACCTGCCTGGCAAGCCGGGGATTGGAGCTTAAGACCCCTTCCGGGTTCCATTGCACGGCAAATCGTCCCACCCAGGGACCGGCATAGCCGGCTAATGCTACGGAGAAGGACTCGTCGCCGGGCTCGATGCTGACACTCGACATGCCTGCCCGGAAGTTACCCTGGGCAGTGCAGACCTCCATACCTGTCAGGAAGGTCAGAACCAGCAGAAATAAATTAATACGCATGGATGCTCTGATGTTAGGAAAGGGAATGTTTTTAGATTTTAGACAGCTCAGGGGCAAATTTCCTGATCTTGATAATGGCTTCGGCTATCTGGTCCATGTCTTCCCTCGAGCCCAGCAGCATGGTTTGGAAAAGCCATACAGCCTCGTGCTGCGTGAGATGGTCGTTCTTCGGACACTGGTTCTGATCAATCCAGTCTTTCATCCTTTTTTCTCCGTATATTTTGAGGTAATGGCGGTTCCCGGCCAATCCCGTAACATATGCTTCGCTGTTCATCTGGCCATAGCCCGGCGAATTGGGAATGCCTTCGGCGGTAAGCGCTTTAAGAAACTTTTCCCGCGGAAGACCGGCAAAATGGTTTTTGTCATAGCGGAACATGTAGAGGTGGTAGGCGCTCATGGTAGTTCCCTCATATAGCTTCGCCGGGGTAATGCCCGGGATCTGTCCCAGGATTTTATTGAGATACATGGCGTTTTCCCACCTGTGCCGGGTCTGGTCGGCCAGGCGGGCCATCTGCGCCCGCAGGATATTTCCCTGGAATTCGGTCATCCGGAGGTTTGTTCCCCTGGTCCCGGTCGTCCCGGGAAGAAAGCCCGAAGTGCTCCCGCCGCGCCCCTGGTTATGAAAAGTGTAGCACGTCTTGGCAAAATCGTCGTCATTTGTAATGATGGCGCCGCCTTCGCCGGAATTGAGATTTTTGCTTGACTGGTAGCTGTAAGCTCCGGCAAGGCCGAGGGTGCCTACTTTCTTTCCCCGCCATTCAGCCATATGGGCCTGGCAGGCGTCTTCTATCACCGGGATATTGGCCCGGGCGCCTATCGGAAGGATCTTGTCGAGGTCGGCGGGCGATCCGCCTATGTGGACGGGGATAATCAGCTTTGTTTCTTTCGAAATTGCCTTCTTGATTTTAGAAGGATCGATCTGGAAGCTTTCCGGGTCGGTATCTACAAATATCGGCAGCGCGTAATTCAGCGTAACGACGTTGTAGGTAGCAATAAATGTGTACACCGGGATGATCACCTCGTCACCGGGGCCGATATCGAGCGCGCCCAGCATGGTATAAAGCGCGCTGGTGCCGCTCGACACGCCGAGGGTATGCTTCACTTCCATAAGCTCGCTGTGCTCTTTTTCGAATTTACCTACCACGCTGTTGCTGTTCAGCCTTCCCCAGTTCTTGCTTTCGAGGGTTTCAGCCAGCGCTGTTTGTTCGGTCCGGTCGAAAACCGGCCATTGCGGGAAATTGCCGGGATGCGCTTTTGTCCCGCCGAGCAGGGCAGGCTTCTGATCGGCGGAAGCTGCCTTCAGAATCACCGGCGCACCCAGTCCTGTTCCTATCGCTGCTGCCGACAGCGTATGAATAAATTTTCTCCTGTTAAGCTGATCAATCAATATCTTCATCAGAATGAATAGGTAAATAAAAAAAACCGGTCGTATTTTTATTATCCACAGACTTACGTAATATACCTTGTACAGTTGAAATTTCTTCCCCGGCTCCTCTTACTTCCGTGCTTCAACTCCGGCCTGCCTCACGGCGATCTCGTCCGGCCATGGGACCGGTTGCCCACCCGGTTTCCAGGTGGGACGCTGCGCGCCATATTGCCTGAGCCTTTTTGTGAACAGCCTGGCCAGTTCCTTTGTCTTTTCAGGCTCCAGGGCGGCAAGGTCGCGGAGCTCGCCGATGTCGTCTTTCAGGTTATACAGCTCCAGTTTCCGGGCGCGGTAGTCGTAAACGAGCTTCCAGTCTCCTTTCCTGAATGCGCTGGCCCAGTGAATATTGGGGCCTTCCTGCGGGATCCAGCGATGTGGGTGATGCCAGATCAATTCTCTTTCCGTATCCTTCAGTTCCGGTTTATGGAGCAGCGGAAGCATGCTTTTCCCGTCTACTTGCTGATGCGTATCCGCCTTTTTTATACCCGCGATCTCAAGAATGGTAGGGAACAGGTCTTCAACGATGACATACTGACCGGCGGTCTTGCCGGCCCGGGTCACTCCCGGCCATTTAACGAGCAGCGGAACCCGTATACCTCCTTCGTATACCGAGCCTTTTCCTGCTCTTAACGGAAGGTTATGCGTATAGCCTTCTCCACCCCTGAGCGGCGCAGTGCTCAATCCGCCGTTGTCTGAAAGAAAGAAGATCACGGTATGCTCCGCCAGCTGCTCTTTCTCCAGGAAATCCATTACGTCGCCCAGGCTTTTGTCCATCCCTTCTACCAGCGAGGCATAGCTGGCCTCGATGCTGTCCAATCCCATTTTCAGGTAGCGATCGACAAACCGCGGATCGGGAAGTATAGGCGTATGCACTGCATAGTGAGATAGATACAGGAAGAAAGGCTCGCCTTCGCTGACCGGTTTTCTGAGCGCTTTGAGGGCTTCGATCGTCAGGGCATCGCTGAGAAAAGTGCTGGTGCCATGATAGGCTTCCAGGCCGGGAACTGCGTTCCGGTTAGGCTTGCCGTTTACCGGCTTGTCGTAGTTGCTTTCGCCATAGTAGCTGGCAGGATGACCGATAGAGCTGCCGGCGATGTTAACGTCGAATCCGACGTTTTTCGGATCGGCGCCGGGTGTGCCGCTCGAAGCAAAGTGTGCTTTCCCGCTCAGGATCGTGTAATATCCCGCCTTTTTCAAAAGCGAGGGGAGGGGCGTGGCGTGGAAGGTGTTTGCTATGCCGGCTACAGGACTCATTCCCTGGATATTCCACGGGACAAAGTTCAACGTAGTATCGGGATAATCGGTGTTGGTATTGGCATTGGGAGAGGTCCAGTGAGTGATGCGGTGCCGTGCGGGATTTACGCCGGTGATAAGGCTGACGCGGGAGGGAGTGCAGACCGGGAACGCATACCCGCTGGTAAATTTCAGGCCTTCCCTTGCAAGCCGCTCCATATTAGGGGTCCGGTAACGTTTATTGAATGCGGTAGATTTTCCCCAGAAAGGAACGGATGTGTCCTGCCAGCCCATATCGTCTACCAGGAATACGATGATGTTGGGCTTTTTTTTCTGTTGCGTTTGCTGAGCTGTCGCTGCCGGAAATAAAAGAAGCGAGCACACCGCAGCCAGTCCGGCGGCAGGCGCGCATTTCAGGAAAAAGACTTTTAAGCTTCGGATATTCATTTTTGACTGGAACCTGTTTTTTTTATATTATTGTAATAATTGACCGGGGACAACAGGATGGGCTGCAGCCCGGATTATTGTGACAATAGTACGCCGGATATTGTTTTTTTGAAAAAGGTAAGAAATTTTTAATCACTATGCTTAAACAATTTTGTTTACTCCTGCTGGTCACGGCAGGTGTCGCCCGGGGACAGGAGATATTTCAGAAAGGCCAGGTAGACAGACCTGCGGAGCCTCTCGGCGGACCGGCCATGCTTTCCGAATTTTTAACCCATAATGTGAGGACGCCCTTCGTGAACAGGGTAGAGGGGGTGGAAGGAAAAGTGGAGGTGAAAGGGGTAATCGAACCGGACGGCTCCGTATCTTCACTGGAAGTCGCCAAGGGGTTGAATAAGGAATCAGATGAGGAAGTATTACGTGTTTTCAGGATTTTCAAAGGATGGAAGCCTGCCGAAAAAGACGGCAGGCCGGTCAGGCAGCAGTTCAGTTATTCGCTTAGCTTCGGACCGGGCGGGCTTGAGGAATTTAACAGGGATAGCTATGAGTTCGGCTTTTTATTTGACGGGAAATTCAGGAAAGTAAAAGATGACAAAGAGGCCATGTACAGGCTTGGCGTTAAGGTCGATAAAAACGGGATCCCTGCCGGCCGGATGCAGTTCAGCACCCGGACGAAAAACAAGTGGTCGGCTCCGCAGGCGCTGGAAGCCATCCGAACGCCGGCTGAAAGCAACGTGCTGCAGCTCCTTCTCGGTGTAGAGGAAGGGCAGCTGAGACAATATGTCGATCCGTCGGACGCTTTCATCGTCAGGGCGGGGACCGAACCGTTTGAAGCGGGCCTGCCCGAGTATATCGTAACATCCGACGGAAGAATTGTCAGGGAGCTTTTGCCGGGTTCCTTTTCGAAAGTGAGCTATGCTTCAGGTCAGACGGCAAAGGTGACGCTTTTGGAAAGCGAAGTAATAAGCCAGACGATAGGCTGGTACCCCAACTCGATACTGAAAGAGAAGTATTATACACAAAAAATCAATGACACTACAAGCCTGGAAAAGATCATACAGGTTTCCGACAGTTCGGGTGCCCGGCAGGTGGTAAAAGGGAACGGGTATATTTCAGGCGGTGACCATCCCTGGGGAGAAGGCGAGGTCAGGAATGGCTATCGCGTAGGTACCTGGCGGTCTTTTCATCCCGACGGCACATTACGCTTCGAGGAGCTCTATGAAGACGGGAAGCTGGTCCGGGGTAAGAGTTTCCGGGACGGGAAGGAGTTCGAATATACGCAGCAAGAGACGCAGCCCCGGTACAGCGGCCAGATCCGGGACTTTTACAAGTTTATGGCTTCGAATATCCGGTATCCCGCCGAAGCATCCAGGAGCAGGATACAGGGACGGGTGATTTTGTCTATTATGATAGAGCCCGGCGGAGATATCAGCAACATCGAAGTAACCCGCAGCGCAAGCCCTTTACTGGATGCAGAAGCTGTAAGAGTAGTTATGCTGAGCTCCGGAAAATGGATCGCCGGGCAAAAACGGGGAATTCCCATTCGGTCAACATACAGCGTCCCGGTCGGCTTTCAGCTCGAATGACGGCTAATCTCACACCTTTACCTGGTCCGTTCCGTACTTCCCTCTCTGCGGACGCGAAAGCGTCGCGTTGGCTTCTGCATCGTTGACGAATTCTTCTTTTTCCGGGTTCCAGCGAAGCTTACGCTGAAGCTTCATGGCGGTGTGCGCTACCAGGCAGGCGGAGCAGGACCTGTGCGCTACTTCGGCAGGACTGATGCTCTCTTTCTTATCCCGTATCGACTCCAGCCAGTTGCGGTGCTGCTCGGGACTGTCATAGAGATGTATCTCGTTTTGCCCTATTACCGATCCCAGTATCTTCTGGTCGCTCGCATAAAATGCCTTGTTTTCTTCCTTGCTGCCTGCGGTGGCCGAGGGATCGGAGGCGGTCACACCGACATTTCCCCTTGAGACGAAGATCCAGCCTTCGGTGCCTTCAAATTTGACCCCGTTCGGGTTATCTCCCCCCATTTCCATCACGACGCCGTTTGCATACCGGGCCGTTACTTTGAAGTCCCCGTGAACATTCCATAAGCCTGATGTCGGGAAAGACGCGGTTCCTTCTATCTCTACCGGCCCGGTCAGCTCGGTTCCCATTCCCCAATGTGCGATGTCGATATGATGGGAGCCCCAGCCGGTGATCATTCCTGCGCCGAACTGCTCGCACCTCAGCCATCCGGGCCGGTCGTCCAGGTTCGTTTGCGAATGGACCCGGTCAAGGGTATAGTAGACATCCGGGGTTGAGCCCAGCCAGAAGTCATAGTCCAGGTTGGCGGGAACCGGCATTCTTTCAAGGCTTCCGCCGGGAGGGTCGCCGGGAAGCCCGACATATACTTTCTTCAGCTCTCCTATCCGCCCGTTTCTTACCAGCTCACAGGTCCGTTTGAACTGCGGCCACGGGTTAGCGGATCTTTGCTGGCTGCCCAGCTGAAACACGACACCCGATTTTCTCACGGCATCGCTCATCTGTCGCCCTTCTTTTATCGTAAGCGAAGTCGGCTTTTGGAGGTAGATGTGCTTGCCTGCCAGGGCCGCCTCCATGGCCGGCTGGGCGTGCCAATGGTCAGGCGTGCTGATGATCACTGCGTCGATCTCCCTGCTGGCGAGCAGGTCATGATAATCTTCGTAAGTTTTAACTGTAACGTAATTGGCTTTCCCGGTCTTTTTTGCGTATTGGGCTTCTATCCACTCTTTTCCCAGCCCGGCGCGTTTGCGGTCCACATCGGCGACGGCCATCACATGCGCGATGTCGTTTTTCAGGATCTCCGGAAGATCGTGCGAGCGTGCTATCCGTCCAAACCCTATCTGGCCGATGTGGATGCGGTTGCTGGGCGCATTTTTCCCGAAAACGGAAGCCGGCACTATAGCGGGGAATGCCGACGCAGCCAGGATACCTGTAGTCCCGATACCTGCTTTTTTAAGAAAAGATCTTCTGCTGTGCTGTTTCATTTGAATAAAGGTTTTAGCTGTTGGCAGTTAGGTTTTAGCTTTATTCATAGCCGGTCGGGCAGTGTTCCGCTTACGGCTAAAACCTAAAACCTAAAACCTAACAGCTCATGGGTATAAAGGCTATTGATTATCAACGCTTACCTGCTTTCCTGACAGGGTCGAGCGGGGTTGCGGCATAAGCCCTGCGGTAGTCGCGCGGCTTTTGTTTGCCTATTGCCCACTTGATGCCGCCCAGGATATGTCTTCTGAATTCCGGGTCCAGATAATCGTTTTTATCGTGACCCAGGGAAGTATACCACGACCTTCCGCCGTCGAATTCCTGGCACCATACCGAGGGGAAAACGTCGCCGAAAGTATCCAGGCGCTTGGGATTGTCTCCCCGGAGCGTTGTGGCGTCGTTCACGGCGATGATCCGGAGGTTGACGCCCATCTCCTTCAGGAAATAGAACTCATCTCCCTTTGACCGGCTCCACCGGCCGGGAAGGTGCTTTACCGAGGGGTGATGCTCATCCAGGATCAGCACATCGAAGGGCTGGAATTTGTCGTGCCAGTAAAAAGTAGCACCGAGAAGCTGCTTGAACCACCTCCATTTGCGCTCTGTGCCCGATGCGGAGTGTATCCCGGCAAACCCTCCGCCGGCCTGTATGTACCTCATAAAGGCCACCCGCTGGGCATCGGTATCAAACACGTTGTTGTTGGTATTGGAAAAAACGATGGCATCATATTGACGGAGATTATCATCGGTAAACACACCGGGGTCGTCGGTAGCATCTACTTTGAAGCCGTATTCGGCGCTTAATTCCCTGATGGCCTGAATGGAGTTCGAGATATTATCATGGACGAATCCCTGGCCGTTTTTGGTATAGAAAAGTAGCTTGACTTTATTCCATCTGACTTTTTGCGAATGTGCGCCGGGAGATACTATCAATAGCAGCCCCAGCATCATGAAAGTTATACTGCTTCTGAACATATATTATTTTGTTTAGCTTCGTATCCCTCTAAAATCCTATCGAATTCCCCCCGTCTACGGGCAGCGTAACGCCGGTAACGAACTTTGCTGCCGGCGACGCAAGGTATACCGCAGCCCAGCCTATATCTTCGGGTTTTCCCCAGATACCCATGGGGGTGCGGTCCAGGGCTTTGTCTCTCCTGGAAGGATCGCCGTTCATGGCGGTGAGCATCATCGGTGTTTCTATAAACCCGGGCGCTATGGCGTTAACCCGGATATTGAAAGGAGAAAACTCCGTAGCCATTGCTTTTACCATCCCTCCTACGGCGGATTTGGATGCAGAATAGGCGATCACCCGGTCGATTCCATAAAGCGCGGCCATAGAGGAAAGCATGATGACAGACCCCGCCCTCCGCTCTTTCATCCGCCTGGCGCACTCCCGCGTCAGCGAGAAGACAGCATGCAGGTTGGTCTGCAGTATTTTGTCGAAATCGCCGTCTGTTACTTCCCAGATCGGCTTTTTCATGTTAATACCGGCGTTGTTGACAAGCGTGGTGATCGGCCCGGCTTCTTTTTCTATCCGGTCTACCAGGCCGGGCAAACCGGCAGTGTCGGTCACGTCGTTGACTATATAAGAGGCTTTGTCTCCCAAATCAGCCGCAGCTTCTTTGAGCACCTCTTCCCGGCGGCCGGTAATCAGCACCCGGGCTCCGGCTGCAGTCATACATTGGGCGATATAAAACCCGATACCGCTTCCGCCGCCGGTAATAACGGCCAGTTGTCCTTCCAGGGAGAATACGGGGGGCGGAATGTTGCGCGGAGAATATTTTGGGTCTGGCATCTGAATGGTTATTGGGATTGAAACAAGAGCTCTTTTTCGACCGCCAGCTCCAGGCCTCTTAGCTCGGCAAGCCCTTTAAGCCTCCCAATGGCCGAATACCCGGGATACGTAGTCTTGCCGAGGTCGTCGAGCATCTGGAAGCCGTGATCGGGCCTCATAGGAATTTCAGCATTTTGCACGCCCTCCGCATATCGTCTCTGCTCCTCTTTTTTGAGCGTTTTTACAATTGCGTACATATCGACATCGCCCTGAAGATGCGGCGCTTCATGAAAGTCGAGGGGATTCTGCTCCCGCAGCGTGCTCCTCAGGTGAACGAAATGAATACGGGATGCAAAGGTTTCCGCCATCTGCGGAAGGTTGTTATCCGGGCGTACGCCAAGAGAACCGGTGCAGAAAGTGAGCCCGTTAGAGGAATGAGGATATGCTGAAAACAACCGTGAGATATCGGAAGCGGTGCTTACCACCCTGGGGAGCCCCAGGAGCGGCCGGGGCGGGTCGTCGGGATGGATACATAAATTGATTCCGGCCTCGCTTGCTGCGGGGCCGGCTTCCTGCAGGAAGTGATAGAGGTTTTCACGCAAGCCGGCTTCTCCTACGTCCCGGTATGCATCGAGCAGTCCCTGGAATTCAGCCAGCTCGAATTTTTCTTCCGTGCCCGGCAGTCCCAGGAGTATGGTGTCGGTAAGGCGGGCCAGCTCGTGCCGGGTGGCAGATTTCCACCTCTTGTATGCTGCTTCGCGGGTAGGCTGGTCGTAATCCTTCTCTGCGTCAGGGCGTTTGAGAATATACAGGTCAAAGAGCGCAAAATCTGCCAGTACGTACCGCAGCGTCATGGAGCCGTCGGGCAATTTGTAGCTTACGTTTGTCCTCGACCAGTCCAGCACAGGCATGAAATTGTAGCATACGGTCCGTATACCCGAGTTGGCCAGGTTCCGGAGCGATTGTATGTAGCGATCTATGAATATTCTCCGGGCCGGTCTGCCCTTCTTGATATCTTCGTGGACCGGGAGGCTTTCGACTACATCCCAATAAAGAGGAGAGTATCCGGAATTGCCTGCTTCGACCAGCTGCTGCCGTTTTTTGATCTCCGCAGGCTGCCAGGTATCGCCCACCGGGATCTGGTGAAGAGCGGTGACGACTCCGCGGCATCCGGCCTGCCTGATGTCCATTAAAGAAACAGGATCATCCGGCCCGAACCACCTCATGGTATGCTTCATCTGGATAAAGGTTATGAGCCGTCAGCGATCTGCTGTCAGCAATCAGCTATTAGCTATCAGCCCCTATTCATCGACAGCCTGTCCGGGTCGCCGCGAGCCGATAGCCGCTTGCTGACGGCTACCCGGGCTGTAACAAGCGCAAATATATCTTTATTTTTGTTTTTGCAACCGATTGCATTAAAATAATTTCCTCGATTAATCCTGTATTTTCCGCGGGAGGTTCGCTAGTTTTGGCGTTATACCTATAGTATTATGTTTCGTGAAACCACTATTTATGATATTGCTGAAGCGCTGGGGCTTTCCGCCGCTACGGTGAGCAGGGCGCTGAAGGACCACCCGGCTATCCATGAGAACACGAAAAAGCTGGTCAGGAAGAAGGCCGAGGAAATGGAATACCGCTTCAACGCTTTTGCCAGCAACCTCCGGCGAAGAAAAACCAATACGCTGGGGGTTATTGTGCCGCGGCTCAACAGCAATTTTATGTCGGAAGTGCTCTCGGGAATGGAGCGGGTCGCCAACGAAGCCGGCTATAACCTTCTCATTACACAATCGCTCGAGTCGATGCAGAAAGAGGCCGCCAATGCCCTGACGATGTTCAACAGCAGGGTCGACGGCCTTTTGATCTCGCTGGCTTATGACACTACGGATTATGCCCACTTTAACCGGTTTATGGAGAGGGAGATACCGTTGCTGTTTTTCGACAGGGTGCCTGACGACACATTCGGGGCCGATAGCGTGACGATCAATAACTTCGAGGCAGGGAGGGACGCTACCGGGCACCTGCTTGAAGAGGGCCGCCGGCGCATCATGCATGTGACCGGAGACCTGAGGCGGAACGTATATGCCGATAGACACCGGGGCTACCTCAGCGCCCTGCATGAAAGCGGAGCGGTGTTTTCGGACGACCTGCTGCTGGTAAAGGATCTCAGTGAAGCAGCCGGCGCAGGACTCGCTTTGTATCTGCATGAAAAAGAAGACAAGCCCGACGGCATATTTATAGCGAACGACCTGTGCGCGGTGAGCTTTATAAAGGCTTATAAAGAGCGCGGGTATAGAATTCCGGGCGACATAGCAGTTGTAGGCTTTAATGACGACCCGGTTTCACAGTTCATAGACCCGCAGCTGACCACCGTACGTTATCCCGGTACGCTGGTGGGCGAAACCGCCCTCCATGCTTTGATGAGGCGGCTCAGCCGAGTATCACCGCCCGGTAAGCCCGAAAAGATCATGCTGCCCCACGAGCTGGTGGTACGCAGGTCGTCGGCTCAGGCTGAAAGCAGGTAATGAAGGAAAGGGATAAAACAAAGCCGCCACACGGTAAAACCATATGGCGGACTCCAACTATACATACTATACTTTATCTTCAATGCGGCGCAGGGGCCGCAACTCTGTCTATGTCATAAGGATAAACGGACTGTCCGCTTGATCCGGGTGTAAAATTCTGTAAAAAAAAACCTTAAAACAAGTTAAAGTTTAATACCAGGCCTGAAAGAATAATATTTATTTAAAGTTTCAGGCGAGTTAACCGATTTTGCCGGTATGAGGCATTTTCCGACTACCAGAAAAACCGCGGTGGCAGCATGGTTGTTGGTCTGCCGGAAATAGTATGATCTATCAGTTAAAACCAGTTATCTATGTTATACAGGCGAATTTAATATAAATAAAACTTATATCCTAGTAGTACTATGGATTTTTTGCTATAAATCTCTTTACTGGCTTTTATTAATAATCCTGTTGATTTCAGTAAAGCTGATAGGTTTTCCTAAAAAATAGTCGGCGCCGTTCCGGAGGGCTTCGTCTTTCAGGTTTGTCATCGCGCTCATGACCAGGATCTGGGTCGTCCGTGCGATCCTGCGGATATTCCCAAGCGCCTGTATCCCCTTTCCATCCGGCAGATTATTGTCCAGGATGACCCACTCAGGATTTATTTCCCTTATAAAGGAGATCCCGTCCTTCAGGTTTTTGGCAATCGTCACGCTTCCCTCGTTCTGACCTAAAACCCTTTTTTTGAGGTAATTTTCCATCAGGATACCCAGCTCTTCCTCATCTTCAATAATTACGATTCTCATTGAGTCGATTAAGATTATTACCAGCTTTCCTAAAATAATCTTGCCACATTGTTCGTATATTTGACAGGATGCCTCTCGGAGTTTATACGGGATACCATTTCCACAGTATGTAGAAAAGCATACGCGTGTAAGTAGGAAAAAACCCTGTTTCCGTCTGGCCGCTAACCAGTAATACGCACTTAAAACCTGCAAGAATTATGATCAACACAAGAGTTTTTTGGGGAATAGTAACAGCAGCCGCAGCCGGCGCAGTAATTGGTCTTTTGTTTGCCCCGGATGAGGGAAGCAAAACCCGCCGTAAAATCAGGAGAACAGCGGAGGGATGGTCGCATGATGCGCTCGACACCCTCGATTCAAGTAAAAGAAAGGTCGTAGAGGCTGCTCAGAAGCTAAAAGATACAGCTTATAAGGCCAAACAGGAAGCCAAAGAGGCCATCCAGGAAGCTACAGAAAAAGCTTAGTATGCTGCTTTCAGCATGGAAGCCCGGAGCTGTCTATACAGCCTCCGGGCTTTTTTCTTCATATTGCCCGGAGAAAGAGCCGTCGAGAGGAAGATAGAAGGAGAACGAAGCGCCCAGTCCTTTGATAGCCTTTGCCGTTATATACCCGTTGTGATTGGTGACGACGCGCTTGCAGATGGCCAGCCCTATACCCGTGCCCTCGTAATCCTCCCGGCCGTGCAGGCGCTGGAAAAGCGCGAAGACCTTTTCTGCAAACTCCTCGGCAAAGCCTATGCCGTTGTCGGTAATCGTAATAGCATGGAAATCAAGGTTCTTATGCGCCGGCATACAGCTGCCGATCTCGCTTCCCTTCATTATTGCGTACGAAATCCCGATCGAAGGTGTAAGGTCGGGCTTGCTGTATTTCAAAGAATTTTCGATGAGGTTCTGAAATAACTGTATCATCTGCGAGGGATAAGCGCTCACAACGGGGAGGTCGTCGCTGGTGATGACCGCATTTTTTTCAAGAATGATCAGCGACAGGTTGCTTCTTACTTCGCGCAGCACTTTGTTGAGGGAAACCGGTTCTTTGGTGCTCGAGGTTCTCATTAGCTGCGAAAAAGCGAGCAGATCATGGATGAGCCGCTGCATACGCCCCGCGGAGCTGCTGATCTTATCGAGAAGGAGGCGGCTTTCCGTATTCAGTTCCGGAGCATGTTTCTGAGCGAGGCGATCCGAGAAGCTCTTTATCTTCCGCAGCGGTTCCTGGAGATCGTGGGATGCACTGTAGGCAAATTGTTCCAGCTCGCTGTTGGACCGGTTGAGGTTCTCTATTTTATTTTCCAGCTCTGCGCGGTACTTCCTGTTTTCCACCAGTTTTTTATCGAGCAGGTAAAATATGCCCGCCATGAATACTACGGAAGCCAGCGTAAGAAGCCAGTTGTATTTAAAAAGCTGCTCCTGGTAGGCGTTCCGACTTTGCAGCCTGCTTTCCATCAGCAAGCCTGCCTTCGTCTTCATGCGATCGATGAGATCGTATACTTCACGCATTTCTGTCGTATTGGGAATGGGAAGCTTGCCCTGGCGGGTGAAAAAGCTCATATCCGGGATCCCGTCGGCAGGATTGAACTGGTACAAGCCGTAAATTTGCCGCCGGATCCCCGAAGCCAGCGTGGATTGGTCGGAGTTGCCGGAGACCAGCGAATCGAGCTTTTGGAGAAGCTGCGGTATAGCCGATGCATTTTCGAGGGCCAGTTCCTTGTTGGCTTTATTGCCGTAGGCGTTGTGGGCAACGATGTTGAAATTGATTTCGTGAAGTACCATCGACAGGTCGCTCAGCGCCGACAGCACATCCTGGCTGTTATCGACCTGGGCGGCATAGAAAACCAGGTGACGGTTTACCCGGTTGAAGCCGATCGAGAGCGCCACGATCAGGAAAATGGGTACCAGAAACAGCAGGCGGAACAGCGTGTGGGAATCGCGGAAGCCAAACCTGAACTTGGGCGCCTGGTACAGTTTGAAGTTCATCGCTAATTCGGCAAATTAGTTTAATGAGGTTTATTCGCTAAATGTGGAATTTTATACTCATATTTGAGTATCGCAATATGTGTGAACTCATAGCAGGCGTAAAATAGTAAATTATTCATGCAAAGACAGGCTCAGGTACAAAAACAGACTTTAAAGTACTCCCCGTTGCAGATTCAGATGCTGAACCTGCTCCACCTGACAACTATGGAGCTTGAGCAGAGGATAAAGGAAGAAATGGAGATCAATCCGGTGCTGGAGGAGGGGCGGGACGAGCAGGTTCAC